>JBDTYM010000011.1:0-62497 GCA_040005635.1 Dokdonella sp. | reverse complement strand
CGGGCTGGTGTGCTTCGTGCTGCTCGCGTGTGCGCCTATCGCGTCCGTCCAGGCGCACTGGCAATGGGCCAATCCGATGCCGACCGGCAACTTCGTGCTCGGCGTCGCCTGGGGCAACAACCCGTTGGTCGCTGTCGATGACGCGGGGATGGTCAACCGTTCGCCAGATGGCATTACGCCATAGCCGCTTCATTGTCGCTTAGGTGGCGGCCGCGGCGGATGTGCATCACTTGCGCCGGCACGCGCGCAAGGCCGATGACATCGGCGCGAATGCCGCAGGCGCACGCTTGGCGACGCATGTGCTGTCATTGAAACCCGTCGGCGAAGATCCGATCCGGATCGGCTACGCCGCCGGCGCCGACCAGCACCAGATCCACGTTGGAGATTTCGGTCCAGTCGCTCGACTTGATCTCCACCGTATTGGTGCCTCCTTGCACTTCGGACAAAGGCACTGGCACGCCGATCGTCTTCTGGCCACACGAGACGAACCCGTTCTGCGTGTAGCAGGCGTTGAACGGCCAGGGCTGGTCGTGCCAGCTGCCACCGTTCAATCGATAACTCAAGGTGACCGGATTGTCGGACGAGAAATTGAAAGTCAATAGCGCGGCCGTCGCCGCTGCAAGGTGGTACACGTTCGCGATCGTCAACGTCAGCGGCGGGCCGTCGCTCGACGAAGTCGGCCAACCGAGATTGAGCTGATCGGGATAGTTGTCGCCAACCGGGCTCAGCCGGTCGAGCACGTCGAAGGTGAGGTCGCGCGCCAGCACCGGACCATCGAAGCCGACGTTGTCCCAGGTGAACGTGTGCGTGCCCTGGTCCGGGCCATCCTTGTCGCCGTTGTAGTGCACGTCTTCCATCCAGATCAGGCCGCGCGTCAGCGTCAGCGACATGTTGCTGATCACGGCAATCTTCTTCAGCGGCGCGGTCGTGCCGGCGTCGGTGCCATAGACGTCGATGGTGTCCTGCGCGACATGCAATTCGAAATGATTCATGTCGCCCGGCCCCGACGACGCCTTGACGCAGTCGACCATCTGTACCGAGATCGTTCCGGTGCCGACGTCCATGAAGGAATCGTTGCTGACGTAGTCGTTGACCACGACGGCCGAATCGACCGTGATGACGGGCACGTCGGCAGGCTCGTCCGGACAGACGAAGCGCACACCGCAGCCGGGTTCGTTGGGTGGGCAGTAACCGGCGAAGCGCACGCCGAATCCATTGCGCGGCACCGATTGCAACGAACTGAAATGATCGAACGGCGCCGGAACGGGTTGATCGGTGTACCAGATCTCCGGCCACGCGCGGTGTGCGCCGTGACTGTCGTCGCTGACGTCGAACGCGATGATGCCGGTGCGCCCGGCGATGTCGAACGGCTGCTTCGGATACATCGCGAGCGAGGTGACGCCATGCTGGTCGCTCTGCGCCTCGACGAGCTGCCCGTTGCAAATCGCCACGTCGTTGGGGGGCTGCACGGTCACGTCCTTCCCGCAGCGCCGCATGATCGTTGGAATCACGGCGTTGTATTGGCCTTGTCCCGAGTTGATCGGCCCCAATTGGCGCGACACCCCCCACAGCGTGCCGTTCAAGTCGCCCGAGCGCGTGCCGGTGCCGGCCGGTGCGTCGAAGGTGTCGCAGAACGCCGGATCGATCAGGCCGCACGATCCTGCGGCGGCCATGCCGGGGACGATCGCGACGACGAATAGCGACAGTGCAATGGAAGGCGACGCGATCGCGCAGTGCAATGGGGCGCATTCGGCAGACGCGCGCTTGCACAGCGGGCGGGCGAAGGATCGGTGCAGGATCTTGCGCAACATGGCGGTGGCTCCCACGGTTCGCTGCGACCGGTGCGGACGCGGGTGGATCGTTGACGATCGCTGTGGATCATTTCGTGCCGCGTGTCACAGCGACGGCTGGAACACGCCGAAGCGTTTCACAACAGCGGATCGCGTCATCCAGCGCTTCGCCAATTTGTACGGACGTTGGAGTCCGGCTTTCGCCGCAATGACGAGAAAGCGTTGCAGCCTCAACCAAACCGATCAGCCAGACCATCGGTAGCGCTGACCAGGATGTCGACAATGGCAGGATCGGCTGCACTATGGCCGGCCAGTACGATATGGAAGTCCGCTTCGGGCCATGCCCGTGCGAGATCGACCGCACTCTTTACCGGGCAGATGATGTCGTAACGGCCATGCACGAGGGTGCCGGGCAGATGCCGGATGCACGCGATGTCGCGCAGCAGCTGGTCGGGCTGCAGGAAGATCTTGTGGCGGAAGTAGTGCGCCTCGGCGCGCGCCAGGCTGAGCGCCAGCAGCGGATCGTCGAAGTTGCCCGCTTCGTTCGGATCGTGCTGCAGCGTGGTGCTGCCGCCTTCCCAGTAGCTCCAGGCGTTTGCGGCAGCGAGTCGCGTGGCTTCATCGTCGCTGTCCAGGCGGCGCCAGTACGCTTCGACCATGTCGCCGCGTTCTTCCAGCGGAATATGCTCGAGGTAACGCATCCAGCGCTCGGGGAAGATCCACGAGGCGCCGCCGTCGAGTTCGTTGAACCAGCGCAGTTCGCCTGGGCGGCCGAGGAAGATGCCGCGCAGGACCAGCCCGACGACACGCTCCGGATGCGTCTGCGCATACGCGAGTGCCAGCGTCGAGCCCCAGGAGCCGCCGAAGACGACCCAGCGCTCGATGCCGAAGTGCGCGCGGATCTTTTCGATGTCGGCGACCAGATGCCAGGTCGTGTTGTCGCGCAGCTCGGCATGCGGTGTCGATTTTCCGGCACCGCGCTGATCGAACAACACGATGCGGTAGACCGCCGGATCGAAGAAGCGGCGATGGTAAGGCGAGACGCCCGCGCCAGGCCCGCCGTGCAGGAAGATGACTGGCAGACCATCCGGATTGCCGCATTCCTCCACATGCAACTGGTGGATATCGCTGACGTCAAAGCGCTGGGTTCGATACGGTTCGATCTCTGGATACAGTTCACGCATGGCGGGATTCCGGGCAGGGGCGCAGAACGTCGGGTCCACCAACGGCCTCACGGCGCGCCATCGAATCCGTTCGCAAAGATCGTGTCGTCGATCGCCTGCGTGAAGAAGTACGCCGCGCCCTGGCTTGCATGGCCATCGATCGTCACGTCGAATGCGCCGACCAGCGCGGCAGGGCCGGAAAGAGCGACCGCGTTTCCAAAATGATCATGCGCTACGCCATCGCTGGCGACGAGTTTGTCGACCTCGCTCCAGCTGTCGCCCGCTTGCGTGAAGACGTAGGCGGCGCCTTGCTGCGCATGGCCGTCGACGGCGGCGAAGTAGGAGCCGATCAACGCGGTCGCACCGTCGAGCGCGACCGAGAGCCCGAAGCGCGCGCTGGCCGCGCCGTCGCTGGCGGTCAGCTTCTGCTGTTGCGACCACACACCCGCGGACGCGGCGTAGACATAGGCCGAGCCCTGGCTGTTGTTGCTGCCGACGCGCTGGTTGTAGGCACCGACGAGTGCGGTCGAGCCGCTGACCGCGACGGCAAGGCCGAAGAATTCGGTCATCACGCCATCGTCCGGTACGAGTTCGGCAGTCTGCGCCCAGCTTGCGCCGGACCCGTCGAATACATACGCCGCGCCAAGATAACTGTTGACGCCAGCGGCGCCGACGACTGCGGTCGTGCCATCGAGCGCAACCGAAGAGCCGAAGGTTGCGAATGCGCTGCCGTCGTCTGCGACCAGCGTCTGCGTCTGCGTCCAATCGCCCGTCGTTGCGTCGAACACATACGCCTTGCCCTGCAACGCATTGTCGCCAACTGGCGCCACCGGTGCAGAAACCAGCGCAGTCAAACCGCTCAGCGCGACCGACCAGCCAAAATTGAAGCTGGCGTCGCCGTCGTCAGGGCTGAGCTTGCCGACCTGGGTCCACACACCGTTCGATCGGGTGAACACGTAGGCGGCACCCTCGCCAGCGTTGCCACCGACGGTCGCGTAGGGCGCGCCAATCAGCAGGGTATCGCCGGAAACCGAGACCGAGAAGCCGAAACCGTCGTCTGCGACGCCGTCGTCTGCGCTGAGTTCCTGCTGCTCGGTCCAGATCCCATCCGCTTGCGTGTACGCATACGCGACGCCTTGACCTGCGTTGCTGCCGAACGCGGCATACGGCACGCCGACGACGGCCGTCGTGCCGGAAACCGACACCGCATAGCCGAAGTCGTCATCCGTCGCGCCGTCGCTCGCGCTGACTTTCTGCTCGGTCCAGCCGACGGTGGATCCGCTCGCGGCTGCAGGGGTGGCGATCGCTGTTCGCAGGGTCGCGATGCCAACGAACGCGGATATCGATAGCAGCGTCATAAGCAGCGCTATGTGTGCGAGCGGTCGCGCGCAGCGTGTGATCGAAAGCATCATGGCGGTACTCCTGTCGGAAATCAGCGGTGACGCGGGATCGTTCTTTCGATCGGGTCGAATGCGCTTGAGCGTCAGCGCGAATCGTCGCTGCGATCCGCAGCTCGATCCGCTTGCGATGTCATGCGTGAGGTGATCTGCAGGGCTGCGCGCTTGCGTGCGCGGGCAATTTCGCGTTCGGCCCAGCGCTTGAGTACGCGCGCGCGGCGTGCGCCGGTGTGCGGGTCGCGCACGACTTCCTCGACGCGAGCGAGCAGGGCATCGACGTTTTCGCGCCCCGGCGCTTGTTCGTCGCGCGCACCGGACCACAGGTCGATCCAGTCGTCGGTGTGCTCGCCGAGGCGAAGAACGGAGCGAAGATAGTGCGGCTGCTGCCGTTGCAGCAGCGCAAGATCGATCAATGCGGCGACCAGCGTGAGCGGGCTGAGCACCAGGTCGCGCGCCGCGCCGATCAGCAGCTTCAGCTGCAACAGTGCGGCCGCCCTGATCAGGGGCACAGCTTTGCGTTTCGTCTCTGGATTCATGGGGCGAGCCTAGAACAGTTCGCGGCTCGCGGAAACCACACGGGTCGGATGCCGGTGGTCGACCCGGATCACCCGTGGCATCCTGTGTGCGTCCCTTCGCAGCCCGCGCCATCGAGGCGCATCGAAATCTGCGCCGCCTTCGCCGTCCTGAATGCCGTTGAGAGATCCTGAAGTCGCATGCCGGAATTTTCCGTCCAGACGCTGCTGACGACGCCGACCATCACGCTGCGCGATGTGGCCTGCCGCGGTATCTGCCGGCATAAAAGCGAGGAAGAATGCGCTGACGCAACCCATCTGGTGTTTCCGTACCGTGGTGTCTATGTACGTCATGTCGGCAGCGAAGACACCGTCGCCGAAGCGAACCAGGTGCTGTTCTTCAATGCCGCGGAAAGGTATCGAATCAGCCATCCACTGGCGGGTGGCGATGCCAGTCTTTCGTTGTCCATCAGCGAGTCCCTGCTGCAGGAACTGATACCGTCGAGTCTGCTGCATGACGGCGCTCCCTTGCGATTGCGCAAGCAGCGACAACGCATCGATCCGCGCGCGCAGGCACTCGTTGCCTTGTTGCGACACAGTCTCCGGCACGACGTCGCCGAAGTGCTGGAAGCGGAAACCCTGTTGCTGACCCTGGTGCGTCGCGCCCTCGGGCCGCGCTCGACGCATGCATCCGCCGCGAGTCCTGGCCGCCGCCGGCTCGTTGACCGCATGAAGCTGACGCTGGCGAGCGATCTGTCGAGGCGCTGGACGCTGGCCGAGATCGCAGCCGAAGTCGGCGGCTCGCCGGTCTACCTCACCCAGGTCTTCCAGCAGGTGGAAGGCCTGCCGCTGTACCGCTATCAGCTGCAGCTGCGCCTGGCGCGTGCACTCGATCTGATCGAACACTACGACGATCTCTCGGCACTGGGGCAGCAGCTGGGATTTTCCAGCCACAGCCATTTCAGCGCTGCCTTCCGTCAGGCTTATCAGCGCACGCCTTCGCAGTTCAAGCAGTCAGCGCTGCATCGCCTCGCAAGTCGCTAAAGATTCTGACAGCGGCTTTTGCGGCCAGATGGTCTCCTACGCATGCCCGGACTGCGGGCATTCCTGGAAACCCGTGTCATGACTGAACGAACCTGTGCCGCATGCGACTGTGCGCTGGATGAGTACGCGATCAAGGTAAAGGTTGGCGCACGCACCGTCGAAGTGTGTTGCGAGGATTGTGCGCAGAAACTGCGGGAAGCGCAGTCGGCGAGGGGGTCGATCGCATCGGCGTACCGTCCGCATGGCTTTTACCTTCGGTGAGCACGCGATGAGCACGAATCACGCCGAGCGCGCACGCCATTTCCATCGGTTGCACGATAGCGGACAGCTACTCGTATTGCCGAACGTCTGGGACGCGGCCAGTGCGCGCATCGTCGAAGAGGCGGGCGCCAAAGCGATTGCAACGACCAGCGCCGGTATCGCGTGGTCGCTCGGTCATGCCGACGGCGAGCAGTTGCCGCTGCAGGAACTGATCGCCGCCTGCCGTCGCATTGGCCGGGTCGTGGCTGCTCCGCTCAGTGTCGACATCGAACGAGGCTACGGACAGACGCCGGCAGACGTCGCGGCCGTTGTCGGCGCGCTGTTGGAGTTCGGCGTCGTCGGCGTGAATATCGAGGATGGCGTCGATACCGGCGCGTCGACGCTGACGCCGGCATCGGTGCTCGGCGAGCGTATCGCGGCGATCCGAACGACGGCCGAGCGGGTCGGTGTGAACCTATTCATCAACGCACGCACCAACACGTATTTCGTACCCAATGACGATGCGCGCGCGCGCATCGAGGAGACCGTGCGTCGCGCCGGCGTGTATGTCGAGGCCGGCGCCGACGGTGTCTTCGTGCCGGGAATCACCCGCCTCGACGAGATCGCCGAGATCGCCGAGCGGATTCCTAGACCGTTGAATGTCTACGCCGGATTCGCCGGCGTGCCGCCGACAGCCGAGCTGATGCGCGCAGGCGTACGCCGGGTCAGCCTCGGCTGCGGACCCCTGCAAGCCGTCATGGCGCAGACCCGGCGGATCGCTCGCGAGGCGCTCGATCAAGGCAGCTACAAGACAATGACCGACCACATGTTGCCGGCTGGCGAAGCCAACCAGCTGTTCCGTCACGTCGATTTGGCCGGGCAGCCGTAGTCCATGCGCAGAGCTTGAGCGCGCCTTCGATGAGGCCGCTCGCGGACATCCGCGACAGCGCACGCGCGATCGGACAGCGACGAAGGTATTCTGGCGTCCCTGTCCGCCGGCGTCGTGCGCGCACTCGCATCGACATCACGATGAGCCATCCTCTCGACAATCCGGTCTGGTCGTCGCTGACCGGTGCCCACGCTGCGCTGGCGCGCAGAAGCGTGAACGCGGCGCGCTATCCAGCGGACGCCGCACCATTCGTCGCCGTGGACGCGGACAACGAGGAAGCCTCGGCGCAACTCGCGAACCTGGTCGAGAGCGGCGAATCGGTCTTGTTCGTCGGCCTGGCGCCGCCGTTGCCATCGAGCTGGAGCATTGAAGCGGCAGTCTCGATCGCGCAGATGACCTGCGCCGCACGCCTCGCGGTCGTCGACGGTCCGCAGATCTGCGAGCTGTCGTGCGCAGAAGTCGCTGACATGCTCGCCTTGACTGCGCTCGTGTATCCGCATTACTTCCGCCCGCGCACGATCGAGATGGGCCGCTACTTCGGCATCTATCACGGCGACACGCTGGCAGCGATGGCGGGCGAGCGCATGCGCTTCGACGGCCATCAGGAAATCAGTGCGGTGTGCACGCATCCCGATTACAGCGGTCGTGGCTACGCCCAGCGCCTGATGGCGCTACTGACCAACGACATCCTTGCCAGTGGGCGCGTGCCGTTCCTGCATGTCAGCCACGAGAATACGCGCGCAAAAGCCTTGTACGAACGATTGGGTTACCGCTTTCGCGCCGATATTCCGCTGCTGGCGGCAAAGCGTCTCGGCGACAACCTCGCAGCAGATTGAGCGCGTCGACGCTACATCGGCGCTGCGCCAATCGCGATCACGAATGGCGCCGGCAAATGATAACCGCGGCAGTCTTGCCACGGCGAGATGGCTCGCAGATAGCGAGCGCGTGCGCGCTGGCGCGCGGTTTCGTCAAAACGCGACCAGGCCAACGCGACGGGGCCGCCGATGAACGCAGCGTTGCAGGCCCCGTCAGCGTCGGCATAGTCCGTCGTGGTCGTGATCCGATGCTGCTCGACGGCTTTGAAACGGGTGTCGGTGCACAGGCAGGTCGAGTTGTCCTGCTCGCCGAGGTGGAAGAACAAAGGGCACGCGCCAGCACCGTTGACGGCGCAACGGGTAGCATGCGGATTCCTATCGCGAGGAGTCGGTCATGCCACAGATCAACGTCGCCCCGGAGCTGCAAGCGCCGCTGGGCGAGGGCGAGGTGATCGCCCATTCCGACAACCTCGGCTTCCGCACGTCGCTGAATATCGCAGGACACGCATTCGTCGCCGATGAGCCGCTTGCGGTCGGCGGCACCGATCAAGGGCCGTCGCCATACGGGCTGATCTCCGCAGCGCTCGCCGCGTGCACCGCGATGACCCTGCATTCCTACGCGAAGCGGAAAGGGTTGCCGTTGCGCGACATCCGCGTTGTCGTGCGGCATCGCAAGGTGCACGAGATCGACTGCGAACACTGCGTCGAGGACGCCTTGGCCAAGGTCGACCAGCTCGACCGCGCCATCTGGATCGACGGCGATCTGACCGACGTCGTGCGCGAGCGCCTGATGCAGATCGCCGACAGTTGCCCGGTGCATCGAAGCTTGCGCGGCGGCATGCGCATCGTGACGACGGTGGGCTGAGCAGCCCTGACGTTGCAAAATCATGATGCGCGCGGCGGGCGTGCGGCTGGTTTGCGCGTGCGATGAAGTCTGGCGATCCGCTCAACGGTCCTGGCCAGTCGCGTGCGCAAGGCGGGCGGCCCGAGGACGATCACGTCCTCGCCCAGTCGCATCAGTTCGCGCACCCCGAAATCGTGCGATTCGATCGGCAGCGTGCAGCGCACCCAACCGCGTCGATCCGGCTTGCCCGCCGTCGCCGCAGCGGCGCTCGTCACGTAGGGACCGAGCAATTCGAGCCGTTTCATGCCAGCCGGTGAAATCCGCACTTCGGCCTGCTCGTGATAGACGCCCGCTTCGTACGCGCGCACCGCGTTGTCCCAGTGCGCGGCGAGATCGAACGAGCGCGGACGCGTGAACGCATCCGCGCATATCTCGGCAGCGTGGATATTCGCCACGCGGTAGGTGCGCACCGAGGTGCCGCTCTGCGCGACGAGATACCAGATGCCTCCTTTCAGCACCAGCCCGAGCGGGCCCAATGTGCGTGAGCGCGCGTCGGTGTCGCCGGCGCGCCGATAGCGCAGCTTGAGCATGCGTTCGTCCCATACGGCGCGCGCGACGATGGGCAGTGACGGCAGCTGATCGACGTCGTGGAACCAGGTTTTCGCATCCAGATGGAAACGCGTGGCGATGCGATCCGCACCGGGTTGAATACGCGCAGGAAGCGCCGCCAGCAGCTTCAGCCGGGCGCTGGAGAGAACATCGGCCAGACCCAATTGCGCAACCGGCCCGGGCAGGCCGGCAAGGAACAGCGTTTCGGCCTCCGATTGATCGAGGCCGTTGAGCAGCGTGCGGTAGCCGTCCTGCAGCAGAAATCCGCCATGGCGACCGCGTTCGGCGTACACCGGAATGCCTGCCGCGCTGAGCTGATCGATGTCGCGATGGATCGTGCGCACGCCAACTTCGAACTCCGCTGCCAGTTCGGCCGCACTCATGCGGCCGCGCGTCTGCAGCAGCATCAGGATCGAGAGTAGGCGGCTCGCCAGCATGATTCGACTCTGCCAGGAATACCTGACATCAGATGACATGTATGGGTCGGCATGATACGCGCACACCCCGCCAGAGGATCACCCCATGAAGAATTTCCATGCCTATCTCGCCAGCGCACTGCTGGCCGTCGTTGCCGGGCCGACGACCATCGCGCAGGCGTCGCAGGACGCTCCCAAACCTGCGCAGTCGCCTGCCGATCTCGGCGGTTTTCATGACTTCGACTTTCTCGTCGGCGAATGGCGCGTGCATCATCGCCGGCTGAGGGAGCGTCTCGCCGGCAGCCACGACTGGGTCGAGTTCGAGGGAACCTGCGGCAATCGTCCGCTGATGGCCGGCTGGGGCAACGTCGACGAGAACACGATCGATTTGCCGGGCGATGCCTATCGCGGCGTCGGCTTGCGTTCGTACGATCCGAAAACCGGCCTGTGGACCATCTGGTGGCTGGACGGACGCAATCCGTCCGCCGATCTGGATCCGCCGGTCAAGGGTCGCTTCGAGCACGGTGTCGGCACGTTCTATTCCGACGATACCTTCAACGGAAAACCGGTGCGCGTGCGCTACCAGTGGTCGGCGATCACGCCGGTTTCGGCGCGCTGGGAGCAGGCGTACTCGTCTGATGCAGGCAAGACATGGGAGACGAACTGGGTAATGAATTTCCAGCGCGGCTCATAGGACCTGGCGCTCCTGCATCGCAGTTGCTTCAGGCCAACTTTGCGCAGCCCGCGGCGCTTCGCTCGCGGGCTGCGCGCATCATCGCGATGCCTGCCTAGTGAGAAGAGGTTCCTAGTGTCGGCGCGTTCGTGCGATAGCGCTCGAACCAGGCAAGAATCGCCGACGCCTTGGCCGCCGATTGCGACGGGCGTTCGGCCAGACCGCCGTGATTGGCGCCAGGCACCTTCACCAGCGCGGTCGGAATGCCGCGCAGCTGGAGCGCCTCGTAGTACTGCTCGGCCTCGCTGTCCGGCGTGCGGTAGTCGTTCGATCCGACGACGACCAGGGTCGGCGTCTTCACGTTGCCGACCAACGACAGCGGCGAACGCGCCCAGTAGCCCTGCGGGTCTTCCCAGGGGAATTTGCCGAACCAGTAGCGCGCGAAGATCGGCGTCACATCCGACGTCAGCACGAAGCTGGCCCAGTCGATCACGGGCTTCTGCGACGCGGCTGCGCGGAAGCGATCGGTCTTGCCGACGATCCACGCGGTCAGAACGCCGCCGCCGGAGCCGCCGGTGACAAAGAGGTTGTCGGCGTCGACGAAGCCCTTGGCGATCGCCGCATCGACGGCGCTGATCAGATCGTCGTAGTCGTGACCCGGATACGCCTTGTCGATCTGGTTGGCGAACGCTTCGCCATAGCCGGTCGATCCGCGTGGATTGATGTACAGCACGACATAGCCAGCGGCTGCATACAGCTGGTCGTCGGTTGAGAAGGTGGGTCCGTAGGCAGCAAATGGTCCGCCGTGGATCTCGAGGATCAGCGGGTACTTGTGCGCGGCGTCGAAGTCCGGCGGCGTCACCAGCCAGGCGTCGATCGGCAGCTTGTCGAATGCCGTCACGTCGAGCTTCTGTACGTTGCCGAGCTTCTTGCTGGAGAACAGGGATTCGTTGAGATTCGTCAGTCGCTTCGCGTCGCCGCCGTGCGTGATCCAGACGTCGGATGGACGCTGTGTCGTGCCGCTGGTGAACGCCACGCTGCCGTCGCGTGCGACACTGAACTGGCCGCCGCTGTAGGGGCGGTCGAAGTCGCTGCCGGTCAGGTGCTCGGCCACGGTGCGGATACTGCCGTCGAGTCCCACGCGCGCGACGCGCACGCTGCCGTGTTCGTCATAGTCGACATAGATCGAGCGGCTGTCGGCGGCCCAGACCGGGTCGCCGACGGTACGGTCGAGGCTGGCCGTCAGCACGCGTGAGCCGCCGCCGTCGCGGTTCATCACCGACAACTGCCGGTTCTGATAGCCGACGTAGCGATCGTCGAACCCGATGTAGGCGATCGACTTGCCGTCGGGCGAAACGGCCGGCGAAGTATCCGGCCCTTTGCGATGGGTGAGGGTGCGTACGGCCAGCGTATCGATCGAGATTTCGTGTACCTCGCTGTTGACGAGGTCGCGCTGCCAGTCCGGCGACAGGTTTGCACTGAACACGACGGCGCGCCCGTCCGGCGACCACGACACGCGGCCGCCCGCGTTGCGTGCGCCGAAGGTCAGCTGTGTCGGCGCGCCGCCCTCGGCGGAAACCCAGAAGATCTGATCGTAGCCGGCTTTCTCGTAACCGCCCTCGTCGGTCCGATAGACGACCGTATCGATCACCTGCAATGGCTCGGCCCATTTCGCGTCGGCCGGCTTGTCCGGTGCCTTGCCGAGTTTGGTCGCTTCGTCGGGAACGAACATCGCATAGGCGAGCCGTTCGCCATCCGGCGACCAGGCGATCGCGTGCGGCGTGTCGGGCAGGCCGGTAATGCGCGCGGTCACAGCGGCCTTCATCCAGCGCACGTAGAGTTGCGCGCCGACCTTGTCGTCGGCGCTGGAGATGTACGCAAGCTTGCTGCCGTCAGGCGACCAGCGCGGCTGCCCATGCGAACCCGGGCCCGTGATCAGCGGTGTCTGCCTGCCGCTGGCGACGTCGATCGACCAGATCGACGAGTGCGTGCGATCGGTCATGATGTCGTTCGCACGCCGCGCGTAGACGATCGTCTTGCCATCGGGGGCGATCTGCGGATCGCTGGCGACTTCGAGGTTGAACAGATCCGCGCCGGTCAGCACACGCGAAGGTGCGGTGGCCGGGGCAGCCGTAGCGGACACGGCGGCGCAGAGGGACAGCAGCAAGACTAGCGGTCGGAGCGGCATGTTCGATCCCTGGACGAAGTTTCGGGGAAACCGTCGCAGCGAGCGTGCGGCGGCATGAATGGGCAACATAGCGCAGCCTGCGGGCTTCCCAAAGCGCCGTTAGTCACTGCCATCGCCATCGGGACTCTTCGCGCTTTGCGATCGCGCGACCCGGTTGCGTGCTTCACGCGCGGGCGGGTTGGCGTTGCCGACGAACGGCTCGCGCATCGTCGATGCCTGTCGCAGCGGCGCGCCCTCTTCACGGCCGTCGGCGCGAGCCGCCTCATCGTACCCGGCGTCAGGCGCATCGGTCGATTGCGGAGGGGCGTCGCCGGACAGAACGAGCGGCGCACAAGCCACCAACCTGGCCTTAGCCTACAGCCGCCTCGAGCGCCGACTCTATGCGCTGGCGACCCCTCACGCACGTCCGCCCGCTTCTTGCGCCGACTTGCGTGTAGCAGGAAAGACGGTCGAGTTCGACCTCTGCGAGGGTAAGCTAATGATGAAGCATTCGCGTTTCGATAGATGCACAAGCCGGACCGGATGGGCTGTAAGCGCCCTATGCGCCGGGTGCGCGTCCCTGGCGGTGCAGGCAAACGCGGGGGGTATTCCGATCTGCGTCTCCAGCGATGCACAGCTGGCGAGCGCATTGGCGAACGCGCAGTTCGTCCCGACGACGGTCAAGATCGTGCAGGGCCACTATGACCTTCACAACACAGTCATGCACGGTAGCAACACGCCGGTCGCGTTCCTTCAGACCGGATCCGAGCTGCTCGGCGGCTACACGGCCAGTTGCGCCAGTCGCGATATCGACGTCGGCAATACCGTGTTCTACGATTCCGCACTGCAGGGCCAAGACGGCGCTTTCGTAACCGGAGACTTCACGCTCGAAGGCGTGACATGGTCGGTGCCTGCGTTTTTCGAAGCGGCACGTGACGACGGCGATCTGCCGGCTGGCACTACGTTTTTGCTGCGACGCGACGCATTCATCGACGGCAGCGGTATACAGGTCGTATGGTGGAACCAGGATGACGACGTCGACGGCACGATCCGTCTTGTCGACACGCTGGTTGCGAACAATGCCGGGGGCGAGTGCCATGTGTATTTCAATGTCGTATATGGCCATCCGAAGGTGCAGATGGTCAACAACACCGTTGTCGACAATACCGGCAGCACGAACGGCAGTGGTTCCGGCGTCTGCATGTACAACCATACGAGCTCGAGCGGCGACGGTCGTGGCACATTTGCCGCGACCAACAACATCTTCTACGGCAATGACGAGCTGGACCTCAATACCGATCTCGGCAATCCGACGCTACCCATGCTTGTCAACAACCAGCTCGGTCCGCACGACACGCCGGGGGCGATCGAACTCGGCTCGCAAAGCGGCAACCCGCATCTTGACAGCGACTACCGTCCGATCGAATCGCCGCCGTCGCCGGTGATCAACACCGGCAGCCCGACCGCACCGGGCGGCCTGCCATCGACCGATCTGCCGGGGCGCAACCGCGTTGTCGGCACGGCGCCGGATCGCGGCGCCTACGAATCGAGCATCAATGACGCCTTCCTGCAGACGGTAACCAATACCAACGATTCGGGCAGCGGCTCGCTGCGCTCGGCAATCACCGGTGCGATATCGCACGGCAGCGGCCTGATCTCGTTCGACATCGGCTCGGGCTGCGGGCCGCACGTGATCACGCTGAATTCGCTGCTGCCGTCAATCAGCGTGCCGCTGATCATCAATGGTTTCACGCAGACCGGGGCGGCCGCGAATGATCTTGAATTTGGCGATGACGCCAAGCTGTGCGTGATCCTCGAAGCCGGCAACAGCTCCGTCATCAAGGCGCTGCAGGTGCCGACCAGTGCCGACGACGGTGTCGCCTTGTCAGTCCGCGGCCTCGCCTTCAGCGGGTTCTCCGAGGCGGCGCTCGCGTTCGGCGCCGGCAGCGGACACTTCGTTGGTGGCAGCCGTTTCGGCGGCCACGCCAGCGGTCACGCACTGACGACCAATGGCGTCGGCATTCGCCTGGATGCGGCGACACACGATGCGCTGATCGGCAGCGACGACGTGGCCGATCGCAACGTGATCGGCGGCACCGACGGCAGCGCCATCGACATGTTCGGCAGCACGTCAGGGGGTACCCACAACAACCAGATCATCAACAACCTGCTCGGCGTCGACTGGAGCGGTGACGACAGTGGCCATTTCACCAACCTCGGCAATGCAGCGCGCGGCATCTACCTGGCCGGCCACGACAATGAAATCAGCGGCAACTGGATCGGCGACAACGCGCAGTCGGGTATCGCCATCGTCAACGGCGGCGCACACGACAACACGATCGAGAGTAACTTGATCGGCTTTTCCTGGGGCAGCACGGGTCCGTACGGCAACGGGTCGGCCGGCATCCATCTGCAGGGCGATCCCGGCGATGCGCCGTCGACGAACACGATCCGCTACAACGTGCTGTCCGACAACGCGACCCAGGGCGTTTGGGTCGAGATAGGCCGCGGCAACAAGATCCGTCGCAACGGCATCTACCGCAACGGCGGACTCGGCATCGACCTTGCCACGAGCGGCATTCTGCCGAACGACAACGACGGTGCTTCGCTGACGCCGGACTATGCCAACCGGGGTCTGAACTACCCGGTCCTTTCCACCGCGGTGGGCGGACTTTCGAGCGGCACTTTCAACGGGTCGCTCGAATCGACCCTGGGCGACTATCGCATCGACTTTTACGACAATCCGACGGGCTGTTACGCGAACGACAACCGCCAGGGTTACGGCTGGATCGGCAGCACGTCGGTGACGATTTCAATCGGCCAGGTCGGCGGCGACGGCAGCGTGAGTTTCGCGGTGCCGCAAGGGCCGGGCGATCTCGGCAGCCTGCCCAATGGCGCCGGCATCACCGCGACGGCGACCGACGCCGCCGGCAATACTTCGGAGTTTTCCGCCTGCATTCCGTACGCGAACGACACGATTTTCGCGAACGGATTTGAATTGCCGATCTGAGCAATTCGATGGCTTGCCGGAATATCCCCGGTCGCATCCGTGTGCGGCCGGGGATTTTCCTATCGTGTCCGCGATTGAATCGAATCGCGGACGGGGTCGTTCAACGTCGCCGCTGATGCCGTATTGCGCAGCGCCGCTGCACGATTCGCGCGCCGCAGCATCACCCCCTCGCGCACCGCCTGAAAGGGAAGCGCTGCGGCATGCTTTCTATTCGGGCACGGCCACGCCGGAACCACCGAGTTCGGCGGGGAAGTCGCGCAGTTTCGGCAGGCCATCCTTAACGCGCAGCACGCTCTCGGCATAGTTGACGTGGACCCCAGGCGCGAACGCCAGGCTGGGAATGGTCGCCGCATACACGTCGGTCAGTCCGAAGGTCGGGTGATCGGTCATCAGATGTCCGCCGCATTGCGTGCAGAATTTGCGGTCACTGGTTTCCGTTTTCGCGAAGTGGCCGACGAACTCGGCGCCCTGGGTGACTTTCACTTGCTCCGGTTTCCACAAGGTAAACGCGTTCACCGGTCCGGCAGACCAGGAACGGCAGGATGCGCAATGGCAGTAGCCCATCGCCTCGGGAGCGCCGGTGACTTCGATCTCGACGGCGCCGCAGAAACAAGTGCCGCTATGCGTGTCGCTCATGTGTGCTTCCTCTTGGTGGGTGATGTCACTCCTGCAGCCTGGCTGGGCCGGCAGGTGTTGCAGGAACTAGCGGCGGCGTGCGCGTGTGGGACTTCCTTTTCTGCGACGCGTCGCAGCGGGTTTGGCAGGAACCGCTGATTTCCGCCGCACGCGCTTCGGAGGCGCTGCCTCGATCGTGCTCAGCGCCGCTTCGAACGCAGCGAGCACCGGCGCCTTCTGCTGCAACGCCCAGCCGACGAAGCTGCCGCCTTCGAGCGTGCTGAGCAGCAGCATTGCCGTGCGAGCCGGCACCACATTCGCATGCAGTGTTCCAGCGCTCACTCCGGCTTCGAGTACGCCGACCAGCCAGTCGAGATGAATCTGGAAAAAATGCGTGATCGTCGGGTGCATGATCTCTGGCAACGCCGCTCTCTCGGCCGAGAGAGCGCCGCACAGCGGCAGCAGGCCTTTCTCGAATCCATCGAGGAACAGCTGCGCGTAAGCGAGCAGACGATCGCGCGCTTGCGCGTGCTGTCGCGTGATGTCATCCAGCTTGGTGACGAAACGCTCGATGTATTCCTGCACCAGGACGACGATCAGGTCCTCTTTGGTGGGAAAGTAGTAGTGCACGCTCGCTTTGCGCACGCGCACACGCTCGGACAGATCCGCATAGCTGAAGGCGGCGTAGCCGCGCGTGCGAATGAGCACTTCGGCTTCCTGCAGCAGGCGGTTGCGGGTATCGCTGACCATGCGGCTAAATCTACCTACCAGTTGGTAGATTTGTCAACTGGCTCGAACGGCGGTGCAGCCGACCCAGCGAACGGCGGCGAAGAGCGTTTGCGATCGCGCTTGAACGCGAAAATTCCGGCTCGCGCTAGACTTCCCTCCACGGCGCACGCGGAGGACGAAGGCTCAGTGACCACGTGTACGAACTGGGGCGCGCTGTTGACCGGCGCGTTTTGTCAGGCCTGCGGGCAGAAGCGCTTCGTCGAAAGCGATCGTCGCTTCGGCCATCTGCTGCAGCAATTCCTCGCCAGCGCGACCGATGTCGACGGCCGTGTCTGGCGCAGCGTGCTCGCTTTGCTGTTCCGGCCAGGCCTGTTGTCGCACGAATACTTCATCGGGCGTCGCGTGCGCTGGCTGTCGCCGATTTCGCTGTTCCTGGCGATCAACGTTGTGTATTTCATTGCGCCGGTGCGTGGGAGTGACGTCGCCTTGCTGTTCAGCCAGCAGGTCAATGGAACGATACGCGCGCAAGCTGCCGATGCGCAGACAACGCCGAGCGCCGAACAGCGCGCCGCGACGGGTCAAATGCATACGCGCTTCACGCTGCCCTGGGTCGAAGCGCGTGTGCGTGAGCGCAACGAGGCGGCACTGAAAGCCTCAAACGGCGTCAGCGGCTATACGTTTCGCGATCAGCGCATCGCCTACGATGCCAAGGCGGACGATGTCAGCAAGGCGCTGGTTATCCTGCATGTGCCGTTCACGGCGCTCGTGTTGATGCTGATCTTCGTGTTCGCACGACAGCGGCACTATTTCGCTGAGCACTTCGTATTCGCGCTGCATTTCTTCGCATTCCTGCTGGCATCGCTGCAGATCGTCGTGCACGGCTATGCGTTGTTGAAGTTCGCGTTGCCGGCGGCGCTGCTGCCGCCGGAAGCGCTGCTCGACTGGCTCATGCGCGCGTTGCTGCCGACCTATGCTGTGCTCGCCCTGCGGCGCGCGTATCTGCTCGGCTGGCTGCCGTCACTGGCTGCTGCAGCGGTCATGCTCGCCGGCGTGGTGGCCTTCAATCTCTATGTATACCGCGCGGTGCAATTCCTGGTGACGATCGCGCTCACCTGAGCGCGCGATCAGGTCTCTCAGGGCTGCGCGATCGCCGATTCGTATTCCTGTGCAAGATGGTCGAGCAGACCCTGCAGGTTCGCCTGCGCATACCAGACGCCATCCGCCATCACACCGAGCGGTTTGCGCAGCGTGGCGAGATCGTCAAGCGGATTGCCGCTGCTGAGGATCAGGTCGGCGCGATTGCCTGCACGGATGGTGCCGAACGGTTCCGCGTCGGGATGTGCGCGGCGGATCATCTCACCCGGAGTGCGCGTCGCCGTCGACAACACCTGGTAGCGCGTCAGGCCAGCGCTTTCGAGCGCGCGCAGGTCATCGTGCAGCGAATAGCCCGGCGCGAGCCCCGGTATAGACGGCGCGTCGGTGCCGGCGATCAGCGCCACGTCGGCATCGGCCATCGCCTTGGTGAAGCGTTTCAGAAAATCGAGCTGCGGCGTCAGGTCGCCTTTGCGCGTGTCGTAGTGCGCCCGGCGCCAGCTGATGCGCAGCTCCGGCGCCAGCAAGCGCACCTCGGGCTCGCGCAGCATGGCGGCGACGACCTCGGGCTTGCCCCACTGACGCGCGATCGTCGCGTAGGTGTTGAGATCGGCGGTGACGAACGCGTGGTTGCGTCGGACCGCGTCGATCGCGGCGGGAATCCGCGCCGGATCGGGCGCGTGTTCGGGCTCGCCAGGGTGCGCGAAGAAGGTGTAGAGGAATTCTTCGGTGTGCGCGATCATCAGCTGACCGGCGTCGAGCTGGCGTTCGACACCGACTTGGCTGACGCCGTGTCCGACGACGGGCAGATGCTGGCGCGCGCCTTCGTCGATCAGGGCCTGGAAGCACTCGGGCGAAAGGTTGTTGTAGACCTTGATGAAATCGTAGCCATTGGTCTTCGCCAAGCGCACGATCCAGCGCGCCTCGTCCGCGGTCGTCACGGTGAAATGGCCGTACTGCGGCGAGCCGTCGACGACAAAGGCGGCGTATACATGCGGGCCAGGCTTTGCGCCGCGGTTGAGCGCCGGGCGCATCTGCGTCATGAATTCGCTTGGCGCATCGCCCATGTTGAGCACGCTGGTCACGCCGTTGGCGAGATACAGCTGCATGTCTGCGGCGCTCACCGCATGCGTATGCATATCCGACAGTCCCGGCGACAGAAACAGGCGGCCATGACCCTCAATGACGCGTGCATCGTTCGGCACGGCAAGCGAGGCCGCAATGGCGCTGATGCGGCCGTTCTCGACCAGCACGGTCTGGTGCGGCAGCACGTGCTGGCTATCCATCGGCACCAGGTTCACATCGACGAAGGCCGTACGGGGCGCCGCGGGCGATTGCGCGTACGCGAGCGTGCACGCTGCTGCGAGGGAGAGGGCGCCGAAGGTGTGCGGCAGGCGTCGGTGTGTCTTCGTTCGATCGACAGACGGGCCGCAGCAAAGCGTAGAAATCGTCGTGCGAAGCGAAGCCAGGTTCAAGAGGTATTCCTTGCTGTAAGGTGTGTCCGCACTGGATGCGGACAAGAGGCGGTGCGGCAGACCAGGGTACGACGTCGATACCTTGCATTTGGTTTAAATCACATCGCGCGCATGCCTCGCACGGAGATCGCCGATCCCACTCATGCGGCGTGCGGTGCCCGCACGAGCGTCACCAGATCCGTCACGCCGACGTCGAACCCTGCCTGGCTGAGCAAGGTGGTGATCTGGCCGCGATGATGCGTTTGATGGTTGAACACATGTTGCAGCAGCGGTCCAAACGGGTCCACGAAGACCTCGCCCTTGCTGTTCGCGTAGGTCAACGACTGTGCGTAGTCCGCATCCGTCGCTTCTGCGACGAGCGCGAGGATGACCTCGTCCATCGCCACGCGCGCGCTGCGCAAGGACGCGAACTCGCTGTGCAAAGCCTGCGCGAGCGAGTAGGGATGCGGCATCGGTCGGACCGGCTGCAGCGCGCGAAATGTCGCCGGATGATCGGCGAAGCGTTTCATCCAGATCGTGTCGGCTACCAGCAGGTGGTTCAGCGTACCGAACACCGAACCGAAGAACGCGCCCTTGTCCGCATGGAGTTCAAGCGCGTCGAGCTGCGCCGATGCGGCATAGATCTTCGCGTTCATCCATTGGTTGTAGCGGGCCATCAGCTCGAACTGACTCTTCACGGACATGTTCTCTCCACGTTGAATTCGCCCATGCGATGGCGATATTGTCCTTGATTCAGCCGCGCATGGAGGCAGGCGGTTTGCTCGGTGGCGGGGAGCGGACCCCCATGCCCCGCATCAAAAAAAATGTCACTGACTTTCGAGAGCGCCCGTGCCGTCGTCGCCGTCCCTCACGCCGTCCGACTCGTTGCTGCAGCACCGCGCCTTCGTGATGTTCTGGTGCGCCCGCATCGCATCGTCGTTCGGATTCCAGATGCTTTCTGTGGCGGTCGGCTGGCAGATCTATGCCATTACCGGACGCGCGCTCGACCTCGGTCTGATCGGCCTCGTGCAATTCATTCCATCGCTGCTGCTGGCGTTGCCGGCCGGGCATGTGGCGGATCAATTCGAGCGAAGACGCATCGTGCTGTTCGGCCAGGTCGCCGAATGCATCGCAATCGTCGTGTTGACCGCGCTCACGCTGACGCATCGGATCGACGAGGCCGGCATTCTCGTCCTGATCTTCATCGTCGGCATAGCCAAGGCTTTCGAGTTTCCGGCGCTGCAGTCGATGCTGCCGGCCCTGGTGCCGAGCGTGGTACTGCCGCGCGCAATGGCGATGACGTCCGCTGCCGGCCAGGCGGCGATGATCATCGGGCCTGCGCTCGGTGGTTTCCTGTATGTCGCCGGCCCAGGTGTCGTCTATGCAATAGCGGCCTTGTTGTATGTCGTCGCGGCGACGCTGATGACGCAAATCCGTTACGAACGGCCCCAAGCTGTGCGCGAACGGGCCACTCTGAAAACGCTGTTTGCCGGCGTGCATTTCATCCGCGAACGCAAGGACGTGTTCGGTGTGATCTCGCTGGACCTGTTCGCGGTGCTGCTCGGCGGCGCCACCGCGCTGTTGCCGATCTTCGCACGCAACATCCTGCACATCGGTCCATGGGGTCTCGGCCTGCTGCGCGCGGCCCCTGCGGTGGGAGCCTTGCTGATGTCGCTGTGGCTGGCACGGCAGCGCATGCAACGCCATGTCGGCGCGATCATGTTCGCGTCGGTCGCCGGCTTCGGCATGGCGACCCTGGTATTTGCGCTGTCGACCAACCTGTGGTTGTCGCTTGGCGCGTTGTTTGCGCTCGGGGCATTCGACATGGTCAGCATGGTGATTCGCGGTTCCCTCGTGCAGCTCGACACGCCTGATGCGATGCGTGGCCGCGTCAGCGCAGTCAACTCGATCTTCATCAACACCTCCAACCAACTCGGCGAGTTCGAGTCCGGGCTGCTCGCGGCATGGCTTGGCGCGGTGGGTTCCACCGTGGTCGGTGGCGTCGGCACCCTGCTCGTGGTTGCGCTATGGATGATCATGTTTCCCAGCCTGCGCCGGCGCCAGCGGCTGAGTACAGCGGGTGAAGTCGCGGCGCAGTGACAGCAGCGCGAGGGCGATGTTCCGTGGGAGCCTGGCGCCGCCGGGACAGCCTGCGCTGCGTCGTGGCTCGCGCGAGTCTGTGTGGTGCGGCCTGCGACAAATGGCTGCCTCGAGCCAACAAGCGCGGCGCAGACCACTACAATTGGCAATTCTCCCTCCATTCGTCCTTCGCAGTGCCGGCATCGAAGTCGCCTGCCGGACACACGTCAGGAACCCAATGTCATGTCCCCGGTAACCGCAGACGACGCGCTTGCGGAAAATGTACGGTCGAGCTCGATCTTGCTCGAGGCGATCGCGGCCGATCGCACGCTGCTCGATCGATTGCCAGCGGCCGAGCGCAAACGCCTGCATCAGGCGGTTGCCCAGGTCTATCAGCCGGATCCCGTGTTGCGGCGCCAGAAACTCAAGGCCGCCGAGCGCGAACGTAACGCCGCGCAGATCGAACGCGAAGAGGCCTTGCTGCATGCGACCGGCATTCGCGAATTGCGGCGCCGGCCGGTGTTCACGACGCCGAATGTTTTCCCGCCAGAAGGCTTCGTGCCGAACGATACGGAAGACAATGAGCCGGAACGCCGCGAATCAGTCGAGTTGCAACACTGCTATGTCTGCAAGCAGAAGTATTCGCTGATCCATCATTTCTACGACCAGCTCTGTCCGACGTGTGCCGAGTTCAATTTCGCCAAGCGCACGGAGACCGCCGACCTGCGCGGGCGCGTTGCGCTGCTGACCGGTGGGCGCGTCAAGATCGGCTATCAGGCCGGTCTGAAGTTGCTGCGCGCAGGCGCGAGCTTGATCGTCACGACGCGCTTTCCGCGCGATTCCGCCGCGCGCTATGCCGAGGAGCCGGATTTCGGCGAATGGGCGGATCGCCTGGAAATATTCGGGCTGGATCTGCGCCACACGCCCAGCGTCGAAGCGTTCTGCCGCGAACTCGTCGCCACGCGCGATCGGCTCGATTTCATCATCAACAACGCCTGCCAGACGGTGCGTCGTCCGCCGGAGTTCTATGCGCACATGATGGCGGGCGAGACGGCCGCAGCGCACGACGTTCCTATGCATCTGCGCAACCTGCTGGGGCGTTACGAAGGCCTTCGCCGCTACGACATGTTGCCCGAAGCGGGAGCGATGTCCGCGTTGGCAAAGGCGCGGGAGCTCGATGACGCGCCCGGCATCACGCGTGCGGCCGAGTTGTCTCAGGTGCCGTTGCTGGCAGAGGAGTTCGCCGGCCAGCAACATCTGTTTCCTCAGGGCCGGCTTGATCAGGATCTGCAGCAGGTCGATTTGCGCGGACGCAATTCGTGGCGGCTGCTGCTGGCCGAAGTGCCGTCGGTCGAACTGCTCGAAGTGCAGCTGGTCAACGCTGTCGCTCCCTTCCTGATCAATGCGCGCTTGAAGCCGCTGATGCTGCGGACGCCGGAGCGCGACAAGCACATCGTCAACGTGTCGGCGGTGGAAGGGCAGTTCTACCGCAACTTCAAGACGTCGCGGCATCCGCACACGAACATGGCCAAGGCGGCACTCAACATGATGACGCGCACGTCGGCGACCGACTATCAGAATGATGGTATTCACATGAACGCGGTCGACACCGGTTGGGTGACGGACGAGGATCCAGCCGAGATCGCGGCGCGCAAGGTCGTCGAGGAACGCTTCCATCCGCCGCTGGACATCGTCGACGGCGCCGCGCGCATCGTCGATCCGATCATCGGCGGCTTCAGCACCGGCGAACACGAATGGGGCAAGTTCCTCAAGGACTACCGGCCGACGGACTGGTGATCGCGCAGCAGCGGCCGCCACGATCGTGCCGGGCTGGAGGCCTGTAGCGAGAATCTAGCCCTCCCGCGAAGCGTAAGAGGGCTTCGACGTGGCGTTTATTCGGGCATGCCAGTCGGTGGCTTCGGCACGCTGATCGTGGTTGGACTGTGGATGCTGATGTTTCCCGGACTGCGGCGGCGCCAGGGCTTGAACGTGGAGAGCGATAGATCCCTGCGCCGGTTGGCGATCAGCGCGCAGGGCTCTGACGGCTCTCATGTGCTGCGCGTCCACACGCGCTGGCGCGACGCTCCTTGCAGGCGATCGCAATGGCGGATTTCCCAACTCTTGACCGTTTTACTTGTTTCGAGGTTCGAGACGAGCCGGGACACCGAAAAATACGGTCGATGAACGTAACGTACGAAGCTATTCGTTGACAATTCCAAAGGGGCGATTCTAGAATCGATCCATCGGCAGACATATTGAATTCGGAATTCCTGGGTCAACCTGGTGAGGTGTCACATGAAAGGTTTGTTGGCTTGTGTACTGGCGGCGGCAATGCTGCCTTTGGGCTTCGCGTCGGCGGAAGAGAATTTCACCGAGACCACCAAGAACGCCGATTCGCGCGCGAAGCTCGGCCAGGTTGCCGAAGAAGTGCGCAGTGAGATGCATGCGGGTGGCCGATTCGAGTTCGTCAAGCCTGCCGAGCGCAGGACGATCGAGGCCAAGTTCGCCGAAATGGACGCTTTGTTCGCCCAGTCCAGTTCGGTAGAAACGATGCAGGCGGATGCGAAGATCAAGCTGTTCGATGCGCAGGAGACCATCAATTCGATCCTGACCCAGCGCGACGGCGACCGAGTTATCTGCCAACGCGAGCCGATTGCCGGATCGCATATCCGAACCGAAAGCTGTCACACCTACCGGGACGAGATCGCCAAGGCTGAGATCTCGCGCAAGGCGTTGACGGACTTTCAGACCCAGAAATGCACGGGTGGAGTCGCATGCCCCATCGAAACGGCGACGGGGCCGAGCATCATCCCCGCCGCTGGAACGGCGCGTACGCACTAGAATCGCAGGCAGTGATGCGTCGCTGCCTCGGCGAATGCCAAATCCACGTCCGCAGCCGCGGGCGATGAGACGGGTAGTGGTTTGCAGCAGCGATCTGCGCGGCAAAAGTGGATGGATCGATGGCGATGAGTGCGAAGGCATTCCGCGTGGCATGTACCGGAGGGCTGTTGGCGCTCACCGGCTGCGTCGTACCGTCGTCCCGACAGGAGGCGCCGGTCCGCTTCGTCGATACCGGCGTGCAGACGGCGGCTGCGGCGCCTTCGCGCCGCGCCGCAGATTCGACGCGCTCGACGGCACTCGCCGAGGCTCCGGCGCAGGTCGATCCACCGCGCCTGGAATTCATCCAGCCCAAACCGGACCCCGGCAATGGTTTGCCGATCTATCCCGCGAGCCTGCTGGCGCGCCATGTTCCGCCGACCGTGGTCAAGGTGCGGCTGCGCATCGAGACCGATGGCGCGGTGTTCAAGGTCGATCCGCTCGAGCAGCCGGTTACGGCCGATCAACGTGCTTTCATCGATGCCGTGCGCGATGCGTGCTGGTCCTGGAAATATTCCCCCTTGATCCGTATCGATCTCAGCCGGGGTTCAACCTACCAGATCGCCACCGATGGCTCGTCGACCGAATTCAAAGGTCATCCTACGGCGCTGCCGTTTCATGTCGACTACGCATTTACATTCAGCCGGCGCGACGGCCGACCCGGCGTCGAGACGGAGATGATCGCTTCCGCCAGCGATGCGTTCGACGGAGCTCCCGGCGGCGGCCAGGGGGGCTGATCGGCAGCTCGACGTTCAAAGCCGTGTGCGCGGGATCGAGTCGGCACGCCTCGCCGGATCGCTGATCCGCTGGCGAACGCGGCCGAAAGCGACATCGGTGGATCACTCGCTTTTTCGGCACATTCAGACGACCTATCCCGTACTGGTCAGTCGCCGTGCCCTGAAGATAGGCTCGGACGGAAGATTCTTCAGTGAGGCGCGACCAGCATGTCGAGGACATTACGCAAGGTCGGCACAACACTGCTGCTGGCAGCCGGGCTGGCACAGGCGCGCGATCCCGCGGCCGACGAGCACGCCATCCTGCGCGTCGAGGCTGCGTTGTGTCATGCGTTCGAAACCGGTGATGCCGAAAGCCTGCGCCGGCAGCTCGACCCTGGTTTCACACTGACCGATTCGAAAGGGCAGGTCAGCGACTTCGCGCAGAACATCGACGAGGTCGCCCGGCGCGAACCGAGCTACGAGCTATTCCGCAACCACGATCAGAAGATCCGCCTGTACGGCGATGCCGCGATAGTCACCGGCATCACGACGATCAAGGGACACTCCGGCGCCAATGCGTTCGCCGGCAATTTCCAGTACACCGACACCTGGCTCCGCCACGGCAAGCAATGGATCCTTGCGGCGAGCCACGCCAGCCGCCTGCCGGAATGATGCCGGCGCGCTGTTCCTGAGGTTGCCTGCCGGGCGATACTGCGAGCATGCCGTCGCCCGCCAACCTGTTCGGATTGATCGTCTTCAGCGTGACCGGCTTCGCGATGTTCACCTATGGTCGCAAGCAGGGTGCCTGGCGCACCGCGGGTATCGGTGTCGCCTTGATGGTTTATCCGTATTTTGTCGAGCAGACCTGGTTGCTGTACACGATCGGGTTCGCGCTGTGCGCCGCCTTGTACATCTTTCGCGACTGACGCACGAAGCGTACCTTTCCCATGTTCCACATCTTCACCGCAGGGTGCCGCCCGTGGAGAATCTGCCGTGACGCTCGTCGCCTTGCTTCTGACCGGAGCCTTGTCCATGTCGACCGCCAATGTTGAGCAGGGATTCGTCCGCATCCCGTCCAAACACGATGTCGTAACCACGCTCGATCGGCTGGAGCATCTGCTGAAAGACCACGGCCTCGTGGTGTTCGCGCGCATCGACTTCAGCGGCGATGCGGCGCGTGCCGGCATGACGATGCGGCCCGAGGTCCTGTTGCTGTTCGGCAATCCGAAGTCCGGTACGCCGCTGATGCAGGCCGCGCCGAGTGTCGGCCTCGACCTGCCGCTGAAAGCGTTGGTGTGGGAGGAGGCCGACGGCAAAACGTGGCTTGCGTACAACACCAGCGACTACATCCTCGCGCGTCATGCCGTACCGACCGCGCTGGCGGGCAATATTGCAGGAGCGGCGAAGCTGATCGAACAGGCCGCGCAGGATCGCTGACAGCTCGTCACTCACCAGGCTCAAGGGATCGCGATGAAGAATTTTCCGATCGTTCCGGCATCGTTCTTCGGCATCGTTGTTGGTCTGGCTGGCCTCGGCAGCGCCTGGCGCGTGGCTGCGCGGATCTGGAGCCTGCCGAGCTGGATTGGCGAATCGATCCTCGCGCTGGCTGTCCTGGTGTGGCTGCTGGTCACGTTGTTCTACGCTGGCAAATGGATGTGGGCGCGTGCGCAAGCACTCGCCGAGTTTCGCCATCCGGTGCAGTGCTGCTTCATCGGCCTCGGCGGTGTCGCGACGCTTTTGATCGCGATCGCTGCGGTTCCATATTCCAGCGCAATCGCCTGGTGCCTGTTCGCACTCGGCGTCGCTGCCCAGCTCGGCTTCGCGATCTATCGCACCGGCTCGCTGTGGCAGGGCGGGCGTGATCACGCGGCGACGACCCCGGTGTTGTATCTGCCCATGGTGGCGGGAAATTTCGCCGCCACGATCGCGTTGGGTGCGCTCGGACAGCCGTCGTGGGGCGCATTGTTCTTTGGCGGCGGCTTGTTCACCTGGTTTGCAGTCGAGTCCGTCCTGCTGCATCGCCTGTACGTGCATGACTCGATGCCGCCGGCGTTGCGACCAACCCTCGGCATCCAGCTGGCGCCGCCGGTCGTGGGTGCCGCCGCCTGGCTGAGCATCAACGGCGGCGCGCCGGATCTGTTCGCGCAGGCGCTGCTCGGTTATGGATTGCTGCAGGTCCTGATCCTCGTGCGCCTGTCGTCGTGGATTCGACAACAGCCGTTCGGTGCGAGCTACTGGGCTTTCAGCTTCGGCGCGACCGCAGTGGCGCTGGCCGCGCTGCGCATGCTCGAACACGGTGTGACAGGGGCGGTCGCCCAACTCGCATGGCCGCTGTTCGTGGCCGCGAATCTGTTCATCGCAGCACTGGCTGTCGGAACGCTGGTCCTGCTGCTGCGCGGCCGGCTGCTGCCGCCGCCACTGCCGGTAGCCGTGCCGACCGCGTGAACGCAGCCCAGCTTTCCGCGCAGTCGAGCGAAAAAATCAAACTTCGATCATCACCTTGAAACCGCCCCAGAACATGCGCTTGCCGTCGAAAGGCATCGATTTCGGATCCATCATCGGCGTGATGCGCGGGTCGGCCATGACCTTCTTCATGACGCGGTTGCGATCAGCGCGCGATTTGTAGACGATCCACGAGAACACGACCGTCTCGTCCGGCTTCAGCTTGACCGCCTGCGGGAACGAAGTGAGCTTGCCGGGCGACACGTCATCGGCGACGCATTCGACGTATTGCAGTGCGCCGTGTTCGCGCCAGACCTTGCCGGCCTTGCGCGCCATCGTGCGATAGGCGGCCAGATTCGCTTTTGGCACCGGCAACACGAAACCGTCCACGTAGCTCATACGTTCTCCGTTGCGATGGAAAGGAGGGCCAGCCTGTGCCTGTGTCCGCTCATCGTCAAGGCGACACGCAGCACGTGGCCGCGCTCATTCCGCAACGCTTTTTGCCTCGGCAGTCGCCAGCAGTTCCGGCTGCGTGATGCGCTGTGTGCGAGAGATCAAAGGATGCACGAACACCACGCCGAGAATGATGGCGGCACCAAAATAAAACGTCGGCGTCAACTCGCGCTGCTCGCCGAGCAGGATTGCCGCGAGCACGATTGCGTACACCGGCTCGAGATTGGTCGCCAGCTGCGCCGCAAACGCGCTCATGTGGCGCAGTGCGATCAAGGACAGCGTGAATGGCAACAGGGTGCAGACCAGCGCAAGCGCCAGCAGCAACGCGGCATCGCGCGCGCCGGGCACGACAAACGGATTGCCGGCGAAGGCCGGCAACAGCAACGGCAGCAGCGGCGTGAGCAGGGTCAGCAGGAGCGTGCCGGCACCGAGTTCGATACCGGTGACTGCGAGCGCATCGCCGTGTTCGACCAGACGTTTGTTGAGCGAGCCGAACAGGGCGACCAGCAGTGCGGAAAACGCGCCGATCGCGATGCCGAGCCGCATCGACGCCGGCACGCCGCCGACAACGAGCGCCACGCCGGGCAGTACGGCGACGCCGAGCAACAGTTCGCGAGGCGAGAATCGGCGCCCGGCGAGCTTGGGTTCGAGCAGCGCGGTAAACGGCGTCGCCAGCGCGATGCAGGTGGCGCCCACCGATGCGTTGGCGAGCTTGATGGAGCCGTAGAACGTGAGCCAGTGCAACGCGACCAGCACGCCGATGCCGGCATAGGCGACGATCAGGCGCGGCGGCATCGCGCGCACGCCGCGCCAGGTGCGCGGCAGCAGTGCGAGCGCGGCGACGACCAGCAGCATGCGCCACCAGACCAGCGGCAGCGCGGTCAGCGAGATCATTTTCCCAAGGATGGCGGTGAAGCCCCAGAGCACGACGCACAGATGGATCTGCAGTTGCGCGCGGGTGGTCGGCGAGAACGTCGTCACGGAGGAAGCGGAAGCGATGGCGAACACGCGATGGTAGCGCAACGCGCCAGCGATCGACTCGTGTGGTCACATCGGGCGGGGGCGCTGCCAGGCGGAAGTGCCGGCGCGGAAAAAAGAGGGGGACTGCGAAGTAAGAGCCCCCGGTTCCGGATTCGCAAAAGGACCGCCGAGTACTTCGACGAATCCGGGACCGTGGGCGGTTCCCGAGGCTTTTCGCTGCAGAGACCGGTTGCAGGCGATCCGGTGCAGCGGGGTGGCAGTGATCGGGCAAGTTCAGATTAGGCGTCGCGCGCCATGGCGCCTACAGCGAATTCCACAGCGGAGCAGGGGAAAATCCCTCAAAATGGGTCGTTCCTGTGAACCACGTAGCAAATCGACCCTCAGAAGGACTCGTTGCGATGACCTTGCCGCCACTGGATCGCGCCGAGATCAACGGATCGATCGCCACCATCGACGCGGTGCGCACGCCCGCGCTGGTCAACTACGGGCATTTCACCTCGATGCAGGTGCAGGACGGTTGCGTGCGCGGCCTGGATCTGCATCTGCAGCGGTTGCAGCGTTCGACCCAGGAGCTGTTCGGCGAAGCACTCGATATCGCGCAGACGCGCGCCTGGATGCGGCAGATCATCGATGGCGACATCCGCCCGATGTCGCTGCGCGTCAATGTGTTTTCGCGTTCGTTGAACCGCGATCGTCCGCTCGAGCCGGCGCGGCCGGACGTGCTCGTCACCACGAGCGCCGCACGCAGCTTGCCGAGGACGCCACTGCGCGTCGGCAGTGTCCATTACCAGCGCGAACAGCCGCATCTCAAGCACGTCGGCACGTTTGGGTTGTTCCAGCAGAAGCGCCTGGCGCAGGCGCGCGGTTTCGATGACGCACTGTTCGTCGACGCCTGCGGCGCTGTCGCGGAAGGATCGATCTGGAACATCGGTTTCCTCGACGATAGCGGGATAGTTTGGCCTGATGCGCCCGCGCTGCCCGGCATCTCGATGCTGTTGCTGCAACAAGGCTTGCGCGACAGCAATGTGGCTTCGGTGACACGCTACGTCGACATCGACGAGATCGATCGCTTCCGTGGTGCGTTCTTCACCAACAGCAGCTGCGCCGTGATGCCGATCGCGTGTATCGATGCGATCGAGTTCGCGATCGACGCGGACGCGCTCGCCCTGTTGGAGGGATGCTACGCGCTCAACCCGTGGCAGCCTCTTTGAGCGCGCGTGCGGCAGGACTGTCCTCACGCTAGTGCGGAACTATCCGGTGGCGTGGCATGTCGCAGGAAACTCTCGCTGTGGATGCTCTCGATGCTGAATGGCGCACTTGCGGTCCTGGTGTGGCTGGTTCCCCTGGCGACGGCGCAGGCGCAGCGTCAGCCGCAGGATATGGCGGTGCCAGCGATCTTCGCGCCCGGCGTGATCTCCGGGCCGGCACACGATTCCGCACCGGCTTTCGGCGCGGACGGCGATACGGTTTATTTCAGTCGCAGCAATCCAGCGCAGTCGACGATCCTGCTGTCGCGTCGAAGCGGAGGTCGTTGGGGAGCACCTGAGATCGCGGACTTTTCCGGCGTATGGAACGACATGGAGCCGACGATGGGGCCAGGCGGCGCCTACCTGATCTTCGTCTCGAATCGCCCGGCCAACGCCGGTGGCGGTGCGATCGAAGGTCACTTCAACGGCATGGTGCAGAAAGGAGGCAATCTTTGGCGCGTCGATCGCCGTGAAGAAGGCTGGAGCGATCCCGTGCGGCTGCCCGACGTGATCAACACGAATACGTCGACCTTCGCGCCCAGTATCGCTGCGGACGGCAGTCTCTGGTTCATGACGACGGACGCTGGCAGCGGCAAGTTCCGGCTATTCCGTTCGCAGTCCCACGGCGGTACGTTCGAACCGGCGCAGCCATTGCCATTCAGTGATGGCACCAACACCGACGTGGATCCCGCTGTCGCTGCTGACGAGTCTTTCGTCGTGTTCGGCTCGGGGCGCCTGCCCAAGCGCGGCATCGATCTGTTCATCGCGTTCCGTGAACACGGCGTCTGGGGTCAGCCGATCCACCTCGGCGATACGGTGAACAGTGCGGGGTCGGATGCGGAAGCGCGCCTCGGCGTCGACCAGCGCACGCTGTACTTCAGCAGCGAGCGCACGCTGCCGGTGAACTTTCCGCGCAGCCACAGCCAAGCCATCGCAGACACCGAGCGCATGCAGGCTTGGGACAACGGCAACTACAACATCTGGAGCGTGTCGCTGGCACCCTGGCTCGACGCGCGGTCCGCACTGCGACCATCGGGCCCCGCCGCAGCGGAGCATTGATTGTGACAAGGCCGTGCGACGCTGCGTCTAAGCGCGTCCATCGAGCCTTTCGATCAACGCCATCGCGGCGTGCGGCGCGCGTTCCTTGGCGCCATTGATGAAATAGACGAACACGTCGCGCGGCTGCCGCGGCGCGGGCGTCGACTGCGCGTAGGGAAGATCATCCGGCATGCTGCCGGCCGCCCACGCGCCAGCCCGCGCGGCCCATGTGTCGAGCGCTGCCGCGGGGTAACCGGTGGCGACCGCGGCGTCGCTGCACATCAGCCGCGCGTAGACGAAATCGCCGGTGAGGTCGGCAAACGAGGGATATTTCGGCGAATCGGTGAAGACGGTGGCGACGCGGTAGCGGCGTGCGAGTTCGATGTACTCCACGCAGGCGAAACTCGCGTGGCGCACCTCGGCGACATGGCGCAGCGGAAAGCCATCGAGGGTGTGCGGCAACAGCGCAATAAACGCTTCGAAGTCACCCGCGTCGAAGGCTTTGTAGGGCGGAAACTGCCAGTTGATCGGACCGAGACGGTCGCCGAGCTCGGCGAGGCCGCCCTCGATGAAATCGGTCACGGTCTTGCCGGCATCGGCCAGCACTTTGCGGTCGGTCGCGTAGCGCGGCGCCTTCAACGAGAAGACGAAGCCGGCGGGCGTCTCGGCGCGCCACTTTGCATACGTTGCCGGTTTCTGCGCGCCGTAGTAGGTGCCATTGACCTCGATCGCGGTCACGTGCCGGCTCGCGTATTCCAGTTCGCGCCGTTGTACCAGCTTGGCCGGGTAGAAATTGTCGCGCCACGGCGCAAATGTCCAGCCGCCGCAGCCGACACGTATGCGCGCAGCGGTGACGGGTACTGCGGCGAACAGATCGTCGGCGCTCTGGCGCGACTTCGACATGGATGGTCTCCGGCAAGCGCACGAGCGGGCATCGATTGCAGCGGCCCGCGAAGGCTATGATGCGTCGCCTCGATCCGAAAGCCAATGCAGGGGAGCTTGATGCAGCAGAGGGCAAGGTGGTTCACCGCGTGCGTCTGTCTGGTCGCATGGGCCGCGTTGCTGCTGCAGTATGTCCTGCTGATCGGCGCGACGTTAGGCGATATCGGCCCGTTGTTCGGCACGCTGCGCTACTTCAGCTTCTTCACGATCCTGAGCAACCTGCTCGTCGCGCTGACGACGACGTTCGCCCTGGTCGATTCGCCGTCGCGCCGCGGGCGGTTCTTCACCCGCGCGTCGGTGCGTGGCGGTGTTGCCCTGTGCATCGGTGTGACCGGGCTGATCTATTTCTTCGTGCTGAGTTCGACCTGGGCGCCGAGCGGCCTGCAGTGGCTGGCCGACAAGATGTTGCATTACGCGGTGCCGATTCTTTATCTCGGCTGGTGGCTCACCTGCGTGCCGCACCGGCTTCTGCGCTGGAGCGATCCGCTGCGCTGGCTGTGGTTCCCCGCCGTGTTCTTCGTATGGACGCTGCTGCGCGGCGCCTGGCTGCACGAGTATCCGTATCCTTTCCTCGATGTCGACGTGATCGGCTACGCGAGCACGCTAGTCAACAGCGTCGGCGTCGCCGTGTTGTTCGCCGTGCTCGGATTCGTCATCGTCGCCGTCGATCGTGGGCTGCGGCCGGCGCGCTGAACCGGGCGCTGTTGCCGGCGGCGTGCGATCGGGCAGAATGGCTGTGCTATTCGGTTCCAGGAGAGGCTGTGTCGGATACACGCGAACCCCATGTGCTGGTGCTCGGCGGCGGCTTCGGCGGTCTCTGGGCTACGCGCGCGCTGGCGTCGGCGCCGGTGCGCATCACCGTGGTCGACCGCACCAACCATCATCTTTTCCAACCGCTGCTCTATCAGGTCGCGATGGCCGGTCTTTCATCGCCTGATATTGCCGCGCCGCTGCGCCACATCCTGCGCGCGCAGCGCAACGTGACGGTGCGCATGGACGAAGTGCTCGGCATCGATGTCGAGCAGCGTCGCGTGAGCATGGCCAACGGCGAACTCGACTACGACTATCTGGTGGTAGCGACCGGCGCGCGCCACGCGTATTTCGGCCACGACGATTGGGCGGTACATGCGCCGGGCCTGAAGACGCTGGACGATGCCTTCTTCGTGCGCAGGCGCATGCTGGAAGCCTTCGAAGCGGCGGAGCGCGAGAACGATCCGGCGGTGCAGTCGGAATGGTTGAATTTTGTCATCATCGGTGCCGGTCCGACCGGCGTCGAACTGGCCGGCACGCTGGCTGAAATCGCACGCCATACATTGCCGCGCGAGTTTCGCCGCAGCGATCCGCGCAAGGCCAACGTGCACCTGGTCGAGGCGGGTCCGCGCGTGCTGCCGTCGATGACCGAATCCTTGTCGGCAAAGGCGAAACGCGCGCTCGAGGATTTGGGCGTCGAAGTGCTGACCGGACATGCGGTCACCGAAATAGATGCCGGCGGCGTGATGCTCGGTGAACGTCGTATCGTTGCGCGCACGGTGCTGTGGGCGGCCGGCGTCGCGGCGTCACCGCTCGGTGCGCAGCTCGGCGTCGAGCGCGATCGCGCCGGCCGCGTCAAGGTCGAGCCGGATCTGTCGCTCGCCGCGCATCCGGAAGTCTTCGTGATCGGTGATCTCGCCGCGGTAACGCAGGACGGCAAGCCAGTCCCCGGCATTGCGCCGGCGGCCAAGCAGATGGGCGCGCATGTCGCGCGCGTGATCCGCGCCCGAATCGCCGGAAGACCGGCCGAGCTGTTCCACTATGCCGACTACGGCAACCTGGCGACGATCGGACGCATGTCCGCGGTGGTCGACCTGCGCGGTTTTCGCCTGTCCGGCTTTTTCGCCTGGCTGTTCTGGTTGGTTGCGCACATCTTCTTCCTGATCGGCTTCCGCAATCGCATGGTCGTGCTGACCGAATGGATATGGTCGTATTTCACCTACCAGCGACATGCGCGCATCATCATCGGGCGCGACCGGGACGAGCAGGGCTGAAGGATGCCGATCACCTGCGCCGCTGGCTGTGGCCCGGTCTGGCATCGACGCAACGATCAATGTCATTCGCTGGTGTGGCCGCGAATACGCGGATGCGGCACTAATTGCGTCCGGCGCCGGCAGGATCGGGCGCAGCCGTGATACGGCGGCGAATGGCGGCGAGTGGTGCGTGGTCGTCGAACACGACCTTGCCCTCGTTCTCGCCGATGCCGAGCTTGGCGAACAAATCCTTCAGATCGACGTCCATCGGCGTCGCCTTCATCGCGGCATAGAGTGTCGCTAGCACATCGGTGTGGGTCGCCTCATCGCCGGCGGCCATCACCTGGTCGACCGACCAGTGCACGCCATTGCCGCCGCTTTTGCGATTGATCGCGCGCAGCGCATCCTGCGCACCGAGGCGGCCTTGCGTGCGCTCGCGGATGCGCACGTCCGCGAGCAGCCAGAACATGGCGCCGCCCCAATAGGTGCGGCCCCAGGTCGGCGTATTGTCGAGGCCCTGGTCACCGGCCTTCGGCAGGCCTTTGGGCATGTCCTCGATCGTCCAGCGCCAGACAGCCGCCGCGTCGAGCTGACCGGCTTGTGCGCGCGCGATCGGCTCGACGTAGGTGGCATTGCCTTCGAGCAGCCATTCGCTGCGACGAGGCACCACGGGCAACGCGAGATGCGTCATCTCATGCACGAGGATCCAGTCGTTGCGGAACGCCTCGTCACTCGTCGCGCGGCCGACCGGAATGCGGATCGCCGAGCCATCGAAGCCATAAGTCGTGCCCGCACGGATACGGTCGCCGTCGTCGGCAATGACCAGAATGCCGACATGCTTGACCGGGAAGCGACCGAAATACGTCGTCACCGCCGTCGCGCTCATCCGGATCCAGTTCATCACGCGGGTGCGATCGAGGCCGCTCGCCGCATCCGCGAAGACGATGTCGATGTCGCCATCGCCGATCGACAACCGCAGGTGCGGCTGATCAAGCAAGGCCGCGTAGATTGCACTGGCATCGGTGTAGTCGTCCGCCCTGGAGAAACCAGGCAACAGGCTGCCACCCGCCATCACCGCGCCGGCGAAGGCTGCGATACGCAACAAGGACGAACGCATCGGATGACCGATCCTTTCCGGGAGGGCGAGCAGCTTACGCCCGTCGCCACTGCGCCGGCGCGTGCCTTCGGCAGCGCTGCAACGTTGCGCTCAGGCCGGCAGCTTGTCCGCCAGTACATCGGCCTTGCGGATCTGAGGTGGAACCGCGAGCAGGGCTTGCGCATTGGCCATCAGCGCTGCTGCCACTTGGCCGTTCAGATGCGCTTCGCGCCCCGATTCCTGCTCGAACGCGTCGAAGATCGCGAAGGTCAGTGTGTCCAGGCGCACGGCGAACCAGGCGGTGGTTTCCGGCTCGGCCGCGACGAGGCCTTGGGCGCTGGCGAGGAACGCGGCCACGTCTTCTTCTTTGCCAGGCTTCGCCTTGAGTTCTACGAACAATGCATAACGGGTCATAGAGAGTCTCTCGGTTGGGGAGGAATTGCAGTCACGCGCGCGCGGGATCGCGCTCAATGCGAGGCGTGTGGCGTGTCGAGCCCGAGGCGCTCGCGCAAGGTCGACTCGACCGCTTCGGGTGCGTCGCCGCCGACGCGGCGATAGACGACGTTGCCGCGCTCGTCGACGAGCAGCAGGCCGGGTGTTCCCTTGATGCCGTACCGGGTGGCGATATCGTCGCCGTCGCGCACCAGCGTGAAGGTCTGCCCACGTTCCTTCAATTCGGCGAGCGGGTCGCCGTCGTCGTTGATGTCGATCGCGTACACGTCCAGGCGCGCCTTGCTGGCAGCGTCTTGCACCGCCTGCACGTGGGGCATCAACGCCTTGCAGTAGGGGCACCAGGTCGCCCAGAACAACAGGATGGCAGGGCGTTGCAGATGATCGGGATCAAAACGGATCGCTGCGCCGGCGGCGCCCTTGCCGTCGAACGCGAGCGCACGCTCGGCGGCATGGGCGACGCCGATGCCGGCGATCGCGAGCAGGGCAAGAACGAACATCCGGTGAAGGGTACGCATGGGCGGCTCCGTGATCATCGTGTCCTCAGACCGGCACTGCGGGCACGCGCTTTCACCAGGCCTTTCACCTTCTTGCGATCATTGCGTCGACTTCCACGGATCGTAGCTGCCGAACCACCACAGATGGCCCTCTGGATCGCGGCAGCTGTAGCCGGCGCCGCCGTAGTCCTTCACCTCGTACTCGTCGACGATCACGGCGCCGGCAGCTTTCGCGCGTTGATAGTGCGCCTCGCAGTCGGACACGATCACGCACGGACACTGCGTTTCGCGCCCGCCGATTTCGTCCGGTTGCACAATACGCTCACCCCACGCGCTCGTGTTGGCCACCGAGCCGAGCATGATCATGCCGTTGCCGAATACCAGCTGGGCGTGCTGCACGATGCCTTTCTCGTCGGCATAGACCGCGTTCTTCTCGAAACCGAAGGCCGCGCAGAGCCAGTCGATCGCCGTGAGCGCGTCGCGATAGCGCAGGCTGGGAATGATGGTTGCGGTGGTGTGGGCGGCAAGGCTGGACATCACGCATCTCCCTTGAAGTTTTCCGGTGTGCGTGCAGCGTAGCGGCACGGGTGGCAGTCGTCTTGTAGATTTCGGCAACGCGCGATCAGGTGGTCGGCAGCGCAATATGATTGGTGTAGGCGCCTTTGCGTGCCAGATACAGGCTCGGTGTCATGCCGGAGAACGTGCGAAATTCCCGGTTCAGATGCGGTTGGTCGTGGAATCCGCAATCGGCGGCGACACGCGACCAGTCGACCTGCGGCCGTGCGTGTGCGACCGCGCAACGAAAACGCAGCATGCGTGCGTACTGTTTCGCGCCGACGCCGATCTGCTCGCGGAACAACGTCGAGAAACGGCGTTGCGACAGACCGCTGTCGCGGACGAGGGCATCGATGCGCTGGATCTGCGGGCATCGCTGCAGGGCGTCGAGTGCGTAACCGACCGCTGCATGCGCGGTGAACTGCGTGCAGCGGCGGCGCAGCCAGGACTCGACCGCAGCCAGGCGTTGCTGTGCGGATGGCATCTGCAGCAATCGCTCGCGCAGTCGAGGGCCATCGCTGCCAACGAGGGCCTCCAGATCGGTATGGCGATTGCCGAGCAGGTCCATGCGTTCGCGAAAGAACGAACACGCGCCGGCCGGCTTGAACATCACGCCGATCACCGAAACTTGCTCGTGCGTGTCGATCACGAAGCTTTCGGTGAACTGTCCGCTGAGCACCGCACCGGCGGATCGCTTGCAATCGAGTCCGGCATCGTCCGCATAGACGCGCGATTCGTCTTCGAGCAGATTGATGATCAACGACGAGCCTGGCGCCGGCAAAATGCGTTCGAGCCGGAACTCGCCGGGCGCGACGCGCCAGTCCCAGATCGACTCGATCGAATCGTGCAGCGGCAGTGCGGGCGTGTGCTGGACGAACGCCATGCGGTCGGTCTCGTGCGGAATCGCGGCAGAGCGTACACCCCTCGCGAAAAGCCGCTAGTCTGGTCACGTCGATGCTACTGCCGGAGCGAAACGATGACTGAGGTCTACAAGGTGAGCCGCAACGATGCGTCGAGCCGCTTCGAGACGACGGTCGACGGCGTGCTGTGCGTGCTCGAATATCGCTTGCTCGACAACCTCTTCACGATCAACCACACCGGCGTACCGGACGCCGTCGGCGGCCGTGGCATCGCCGCGGTATTGACGCAGGCGGCGCTGGATACCGCGCGGCACGAGGGTTGGCGCGTGCGTCCGAACTGCGCCTACTCGATCGCCTACATCGAGAAGCACCCGCAATATCGCGATCTGGTGGTTCAGGCTTAGCTGTCGTTCGACGCCAGCCGCTGCCCCAGAGCGGCATGCTGCTCGCGCACGATGGAGTGCTCGACGAGACGCGCGGCGAGCAACGGCGTCGCCGGGGCGAGTTTTTTTGCCCGCAGTGTCATGTTTGTGTGCGCAATTACGTCTTACGCCTGTGATCCAGGTCCGGTGCGGCCCGCCGACTACGACGCTGCGGCGAAAAATCAGCCTGCTAGACTATTTCCAATCGTTACGGCGATGGGGCGATGGGGCTCGGCGATTTCTGCGGGAATTCGACAGCCCGCGCGCTGCGACCCGGTCGGGTTGCCTTGCTGGACGGGGGGAGCGGTCAAGCTTGAATCCATTGGGAGGCAATCGATGAAGAAGTCCATTTTTGCAGTAGCACTGGCCGTCGCCGGTATCGTTGGCGCCAGTAGCGCCTTCGCGGCTGGCAAGCCGGCCGTTGGCGTGGCCGAGTTCAAGAACGAATCCGCGGCCGGCTGGTGGCGCGGCGGGGTCGGCTGGGAGCTCTCGGGCATGCTCTCGAACGAGTTGTCGAGCAGCGGCGATTTTCGCGTCGTCGAGCGCGCCAAGCTCGAGAAGGTGCTGGAAGAGCAGAATCTCGCGGCCTCCGGCCGCGTGCGTTCCGGTACCGGCGCCAAGATGGGCCAGGTCACCGGTGCCGACTATCTTGTTTTCGGTACGGTGACTTCGTACGAAGAAAACACCGCCAGCACCGGCGGCGGTTTCAGCATCAAAGGCATCTCGCTCGGCGGCAAGAAGTCCGAGGCGTACATCGCCGTCGACGTGCGCGTGATCAATTCGTCGACCGGCGAAGTGGACTTCTCGCGCACGATCGAGGGCCGCAGTTCAGGCGGCGGCGTCTCGGTCGGCGTCTATCGGGGCGGTTTTGGCGGCAACCTGGCACACGAAGAAAATACCCCTGCGGGCAAGGCGATCCGCGCCGCGCTGGTCGAGATCACCGACTATCTGGATTGCGTGATGGTCAAGCGCAACAGCTGCGAATCGGAGTTCAACGCGAAGGAACAGAAGCGTCGCGAGGGCGATCGCAAGGCGATCAAACTCGACTGATCAGGCTGGCAGCGCGACAAGAAAGACGGCGGGGTGACCCGCCGTTTTCTTTTTCATTGGCGACGGCTGCGTCGTCAGCGTGGCGGGCGCGGTCCACGACGACGGTTCGGATTGTTGTTGCCGGGGCCAGGCCCAGGACCGGGGCGGCGTTCACCGGACGTGTTGCCATCGTGAATCGAATTGCCGGGCGAGCCGCCCTGCGGGCGACGGGGTCCGTTCGGCCGCGGCTGGTTCGGGCGCGGTCCACGCGCGTTCTGCGGACGCGGTTGATACGGGGCGCTCGGCTGCTGCACGTTGCCGTTGCGATCGTTCATTGGATTACCCGGCGAGTTGCCGTCGCGGAACGGCTGACGCGATCCGTGATTGCCGGATGCGTCCGGGTTCGGACCGCGCGGTCCACGCGGTCCATTCGGATTCTGCGGACGCGCCGTGTTGCCACGTGGCGCATTCGGATTGCCTCGCGGTTGAAACTGGCCCGATTGGAACGGCACTTCAGCGCCGGGTCGCGCGCCGCGGCGAGGACGCCCGGGCTGCCCGCTGGTCTCCGGAAACCAGCTGCGCAAGACGGCTGGGCTGAGGCCGGGCTCGCTATAGGCCGACGGCTGACGCGGCTGGCCGGGCCCCTTGCGCGCGCCGGCTCCCTGGCGCTGACCTTGTCCCTGGCCGCCGCCGCGTGCTGCAGGACGCGCCGGCCCGTTCTTGCGTGGACCGCTGCGCGGCTTGCCGCGTGGCTTGCCGGCACCGGGACGCCAGCCGTCGTCGCGCACACGGTCGAATGCCGCAAACTCGCGCGCTTCCTCGCTGCGCGTGCCGGTGTAAGCCTGCTGCGCTTTCGGATTCGCGTGGAACTCGGTGGGCGTCGCGCGACGCTGGCCGATCACTGGTGCGAGTGTCAGGCGCGGTGTCGGTTCGTGGATGCCACTGCGCTGGCGCAGTTCGGTGACCTGACCCGGATCGAGTTCCGCATAACGTCCGCGCAGGAGGCCGCGCGGCAGTTCCACGCTGCCATAGCGGATTCGCTTCAAGCGGCTGACCATCAGGCCCTGTGATTCCCACATGCGGCGAACTTCACGGTTGCGGCCTTCGCGCAAGGTCACGCGAAACCAGGAATGGCTGCTGCCGCGACTGATCACCGCGATCTCGTCGAAATGCGCCGGACCGTCCTCGAGTTCGATGCCGGTGCGCAGGCGTTCGATCGTCTCGTCCGGCACCTCGCCGTGCACACGACAGATGTATTCGCGTTCGATCTCCGAGCGCGGATGCATCAGCGTGTTGGCGAGATCGCCGTCGGTGGTGAGCAGGAGCAGGCCGGTCGTGTTGATGTCGAGACGGCCGACCGCGATCCAGCGCGCGCCTTTGAGCTGCGGCAGCTGTTCGAAGATCGTCGGCCGACCTTCCGGGTCTTCGCGCGTAGCGACCACGCCGTCCGGCTTGTTGTAGACGATGACCTGGGCGTGTTCGGCATTGTCGGCGACGACGACGAAGCGCTTGTTGTCCATTTCGACGCGGTCGCCGCTGTGCACGCTCTGGCCGAGCGTTGCGACGGCGCCGTTGAGCTGCACCTCGCCTGCCTCGATGCGCTGTTCGAGCATGCGGCGCGAGCCAAGGCCGGCATTCGCGAGCACCTTGTGCAGGCGTTCCTCGACGGCCGGTGCATTGTCGGCTTCGGCCGAACGCTTGAGTTTCAGGATGGAGCGGGCAGTGGTCATGCGACGGGTTCCGTTGTGCTTGCTTTCGCGTTGCCGGCATCCGGCGCTTCGCTGGAGGAGGATTGCGCATCCGCGTCGTCGTCGATGTCCATGCTGACGATCGGTTCGGCGGGTGCGTAGGGAAGGGAATCGATGCTGTCGGAGGCGGCTTCGGCGACGATCTCGGGATCGATGTCGGCGCTTTCGGCGACTATGTCTGCTGACTCGTCGATGTCCGCTTGGACGACTTCGTCGATCTCGGCCGAGATGGCAGCCGGAATGCCGCTCGCTGCGGCGCCGAGCGCGAGCTGCGGATCCATGTCTTCGATGTCGCGGATCTCGCTCAGCGGCGGCAGCTGATCGAGCGATTTCAGGTTGAAATAATCGAGGAACTGCTTGGTCGTGCCGAACAGGGCAGGCTTGCCGGGCAGGTCGCGGTAGCCGACCACGCGCACCCAGTCGCGTTCCTCCAGGGTACGGATGATGTTGGTCGACACCGCGACGCCTCGGATCTGTTCGATCTCGGCACGCGTGATCGGCTGCCGATAGGCGATCAGCGACAAGGTTTCGAGCAGCGCGCGCGAATAACGCGACTGCCGCTCCGCCCACAGCCGCGCGACGAAGGGATGCACGTCGTGGCGGATCTGGTAGCGGAAGCCGGAGGCGACCTCGACCAGTTCGATACCGCGCTCGGCGCAGTCGTCCTGCAGCGCTTCGAGCGCCTTGGCCAGCTCGTCCTGCGGCGGCATCTCGAACTCGTCGAACAGGCCGGAGATCTGCGGTAGCGACAGCGGCTGCGTGGAAGCGAGCAGCGCAGCTTCGATGATACGTTTGAGTTGAAGTAGTTCCATTGTCTCAATATTGAAAAGTGCGGTCATGGATGACCGCTTCTTGATGTTGGCGATCAGGGACGATCGCAAAAACCCCATAAAGTGCGGTCATGGATGACCGCTTCTTGATCTTTGCGACCAGGGATCGATCGCCAAGCACTCGCAAGCTACCGCTGTTCGATTCCGCCGCCCCCGGCATCGATCGCCAGGATCACGCCGTCGCCAGCGATTTCAGATAGATCGGCGCCAGCGCCGCCTCCTGCATGATCTCGATCAGTTGTTCCTTGGCGAGTTCGAGCAGGGCGAGGAAGGTGACCACTACCCCGCGGCGGCCTTCGCTGGCGTCGAACAGCTTTTCGAATCGGTGAAACTCGCCATCGCCGAGCGCACGCAGCACATCGCTCATGCGGCTGCGAACATTCAAGGCCTCGCGCTGGATCGCATGATGGCCGTACAGCTCGGCGCGGTTCATCACGTCCTTCAGCGCCAGCAGCAGTTCGCGCAGTTCGACCGCCGGCGGCAGCCGCACCACGTTCTTGTCCTGCACCTGCACGCTGGCGACGGCGAAGTCGCGTTCCAGTCGCGGCAGTGCGTCGATGTCTTCGGCCGCCTTCTTGAAGCGCTCGTATTCCTGCAGGCGGCGGACCAGTTCCGCGCGCGGGTCGAGTTCGAGTCCTTCCTCGGCGGGCGGCCGCGGCAGCAGCAGGCGCGATTTGATCTCCGCCAGGATCGCTGCCATGACCAGGTATTCGGCAGCCAGCTCCAGCCGCATCTCGTTCATCATTTCGATGTAGTCGACGTACTGACGCGTGATCTCCGCGATCGGAATGTCCAGGATGTCGAGATTCTGCCGACGGATCAGGTACAGCAGCAGATCGAGCGGGCCCTCGAATGCCTCCAGGATCACCTCGAGCGCATCCGGCGGGATGTACAGATCCTGCGGAATCTCGAGCAAGGGCAAGCCACGCACGACCGCAAGCGGGATCTCCTGCTGCTGCGGTACCTGCGCGAACTGGCTCGCCGGCGGTTCTGGGGTTTGCTGTTCTGCCGTATGGTTCATGCGGGGTCCCATGACATCGGCGCCTCACGGCGCGGGTCATGCAAAGATCCGGTGGACAGTTACCGTTGCGGCCTAGCGTGCGGCTAAGAGCGGCGGGTTAACGACGCCTGTTGACCGGCGCAGCGACCTGCAACGAAGGACGACCGGGTAGCTGATCCGGACGTCGACGAAACGTTTCAAAGGTTCGAGAGGTCCGGCAGGGCGGGAATCGTTGCCGCGTCAACTCGCGCGGAACACCGTTCTCTCGATTCAAACCTAGCCTAAGCGCAAATGCGCACCGCCGTCTAGGGCTCGTGTGCAAATTCTACGACATTTTTGCTGCAAGCGCCGCCGATGCATCGGCTAACATACGGGTTTGCCCGAAGCCCGGCTTCGCCCAAGGACGATTCCATGTGGTACGCAATTACCGGCGCCGATACGGCCGACTCGCTGGCGCGCCGGCAGTCCGCCCGGCCGGCGCATCTGGAAAGGCTTATGCAGTTGAACGCGGAAGGTCGTCTGCTGCTGGCTGGCCCATTCCCGGCTATCGACGCCGAAGACCCCGGCGAGGCCGGTTTCACGGGCAGTCTGATCATTGCCGAGTTCAGCGACCTTGCTGCAGCGACGGCCTGGGCCGACGCCGATCCGTACATGTCCGGCGGTGTTTTTCGCGACGTCAGCGTGCGCCCGTTCCGCAAGGTGCTGCCGTGAGCGAGCGCGTTGAGCGCATTCGTGCGCGCCTGGCCACTGCGCTCGCTCCGCAGGAACTCGCGATCGAGGATGAAAGTCACAAACACGCCGGTCATGCCGGCGCGCGCGACGGTCGCGGGCACTTTCGCGTGCACATCGTCAGCGCAGCGTTTCGCGGCAAGGCACCGCTGGCACGCCATCGCGCCGTTTACGCGGCGCTCGGCGATTTGATGCAAACCGATATTCATGCGCTGGCGATCGACGCCCGCGCGCCACAGGAGGAAACATGAAGTCCGCACGATTCACAGGTATTGCGACGTCCCGTATTGCGCTCCCGTTCGCCACGCTGGCGCTGGCCGTGCTCGCCGGCTGCGGCGGTGGTGGCAACAGCGCCGGCACCACTGGCGGCGGTGGAGTCCAGCTGGCCGACACCGGCGGCGTGGTTGAAACCGTCAATGGCGAAGCGGTGCCGCAGCGGCTGCTCGATGCGCTTGCGCAGAGTCGCGGCATCGATCTTGCCAACCCGCAGATGCGCGAAAAGGCGCTGAAGCAGTTGACCGACACAGTCCTGCTCGCGCAGGCGGCGAAGAAGCAGGGCTTCGGCTCGGATCCGGAATTCGCCGCGGCGGTGGAGCTCGGCCGTCTGCAGGGCGTCGCCTCTGCCACGATGCGGCAGTTGCAGACCAAGTCGACGGTCGACGATGCCGCGATTCGCGCCGAATACGACCAGCAGGCCGCAAAAGGCGGTGCGTCTGAATATGACTTCAGCCAGATCGTGTTCGCGACGCAGGAGCAGGCCACCAAGGCGGCCGCGGAAGTCGCTGGCGGCAAGGCCTACGACCAGGTGTTCGAAACCTATCGCAAGGACGCGAAGATGGCACGCAATTTCCCGAAGATGCGCGCCTCGATGCTGCCGCCGCCGCTGGCGACTGCGCTGGCTGCGTTGAAGCCGGGCGAGACGACGAAGACGCCACTGCAGCAGCCGCAGGGCTGGGCATTGCTACATTTGAATACGGTCAATGCGGTCCCGCAGCCGCCGTTCGAGCAGATGAAGGAAGGTCTGCGTCGGACGCTGTCGCGCAAGCAGAGCGAGGAGAGCATGACGAAGCTGCGCGACGAGGCGAAGATTACGCTGACTGACCCGCCACCGGCGTCGACGTTGCCGCCACCGCCGCCACAGCCGGCACGGCCGGCCGGCATGATGCCGATGCAGCCCGCGCCGATGCCGCCGACCACGACGCCGGCGCAGCCGGCACCTGCCGCGATGAAACCTGCCGCAGGCGCAATGAAGCCAGCGCCAGCGGCGCCGCAGAAGCCGAAGTCGTAATGATGCCTTGGCGCGACGCGGCGACCGCTGCGTCGCGCCACCACCGGATTGTGCGTTCCCACGAGGTATACGCTTTGACGCTCCCGATTCCATGCGCCTGACCACGATCAAGCTGTCCGGCTTCAAGTCCTTCGTCGACCCGACGACCTTGCATCTGCCGACGAACATGACCGGCGTGGTCGGACCGAATGGCTGCGGCAAGTCGAACATCATCGACGCGATCCGCTGGGTCATGGGCGAAAGCGCGGCCAGTCGCTTGCGCGGCGGTGCCTTGACCGACGTGATCTTCTCCGGCTCGAGCAGTCGCAAGCCGGTCGGCAGTGCGCAGGTCGAGCTGCTGTTCGACAATTCCGACGGCCTCATCGTCGGCGAGTACGCCAGCTACAACGAGATTTCGGTCAAGCGCATCGTCAGCCGCGACGGCCAGTCTCAGTATTTTCTGAACGGCGTGCGCTGTCGCCGGCGCGACATCACCGATTTGTTTCTCGGCACCGGCCTCGGGCCGCGCAGCTACTCGATCATCGAACAAGGCATGATCAGCGAGATCGTCGAGGCCGACCCCGAGCAGTTGCGCAACCATCTGGAGGAGGCGGCCGGCATCTCCAAATACAAGGAGCGCCGCAAGGAGACCGAGAGCCGCATCAAGGCAACCCGCGAGAACCTCGACCGCGTACGTGACGTGCGCGACGAGGTCGACAAGCAGCTCGAACACCTGAAGCGCCAGGCTCGCACGGCCGAGCGTTGGCAGCTGTTGAAGGACGAGCAGAAGAAGAAGGAAGCCGAGGTCAAGGCGCTCAATCTGCGCGCGGCGCAAAGCGAACTCGATGGACACTCCGCTGCTTTGCGCAAGGCGGAGCTTTCGATCGAACAGCAACTGGCCGGGCAACGCCATTGCGAGGCCGAGCTCGAAACCGGCCGCGAGAAACACGCGGCGGCCGCAGAGCGCATGAACGCGGTGCAAGCCGAGGTCTATCGCGTCGGCGCCGAGATCGCTCGCGTCGAGCAGCAGATCCAGCACAGCCGTGAGCTTTCCGAACAGCTCGAGCGGGCGCAGCGCGAGACCGAGCGTGCGCACGCCGAACTGGCCGAACATATCGACAACGATCGCCAGCGTTTCGAGGAACTCGGTGCCTTGCTCGCTGATGCGGAACCGCAGTTGGCGACCTTGCGCGACGCGGACGAGTCAGCCACCGAGGCACTTCGCGTCGCCGAGACGAAACTGTCCGATTGGCAGACACAATGGGATGCGCACGCGCAGTCGACCTCGCAGGCGGCGCAGGCGGCCGAAGTCGAGCGCACGCGGCTCGATTACCTGGACAAACAGACGCTGCAGTCCGATCAAAGGCGTGCGGCGCTGGAAAGCGAGCGCAACGCGGCCAATCTCGACGAACTCGGCCAGGCGCTGAGCGTGCTCGATAGCGAGCATGGCCTGCTGCGCGAACACGTCGAAGCACAGACCGAAGCGCTCGACGAGCGTCGTCATGCAGCCGAGAGCGCACTCGAGCAGGAACGCGCGACGCACACCGCGCTGAGCAGCCGGCGTGGCGATCTGGAAAACCTGCGCGGCCGACTGGGTTCGCTCGAAGCGCTGCAGCATGCGGCGCTCGGCGAGACTGGCGGTGCGGCGCAGGAATGGTTGGAGCGCTTCGGGCTCGGCGGTAGCCGCCGGCTCGGCGAGACCCTGCAAGTCGATGCCGGTTGGGAGCGCGCGGTCGAGACGGTGCTCAGTGGCTGGCTCGAGGCCGCCTTGGTCGACGATCCACAGTCGCTTGCGCACGAGCTCGGCTCGCTCGCCGACGCCGACCTGACCCTGCTCGCGAAGACGACGCAATCAACCGCATTCGATGCAAATACGCTCGCGGCGCGCGTGCGCGGTCCGGATGCCGCATTGGCCTTGCTGGCGCGCGTGCTCACCGCCGACTCGCTCGAGGCTGCGCGCGCGAACGCGGCTGCACTGGGCAGCGGCGAATCGGTGATCACGCCGGCCGGCGAATGGCTCGGACGCGGCTTCGCGCGCCTGCAACGCGGCGGTGGCGCCCAGGTCGGCGTGATCGCGCGCGAGCGCGAGATTCGCGAACTTGGCGAACGCATCGCGGCGCTGGAGCAGGAGATCGCACTGCACGCCGACTCGCTCGAACGCGGCAAGCAGCAGCGTATCGATGCCGAACGCGTGCGCGATGATGCGCAACGCGATCTGTATGGCGCACATCGGCGTCTGGCCGAACTGGCCGGTCAGCTGCAGAGTCATCGCGGCCGCATCGACAGCGCGCAGGAACGCCTGACACGGGTCAGCCGCGAGATCGAGGACGTCACGCAAAAGCTCGACGCCGATCGCGACCAGGCACGCGAGGCGCGTGGCCGTCTCGAAATCGCGGTGGCCAACATGGGCGACCTCGAACAACGTCGCCAGCAGCTCGACGGTGAACGTCGCCAGCTGCTGGAGGCGCGCGAGGAAGCACGCATGAATTCGCGCGAGTCGCGCGATGCCGCGCACCAGCTCGCTCTGTCGATCGAGTCGCGCCGCACGGCGGCCGCGGCGCTGGAGCAGTCGCTGCAACGCATGCACGGCCAACTCGCGCAGTTCGCGACACGGCGCAGCGAGATCGCCGCGCAGCTGAGCAGGGGCAACGATCCGCTGGCCGGACTCGAAGACGAACGCCAGCTGCATCTGAACCAGCGCCTGTTGATCGACAAGCAGATGGTCGAAGCGCGCCAGGCGTTGCAGGAACAGGATGCGGAACTGCGCCGGCTGGAGCAGGAGCGACATCGCATCGAGCAGGGCCTCAACGAGTATCGCGAGCAGGTCGCACAGTTGCGCCTGCACGAGCAGGAACATCGTTTGCGCGCCCAGGCGCTGAGTTCCGCGATCGCCGAAGCCGGTTTCGATCTGCAGGCACTGATCGAGACCTTGCCGGCTGAGGCGGATGCCGCGCAGTGGCAGGGCGAGCTCGGCGAACTCGAACAGAAGATCCGCCGGCTGGAACCGGTCAACCTTGCTGCGATCCAGGAATACGAGGAGCAATCGCAGCGCAAGAACTACCTCGATGCCCAGCTGACCGATCTCAACACCGCGCTGGAGACGCTCGAGGGCGCCATCCGCAAGATCGACAAGGAAACGCGTTCGCGCTTCAAGGACACCTTCGATCGCGTCAACACTGGGGTGCAGGAACTGTTCCCGCGCCTGTTCGGAGGCGGTCACGCGCATCTGGAGCTGACTGGTGACGATCTGCTCTCGACCGGCGTGACGATCATGGCGCGACCGCCCGGCAAGCGAGTCAGCTCGATCTCTCTGCTCTCCGGCGGCGAGAAGGCAATGACCGCGGTTGCGCTGGTGTTCGCGATCTTCCGTCTCAATCCCGCGCCGTTCTGCCTGCTCGACGAGGTCGATGCGCCGCTCGACGAAGCCAACGTAGGCCGCTTCTCGTCCCTGGTCAGCGAGATGAGCGAGCAGGTCCAGTTCATCTTCGTCACCCATAACAAGGCGACGATGGAAGCCGCACGCCAGCTCTGCGGCGTTACCATGCGCGAACCGGGCGTGTCGCGACTGGTGCAAGTCGACCTTGCCGAGGCGGCGAAGCTGGCAGGCGCGGCTTGATGGATTTCGCGCGGGTCGGCGTCGCTTGCCGGAAATCCAGTGCGTCATCCGTGCGAACGCGGAGATCCCATTTGATCGGCGTGCAGTAACAGGCAAAATGGATTCCGGCTTGCGCCGGAATGACCGGCACGTCGTCAGGCCTCTCTGTATTCCTGACGACCCAGCACGAGGCGAGCAGCATGGATTGGAATCCCGCAGTCGGTATCCCGCTCATCATTGTCGGCGCGGTCGCGCTCGTGCTGATCTACCTGTTCGGGCGGCCGCGCAAACCCGAACAAGGTGAGCGCCGCAGCGTCAAGGCGTCGATGGCGGGTGGCGATCGCGTCGAGCCGACATTCGGCGATCCGGGCGCCGAGGGCGATCCGGAACAGGGCGAACTCGATGTGTCCTTGCGCGCCGAACTCGAGCGCCTGGGCTCGGCCGTCGCCGCGGAAGGCGGTGCTCGCGCCGCAGCGCCGGCACGTTCGACGATTGGCGTACGCCCGACCGATCGCCAGATCGAACGCATCGTCACGCTGTTCGTCGCCGCGCGTGCCGGCGAAACGCTGGCCGGTACTGATGTTGTCGTCGCGGCCGAGAAGGCAGGTCTGCAATTCGGCGACATGGGTATCTTCCATCGCCTCGTGCTCGGCAAGAATGTCGAGGGACCGGTCTTCAGCATGGCCAACATGGTCAAGCCGGGCAGTTTCGACATGACCCAGCTCGACAGCGTGCGCACGCCGGGCGTGACCCTCTTCATGACCCTGCCGGGTCCGTTGCCCGCGCTCGACGCCTGGGAAATGCTGCTGCCGACCGCGCAGCGCATGGCCGAATTGCTCGACGCGCAAGTACTCGACGAAGGCCGCAACGCGCTCGGGCGCCAGCGCATCGCGCATCTGCGCGACGAACTGCGTGCGTGGGATCGGCAGCAGGAGAGGAATCAGATTCGACCGGGGCGGTAGGCGGTCGTGACGATGAGTGATGTCGATCAAATCGATGAATTGCTGATGGCGCGCGTGCAGCCGCGCTGGCAAAAGGCCGCGATGATCATCGGAACGACGATGATCGAGGCGAAGGAAGAATTAGTTGGTATCGATGATTTCTTTCTCGCCGCAAGGATTCAGCAGCTTGCGAAGGCAGGAAAGATCGAATCGCGAAGCGATTTGAACCATATTCGCTACAGCGAAATTCGCTCGGTCAAGGCTTCGCCGAGCAAACTCTAGGCCAGCTCAGTCGGAGTAGGCGCTCGCTAGCGCATTCAAATGGCTGCGCTCCGCCTCGCGCAGGAATGGCGATATCAGCATCATCACCTGATGAATGCCGCGATTGAGATCGGCTTCGTCGGCATGCGCCGTGCCGCCGCGCACGGCGTTGAAACTCATCCAGAACGTGGTGATCAGCAGGACGTTCTCAGTCAGTGCAACGATTTCCGCGGCGCTGGCGCACATCACGCCGGCTTCGACCAGCCCTTGCAGCAACGAGGCCGCGCTGGTACCGGCGCGGCTCATGATGCGGGCGAAGCGCAGCTTCAACTTGCGATTGCGCGCCAGGATGTCGACGAGGTCGCGATAGAGAAAACGGTATTGCCAGAGTGATTCGAACACGAGGTGCAGCTGCAACCAGATGTCCTCGAGATTCGGCGCGCGTCCTTCCGGCAGCAGCAAAGCGTCGTCGATGCGCGCTTCGTAGTGCGCGAACAGGTGTTCGACGATGTCGTCCTTGTTGCGGAAGTGGTAGTACAGATTGCCAGGGCTGATGCCGAGCTCGTCGGCAATCTGGTTCGTCGTGACGTTCGGCTCGCCCTGCGTGTTGAACATCGCGAGGCTGGCGTCGAGGATGCGCTCGCGGGTCTGGGACGCCATGCGTGAACGCCGTGCGCTCCACGCGCGCTCAGGCGCCGAGCTTGTTCACCAGATCGACGTACTTCTGCTGCGCGTCTTCGCTCTTGGTGCCCTTGAGCTTGGCCCAGGCTTCGTATTTCGCGGTGCCGACGAAATCGAAGAAGCCCGGCTTCGGCCCGGTCACGTCGCCGTCGGAGCCCTGCTTGTAAAGTGCATAGAGCTTCAACAGGGTGTCGTTGTCGGGGCGATCGGACAGCTTCTTGACGTCGTCCGCGGCTTTCTCGAAGCGGGCTTTGAGGTCGGACATGGAATGCTCACCGGTCGCTGTACGCCTTGCGAATGCCGAGCTTACAACACGTCGCCGTCGCGTGGTCAATCGGCATAGCCAGCATCGATGCAGCCGGACTATGCTTGGCCGACAAGAACGCGCATCACGGGAGGGAGCAACGTCATGAGCTACTTCGTCACCGGAGCAACCGGCTTCATCGGACGGCATTTGTTGGAACACCTGCTCGAACGCAAGGGCACGATCCACTGCCTGGTCCGCAAGGAGTCGCTCGGCAAGTTCAAGCAGCTCGGCGAAGAACTCGGGGTGGGCGAGGATCGCCTTGTCGCCGTGGTCGGCGATCTCGCGCGGCCGAAGCTTGGCGTAACGCCTGCGCAGCAACGCACACTGGCCGGCAAGGTGAAGCATTTCTTTCATCTGGCCGCGCTGTACGACCTCGCTGCGGATGCCGAAAGCCAGATCGTGGCGAACGTCGAAGGCACTCGGCACGCGCTGGAACTGGCCGACGCGCTGAAAGCCGGCTGCTTCCACCACGTGAGCTCGATCGCGGCGGCGGGTCTGTATTCCGGTGTCTTCCGCGAGGACATGTTCGACGAGGCCGAGGATCTCGATCATCCCTATTTCCGCACCAAGCACGACTCCGAGGGCCTGGTGCGCAAGCAGTACGAACGGCCTTATCGCATCTATCGCCCCGGGATAGTGATCGGCGATTCGCGCAGCGGCCAGATCGACAAGATCGATGGTCCGTACTACTTTTTCCGCCTGATCAAGAAAATGCGCCAGACGCTGCCGCCATGGATGCCGACGATCGGCCTCGAGGGCGGCCGCATCAATCTGGTGCCGGTCGATTGGGTAGCCGCCGCGCTCGACCATATCGCGCACAAGCCGGCGCTGGATGGCCATACCTTCCATCTGACCGATCCGGCGCCGCGACGTATTGGCGAGGTGCTGAACCTGTTCGCTCGTGCCGGCCATGCGCCCCAGATGACGATGCGTCTGGACGCACGCATGTTCGGCTTCATTCCGGCCGGCGTGCGCGGAGCGATCGCGAACCTGCCGCCGGTGAAGCGTGTCGTCGGCGTGCTGTTGAGAGATCTCGGCATTCCGGCCGCCGTGATGAAGTTCATCAACTATCCGACTCGCTTCGACAGCCGTGAGACCGAGCGCGCGCTGAAGGGTTCGAAGATCCGGCTGCCCAAGCTCGACGACTACGCCTGGCGCTTGTGGGACTACTGGGAGCGTCACCTCGATCCGGACCTGTTCGTCGACCATTCGCTCAGCGGCAAGGTCAGAGGAAAAGTCGTCGTGATCACCGGCGGCTCGTCCGGCATCGGCAAGGCCGCCGCGTTGAAGGTTGCTGCAGCCGGCGCGACGCTCGTCATCTGCGCGCGCGGCGCCGATGAGCTGGCCGAAACCCGGAAGGAAATCGAAGCGGCCGGCGGTCTGTGCCACACCTATCAGGTGGATCTGGCTGATCTTGCCTCGTGCGACAAGTTCGTCACCGACGTGCTCGCCGATCACGGTCATGTCGACATCCTGGTCAACAACGCCGGGCGTTCGATCCGCCGCGCGATCAGCTCCAGCTACGACCGCTTCCACGATTTCGAGCGCACGATGCAGCTGAACTACTTCGGCGCGCTGCGACTGATAATGGGCGTGTTGCCGAAGATGGCCGAGCGCCATCGCGGCCACATCATCAACATCTCGTCGATCGGCGTGCTGACGAATTCGCCGCGCTTTTCAGCCTACGTCGCCTCGAAGGCCGCGCTCGACGCATTCTCGCGCTGCGCGCAGGCCGAATTCTCCGACAACGGCGTCAACTTCACGACGATCAACATGCCGCTGGTGAAGACGCCGATGATCGCACCGACCAAGATGTATGAATCGGTGCCGACGCTTTCACCGGAAGAGGCCGCCGACCTGATCGTCGAGGCCATCATCGATCGCCCCGTGCGCATTGCGACGCGGCTCGGCATCTTTGCGCAGGTGTTCTACGCGCTCGCGCCACGCGTGTACGAGATCGTCACCAACACTGCATTCCGGCTCTTCCCCGATTCATCGGCTTCGAAGGGCATGAAGGGCAGGGCAGAGGTCGAGCCGACCAGCGAGCAGATTGCTGTCGCTGCCCTGATGCGCGGGATCCACTGGTAGGCGTACGGACGGTCCACCTCCCGCTTTCGTCATTCCCGCGAAAGCGGGAATCCAAGCGGCTTTGTGTCGGTAGAAAGAGCCCATGGATTCCCGCTTCCGCGGGAATGACGCTTGGTGGTTACAAATGCGACAAGCCGCGACCTTTTCTTGTGCAATTTCGCGGCAAGCTGGATTCGCCTCAAGCCGTCTTCTTTCCTGCACGCTTAGCAGCCGGCTTCTTCACCGCCGGCTTGGCCGCAGCAGTCTTGCCGCCCTTGCGCACTTCGCGCGACAGATCGTCGACGCGCGCGTTCAGCGCCTTCAGCTCGTCCTGGCTCGGGATGCCCAGACGGCCGAGCGCGCGCGCGACGCGATCTTCGAATACCTTCTCGAGCTTGTCCCATGTTTCCTGGCTGCGCTCGCGGACCTGACCGATCGTGCTCTCGACCGTCCCGCGCGCCTCGTTGACCTTGCCTTCGGTGAACTTGCGCGTCTTCGCGTCGAGCGCTGTGCCTTCCTTCACCAGCGCCTCGAACAGCTTGCCGCCTTCTTCCTGCGCCTTCGCAAAGGCGCCGAGTCCGGCCAGCCAGATCTGCTGCGCCGAATCCATCACGGTCTTGCCGACGCCGCGCGCCTCGTTCGCCGCTTCCTGCGCCTTCGCACGTGCCTTGAGCTTGGGTTTCGCCATGATCGTTTCTCCGGTTGCGTTCAAGCGGCATCGCCGCGAGTGCTCCGGACTCTGGCGCGCCGCGCTAGAGCAGACACACTAGCGTAGCGCCAGCGACGCATCACTGAGTCAGGCGACGTATTCGTCGAGCTGGCGCTCGATCTCGCGTTCGATGACCGGCTTCAACGCGCCCATCAGGAAACCCAGTTCGACGCGCACGTGAATCTCCTCCTTGGCAACCTTGATCTGTCCCTTCACACCGCTGCGATCGAAGTGCAGATCATTGCCCGTCCAGTGATGCTCGATGCCGTACTGCTTGGCGATCGACTTGGCGACTTTCTCGACCGCGACCTTGGCGTTCTTCAGGCTGCTCGTGTGCGAGCGACGGATATCGATGACGGCCATGCATGTCCCCGCAATTCATTGACTGGCCGACATGATGCCCCAGGCGCGCGTGGCGGCGAAGAGGGACGCGCCTCCGACGGCGCCAGGCAGGGCGTGATAAAGTGCATGGACCTTCAACGAATTCAATGCGATGCGACTCAGCTTTGCCAACGGCGAACATGCCGATTTCGTCGTGGATGGCGGTGCCGTGAGTCTCGGCAACGCAGACGGAAACACCGTGGTTCTGGCCAGTCGCGAGGTCGCGCCCTGGCATGCGCGCATGACGGTCGATCCACGCGGTGCGGTGCTCGAGGTGCTCGACGCGAACGCGCGCACGCACGTCAACGCGCGCCCGGTGCGCGAGAAGGCCTTGTTGCGTTGCGGTGATGTCGTTTGCCTCGGACCCGTCACGATCGCGTTGAAGGCCGACCGCGACGATATGATCCTGACCTCGGTCCCGGCCGAATCGTCCTCGACGCCGGCTGCGTCGACGCAACCGGCGCGCGTGATTCTGCGCGGCGTCTCCGGTGGCCACTTCGGCAAGACGATTGCGGTCAACCAGCGCCTTCTGATCGGACGCGACGCCGCGTGTGGCCTGGTCATCGACGAGCCACGCGTCGCACCGCGACATGCAACGCTGGAGCATGCCGGTGAAGCAATCTACCTACGCGAGATCGACGGTTCCGGTGGGCTTTTTGTCAACGGTGTAGCGGTCAGGAACGCAATCGTGCATCCGGGCGACCAGCTGGCGTTCGAGCGCAACCACTATATTGTCGAGGCGCCCGGCTTGCCGTTGCGCGGCGAGAGCGGGCTGCGCGATGCGCAGGTGATCACCGAAACGTTGGATGCCATCCGCTATGACGACCTGGCGCAGGACGGTGCTCACGCGCAGCGCGCGATCTGGTGGCTGATCGGTGCGGCTGCCGTGATCGCCGCCGGCATCGCGCTGATGATCTGGCGCGGTGTCGGCTAGCCCGCGTCGAATAAAGCAATGTTGCGACGTGGCGGCGGCGACTGCCCTGGCTTTTGAGTCGCGCTGACTGCCCATGTTGACCGGCATTTCGTGACACAGGTCGATCCGCGGATCGGCGAACGCGACGTTGCAGTGTGGCCGTCGGTTCTGTCCCTTCCGGACAGCGGAGGCTTGCGGCGGTGTTGCGCTGCGGCATAATGCCTTGACAACCGGTCTCCTTCGACCGGCGACGCGAGGAGTTGTCCTGGTGAGTCGCGAATACAACTTCAGTGCCGGTCCTGCGGCTCTGCCGGAAGCGGTGCTGCGTCAGGCGCAGGCCGAGATGCTGGAATGGAATGGTGCACATGCGTCGGTGATGGAGCTGAGCCATCGCGGCAAGGAGTTCATTGCGCTCGCGGAGGAATCCGAACGCGACCTGCGTGACCTGCTCGCGCTGCCGGCAAATTACAAGGTGCTCTTCCTGCAAGGCGGCGCGACCCAGCATTTCGCGCAGATTCCGATGAATTTCGCACGACGTGATCAAAGCGTCGACTACGTGCTGACCGGCGACTGGAGCGAGAAGGCCGCAAAGGAAGCCAAGCCTTACGCTAACGTGCGCATCGCGGCGACATCTGCCTCAACCAACTACGACCGCATCCCGGCGCGCGCCGGCTGGGACCTGGATCCGAAAGCGGCTTACCTGCATGTCACGCCGAACGAGACGATTCGCGGCGTTGAATTCCTCGACGTGCCGGACGCCGGCAGCGTGCCTCTGTTCGGTGACGTGTCCTCGACGATCCTGTCGCGACCGCTCGATGTATCGAAGTACGCGCTGGTGTATGCCGGCGCGCAGAAGAACATCGGGCCGTCCGGTCTGGTCGTGATGATCGTGCGTGAGGATCTGCTCGAACGCTGTCCCAAGGACATCGCGAAAATCTTCAACTACGCCGAGCACGCCGCGCAGGGCTCGATGCTGAACACGCCGAACACATGGGGCTGGTACCTTGCCGGACTCGTGTTCAAATGGGTCAAGCAGCAGGGCGGTCTCGTCGCGATGGAGAAGCTCAATCGCGCCAAGGCTGAATGGCTGTACGGCTATATCGACGACTCCGGCTACTACAGGAATCCGGTCGAGAAGTCCGCCCGTTCGTGGATGAACGTGCCTTTCACGCTGCCGCGCGAAGAGCTCGATGACGCATTCCTCAAGGAGTCGGTGCAGGCCGGGTTGCTGGCGCTGAAAGGCCACCGTTCCGTCGGCGGCATGCGTGCCTCGATCTACAACGCGATGCCGTTGGCCGGCGTGCAGGCGCTGGTCGAATTCATGAAGGACTTCGCGCAGCGCAACGGCTAGCCGCTGGTTGCTTCATCCATCTTTTCACTCATTCCGACGCAAGCCGGAATCCGGCCTTTTCTGCTTGCAAACCGGATCCCGCTGGACCCGCTTCGCTATCGAGAAGCGCGTTGCCGGGATGACATCCTTGAAGGAACCATCCGATGTTCAAGATCCAGACTCTCAACAACATCTCGCGCAACGGCCTCGATCGCCTGCCGGCGACGCGCTACAGCACCGCGAACGAAGTCGCCGACCCGGATGCCGTCTTGGTGCGTTCGGCCGACATGCACAAAACCCCGATCGCCACCAGCGTGAAGGCCGTTGCGCGCGCGGGTGCAGGCGTCAACAATATTCCGGTGACGGAACTCTCCGCGCGCGGTGTGCCGGTGTTCAATGCGCCCGGAGCGAATGCGAATGCGGTGAAGGAACTCGTCGTCGCCGGCATGCTGCTGGCGGCGCGCAATATCGCCGATGCGCTCGGCTTCGTGCGCAGTCTGGAAGCGGGCGCCGATCTGCACGCGAAGGTTGAAGCCGAGAAGAAGCGCTTCGTCGGCAGCGAACTCGCCGGCAAGACCCTCGGCGTGGTCGGCCTCGGCGCGATCGGCGTGAAGGTTGCCAACGCGGCGCACGCGCTAGGCATGCGCGTGGTCGGTTTCGACCCGCACATGACCGTCGACGGCGCTTGGCAGCTGTCGTCCGAAGTCGCCAAGGCCGGTTCGCTCAACGAGCTGTTCGCCGCGTCCGACTATCTGACGTTCCATGTTCCGCTGAACGACAAGACCAAGGGCGTATTCGGTGCAGCGGCATTGGACGTCGTGCGACCCGGTGTCGTGGTGCTGAACTTCGCCCGCGAAGCGATCGTCGACGCCGCCACGCTGCGCAAGGGATTGGCCGAAGGCCGCATCGGCCGCTACGTCTCCGATTTTCCGGATGCCGACCTGCTCGGCGATCAGCGCGTGATCGCGCTGCCGCATCTTGGTGCCTCGACGGGCGAGGCCGAGGAGAATTGCGCGATCATGGTCGTCGACCAGCTGCGCGATTTCCTCGAACACGGCAATGTGCACAATTCGGTGAATTTCCCGGAAACGCGCATGGCGCGTGCCGGCAGCGCACGCATCTGTGTCGCCAACAGCAATCGGCCGAACATGATCGGCCAACTTTCGCATGTGCTCGGAGAAGCCGGCGTCAATATCGCGCAGATGCACAATGCCTCGCGCGGCGACCTCGCCTACAGCCTGATCGATGCGGATTCGCCGGTGCCGGACACCCTGGTGGCGGCAATCGCCGCAATCGACGGTATTCTGTCCGTGCGAGTGATCGGGAATTGAAGCGATGAGCGAAGAAGCGGAACACGATGGCCCGCCGTTGATTCTCTCGGATGTGCGTGCGCGCATCGATGGCATCGACCGCCAGATTCAGGGGCTGATTGCCGAGCGCGCGCACTTCGCGCACCAGGTCGGCAAGGCCAAAGGCAAGCTCGCTGCGGCGGTCGACTACTACCGGCCGGAACGCGAGGCGCAGGTGCTGCGCATGGTCGTCGATCGCAATGAAGGCCCGCTCAGCGACGAAGTCCTGGTGCATGTATTCCGCGAAATCATGTCGGCCTGTCTGGCCCAGCAGGAACCGTTGAAGATCGGCTACCTGGGTCCAGAAGGCACCTTCAGCCAGCAAGCGGTGCTGAAGCACTTCGGGCGCTCCGCGCATGGCATGCCGATGGTCAGCATCGAGGAAGTATTCCAGGAGGTTGAGAACGGCAATGCCGATTTCGGCGTCGTGCCGGTCGAGAACTCGGGCCAGGGCACGATCCAGATCACCCTCGACATGTTTCTGACGTCGAATCTGAAGATCTGCGGCGAAGTCGAACTGCGCGTGCATCAGTTCCTGCTGTCGCGCTCCGGCCGCATCGAAGACATCGAGCGCATCTATTCGCATCCGCAGTCGTTTGCGCAGACGCAGGCATGGCTGCGCGGCAATCTGCCGAAGGTCGAGAAGATTGCGGTCTCCAGCAATGCCGAAGGCGCGCGACGTGCCCGCAACGCCGACGATGCCGCGGCGATTGCGGGCGAGAGCGCAGGGCATGTTTACGGCCTCAAGAAAGTCATCATGGGCTCGATCGAGGATCACGCCGACAACACGACGCGCTTCCTCGTGATCGGCCGCCAGATCTTCCCGCCGTCGGGACACGACCGCACCTCGGTGCTGGTCTTCATCAAGGACCAGCCCGGCGCGCTGTTCAACGTGCTCAGCCCGTTCGCGCGCCATGGCATCAGCATGAACCGCATCGAGTCGCGCCCTTCGCATCAGGCGAAGTGGGAATACGGCTTCTTCATCGACCTCGCCGGACACGTCGAGGACGATTCGATGAAGGCGGCTTTGGCCGAATTGGAAGCGCACGCGGCGCAGATCAAGATCCTCGGTTCCTACCCGGTGGCGGTGCCGTGACGTTCGACGCAACGCGACTGGCCAACCCGGCCACGGCAGCGCTGCGCGCCTACGATCCCGGCCATGATCTACCCTCTTTGCGCAAGCGCTTCGGTACGGCGATCGCCGAACTCGGTTCCAACGAGAACGCGCTCGGTCCGAGTCCGCTCGCGATCGAGGCGATGCGAACGGCGCTTGCTGAAAGCCATCGTTATCCGGATCCGCGCGGCGCCGCGTTGAAGCGCGCGCTGGCAGCGCATCTGGGCGTCACCGAGTCGCGTATCGCGCTCGGCAACGGCTCGCACGAACTGCTGATGCTGCTCGCCCAGTGTTTCGCGGATGCGGCGCATTCGGTCGTGTTCTCGCAGTACGGATTTGCGGTGTTTCCGATCGCAACGGCAGCGGCGGGAGCGCAGCCGATACGCGTGCCCGCATTGCCTCGCGACCATCCGAGCGCGCCGTTCGGTCACGATCTGGAAGCGATCGCGGCGGCGGTGCGTGCGGACACGCGCCTCGTCTACCTCGCCAATCCGAACAATCCGACCGGAACCTGGTTCGACGATGAGGCGCTCGCCGCGTTCCTTGCACGGATATCCGAAGACGTACTCGTGGTCATCGACGAGGCCTACCACGAATTTGTCGATGCGCGTGGCTTGAACACGGCGCTGCAATGGGCGGATCGTTATCCGAATCTGGTCGTCACGCGCACCTTCTCGAAGGCGTATGCCTTGGCGGGCCTGCGCGTCGGCTATCTGATTGCCGATCCCAGCGTGATCGCCGTCATCGAACGCCTGCGCGAGTCCTTCAATCTCAACAATGTCGCGCTGGCGGGCGCCGAGGCGGCCTTGGCCGATCGCGCCTGGCTGGAGCAGGCGTGTGCCTACAATGCGGATGAGCGCGCATGGCTGGTCGACGCATTGACCGCGCGCCGCCATGTTTGCCTGCCGTCGCAGACCAACTTCGTGCTGGTCGATCTCGGGCACGACGCGGCGCAGCTCGAGGCCCGCCTGTTCGAGCGCGGCGTCATCGTGCGGCCGATGGGCGGCTACGGGTTGCCACAGACGCTGCGTATCAGCGTGGGCAGCCGCGCGGAGAACCAGCGGCTGCTGGACGCGCTGGCGTGAGTGCCACGACGCGTCTGGACTATGTGAGTCGCCCGGCGACGGCGCCGCTGAACGGCACCCTCGTGGTGCCTGGCGACAAGTCGATTTCGCATCGCGCGATCATGTTTTCCGCACTCGCCGAAGGGAGCTCGCAGATCGACGGTTTCCTCGAAGGCGAGGATACGCGCGCGACGGCGGCGATCTTTGCGCAGATGGGCGTGCGTATCGAAACGCCGTCGCCATCGCGGCGTATCGTCCACGGCGTTGGCCTGCACGGGTTGATGCCGCCGGACGCTGCACTCGATTGCGGCAATGCCGGTACTGGCATGCGTCTGCTCTCGGGACTGCTGGCTGGACAGGCATTCAAATCGATATTGATCGGCGATGCATCGCTGTCACGCCGGCCAATGCGGCGCGTGATCGAACCACTGCGCCTGATGGGCGCGCGCATCGACGCTGAACCTCGCGAATTGCCCCCGCTGCGCATCAGCGGCGGTCAGCGGTTGCGAGGTATCGAGTACACGGCGCCTGTCGCCAGTGCCCAGGTCAAATCGGCCGTGCTGCTCGCAGGCCTGTATGCGCAAGGCGAAACGGAGGTACGCGAAATCCATCCGACGCGTGACTACACCGAACGCATGCTCGCCGCTTTCGGCTGGCCGATCGAGTTCGGACCGGGCTGGGCGCGCCTCGGCGGCGGTCATCGTCTCGAGGCCACCGATATCGACGTACCGGCCGACTTTTCCTCGGCGGCGTTCTTTATCGTCGCGGCCACCCTCGTGCCGGCGTCGCGACTGCTGCTGAAGGCAGTCGGCCTCAATCCACGCCGTACCGGCCTGCTCGATGTGTTGCGCCTGATGGGCGCCGACATCCGCGAGTCGAACGCGCGCGAGCAGGGTGGCGAACGCGTCGCCGATCTGGAGGTCAGGCATGCGCACCTTGCCGGTATCGATGTGCCGGTCGAGCGCGTGCCCGACATGATCGACGAATTCCCGATCCTGTTCGTTGCGGCTGCCGTCGCGGCGGGAACGACGACGATTCGCGGCGCGGCCGAGCTGCGCGTCAAGGAGTCGGATCGCATTGCGGTCATGGCGAAAGGGCTGGCCGTGCTCGGAATACGCATCGAGGAAACGCCGGATGGCGCGGTCATCGAAGGCGGCGTGCTGGGCGCAGGCGCGGTGGACAGTGCCGGCGATCATCGTTGCGCGATGAGCTTCGCCGTGGCCGGCCTGGCCGCGCGCGGCGACGTCCGTGTCGCTGATTGTGCGAACGTCGCGACGTCGTTTCCAGGCTTTGTCGAACTCGCCAACGCCAGTGGTGGCCGGATCGCCGCGATCGAGGGAATCTGATCGGGGACCGGACTGAGTGTCCGTGAACGCTCCGCACAGACGCTGGCAGTGGCGCGGAATCCGGAGCGGAGCAGGTAGAATCGCGCGCTTTCCGCTGGCGCATGCCATGAGCAGACCCGAACAGCCGATCCCGGTATTGGCGATCGATGGACCTTCCGGTTCCGGCAAGGGCACGATCAGTCGCGCGGTGGCGGACGCGCTCGGCTGGCATCTGCTCGACTCCGGCGCGATCTACCGCGCAGTGGGCTATGCGGCGAGCATGGCCGGCATCGATCTTTCCGATGCGGACGCTGTCACGCGTTGCGCCGAGACCACGAAAATCACGTTTCGCGATCCGAAGGACGGCGGTGAGACACGGGTAATCGTCAACGGTCATGACGCGACGGACGAAATTCGTACCGAAACTTGCGGCGCGGCGGCCTCGGCGATCGCGGCGATCCCGGCCGTGCGGACGGCCTTGTTCGACAAGCAGCGTTCGTTTCGCAAGGCGCCCGGGCTGGTAGCCGACGGTCGCGACATGGGCACGGTGGTTTTCACCGACGCTGCGTACAAGATCTTCCTCACGGCGGGCGCTGAGGAACGCGCGAGGAGGCGCTATAAGCAGTTGAAGGAAAAGGGTTTGACTGTTACACTCTCATCCCTTTTGCGCGAGATCGAAGCGCGCGACGAGCGCGATGCGACCCGAAAAGTCGCACCGCTCAGGCCAGCAGCAGGCGCGCTGGTCATCGATACGACCGGAATTCCGGTGGCTGACGTGGTCGCGCAGGTACTAGCGGTCGCGCGCACCCGCTGAGCTTCGCACAGGAACCAGATTTTGCCCGCGAGGGCAGGGCCCGGCGTCATGCCGGAACGCAACGATGCGGGCGTCTCCGCATCCATCGAAGGTGGGCTGGTGATCCGTTTGGACGGCAGCCTGTTTCATCACTGGAATCCACATGACCGAAAGTTTCGCTGAACTGTTCGAACAGAGCCAATCGCTCAACAAACTGCGCTCCGGCGCCATCGTGACCGGCATCGTCGTCGAGATCCGCTCCGACGTGGTCGTGGTCAACGCCGGACTGAAGTCCGAAGGCATCATCCCGATCGAACAGTTCAAGAATGACCGGGGCGAGCTCGAGATTGCCGTAGGCGACACCGTCAAGGTGGCGCTCGACGCAATCGAAAATGGTTTCGGCGAGACGATGCTCTCGCGCGAGAAAGCCAAGCGCTCGCTGGTATGGGACGAACTCGAAGAGGCGCAGACCGCCAACGCCGCGATCACCGGCCGTATCTCCGGCAAGGTCAAGGGCGGCTTCACCGTCGACATCAAGGATGTCCGCGCATTCCTGCCGGGTTCCCTCGTCGACGTGCGTCCGGTGCGCGATCCGTCCTACCTCGAGGGCAAGGAACTCGAGTTCAAGATCATCAAGCTCGATCGCAAGCGCAACAACGTCGTGGTTTCGCGCCGCGCCGTCGTCGAAAGCGAGTTCAGCGCAGAGCGCGAACAGCTGCTCGACCGCTTGCAGGAAGGCGCGGTCGTCAAGGGCGTCGTCAAGAACCTCACCGACTACGGTGCGTTCGTCGACCTCGGCGGCATCGATGGCCTGTTGCACATCACCGACATGGCGTGGAAGCGCGTGCGTCACCCGAGCGAAGTCGTCAATGTCGGCGACGAACTCGAAGTGCGCGTGCTCAAGTTCGACCGCGAGCGCAATCGCGTTTCGCTCGGTCTCAAGCAGC
>JBDTYM010000010.1:0-64444 GCA_040005635.1 Dokdonella sp. | reverse complement strand
CGAGCGAATCGAGCGTGAGCATCACCATCTCCGGCGGCTCGTTGTAGCAGGCGAGGTGGATCGACACGAACGGCTGCGGCTCGTCGGGTGCGGGTGACAACATCCGGAACTCGCGCAGCCATTTCGGATGCCACAGCACTTCGGTGAATTCGAACCCGTTGATCAGCAGGATCAGGATGATCGCCAGCTGCGCCGGGAACAGCAGCACCAGCATCGCCCAGTCGAACGGGTCGAGGTAGAAGTCGTAGGGCAGCGTCGCCATCCACACCAGGATCGATGCCGACAGCTGCAGCAACACCAGGAAGAACGCGAGCCCCATCGCGCGGAAGCGGATGAAATGCCGCGCGAACCAGAACATCGGCAGCAGCGCGATCAGTGATGCGAGCCCGGCCTTCCACGGCCAGATCGGATCCTCGATGACGGTGCCGGTGAAAGCGAACTTCAGCTGGCGGTTCGCATTGAATACGCCCCAATACGCCTCGACGCGGCCGCCGATGCTTTCCTTCCACGGCTGGTCGATGGCTTCCATCACGTAGTAGTCGATCTTTTCGCGCTCGGCCACGTTGAACCAATCGCGCAGGAAATGCGCCTCGTCTGCAAGCGAGGGTTGTGCGTATTCCTTGCGGTCGCCGTTCGACGGCCAGCCGATCTCGCCAACCACGATCGGCTTGCCGGGTGAGATCCTGTCGACGATCTCGCGCAGTGATTTCAGCTGGCCGAGTACGAAGCCGACGGCGTCCTTGCGCGGCACGCGCTCCCAGTACGGCAGGATGTGCACGGTGACGAAGTCGACATGGCGGATCAGGTCCGGATTGCGCTGCCAGGTATCCAGCGGCTCGGCGGTCGAGACCGGTATCTGCAATTGCGCGCGCGCGCGGTCGATGTAGCTGATCAGGTCCTTGACGCTGATATCCCCGCGCAGGATCACTTCGTTGCCGACGATCGCGCGATCGATATTGTCGTTCTTGCGCGCGAGTGCGATCAGCGCGCGCAGCTCGTTTTCGTTGCGCTCCGAGCGGCCTTCGATCCAGGCGCCGGCCATCACGCGCATGCCGTAAAACTTCGCCAGGCGCGGAATCTGCGGATTCTCGAACGATGAGTACGTGCGCAGGCGCTTGGTGAAGCGCGATAGCAGGCGGATATCGCCGTCGAGATCCGCTTCGCTCGGAAAGATGTGCCTGGTGGGATCCTGGTAGCGCTGCGAGGCGTTCAGCGCGAAGCCGCTGATCTCGCCGCGCCAGTCGGCGATCTGCACGGGACGATTGATATAGCCCCACAGCACAACGTTGAGCGCGGCCACCAGCAGGGTCAAGCCGAGAGCGCGCCAGAACGACTTGCGGATCGGGGGTGCAGGCGTCGTATTCAAGCGCGCCCCACGGGCGCGCGGAGCGCAATGGTGTTGATCAGCATGAGCAGCCCGGTAGCAGACGTAGAAGCGTAGCGCACAAACGCGATCCCGCCGCAAAATTTCACGATTGCATCATCGTTCGAGGCGTATAGGCGCGTAGGCGACGGGCTACTATCGAGAAGGCATGGAATGGCGGCGACCGGGTGGGGTTGCCGCGATTGCCGATGTTCGCAAATTTCTCGGGGGGTGAATATGGGTATCAAGGCGCTTTGGGCTGCCACGCTCGCGGCGGTGGCGTTGTCGATCTCGGCGCAGGTCGGCGCGAGCGTCGACAACTTCACCCTGCGCACCGGTACCGCACTGGCGTCCACCGGCACCCCGAACAGCACGGGGGGATGGCCGGTCATCGTTACCCAGGACCCGAATGATCCAAACACCTACTGCGGCGATCCGAGTCCGATCGACCTGACTGTACTCAACAACGACATCACGCACTACGAGGCCGAGTACACGGTCAATGCGCCGCCAGGGGTCGATGAGACCAACATCCGCTTCACGCTGACTTTGCCGACCGGACCCGGCGGCACATTCCTCGGGCGCTGGACCGCATTGCCCGGCCAATGTCAGGTGCAGGATGTGGATCAGCAGGTCGTCACCTGCATTCTTCCGGACGTCCCGGCCAATACCTCGAAAAACGCCAAACTGGTGCTCGGTGTGCAAGTGCTCGCAGCACTTGCGGACGGCACGCCGCTGCCTTCGCCTACCGGGCAGATGCAATCCTCGCAGACGCCGAGTCGTCTTGTCGTTCCTTCGGCAACCGCCACGGTCACGGCGTGCGCGCCGCCGACAAACGTGTTCAAGAGCGGCGACGACTACAGCCTGGGCCGGCCGTATGCGCAAATCAACAACCCGCAGGGAATTCGGGAAAATGCGTCGATACAACTGACAACAGGGTTTGCCTCAGGGTCCGGTCCGAATGGCGAGGACGGCATCTTCATCCAGTTTCCATTCGCGATCTATTATCAGCTCGACCCCTCGGTCGGCACCCAGCCGCGCGGCTTCGGCGGTCTGAGCGGCACACATTTCACATTCAGTGATGCCTTGCAGGGCAATACGTACGGCGCACGCCTCGTCACCTGGGGCACTGCCGCGCCCTACAATTGCTTCACGCCCATCTACAATGCCTATTATTACCCGGCATCCCCGATTGACCTGGGCACGCCCGCGTTGTCGCCGGGCAATCAGGAAGGCTTCTACGGCGGCACTTGCACGGCCACCCAGACCGGCGATGTCGGCCAGATTTCCGTCGCGCTCGACAATCCGGTCCTGCAGCCTCCGAACTACCCGAACAACCCGTACTACACCTCGAACCAGCGCGTCTATATCGCGACGAAGACGCTCTACCTGTGGATGCCGGCGATCCCAGGCACGGTCGTCGGCGGCAATCCCGATTCACCGGTGCAGGGCAACAACCAGGTCAGCAACTGCCTGAAGCCGGATGCTTCACTGGGAGGCATTGCCTTCGGCGATCCCTCCGATCCGCTGTCGACGAATCCGGATGTGACCGACAACTGCAACTATCGGAACGTCAATATTTCGGCATCGGCTTTTTCGTCGAAATACCTGTACGGCGGGTCCTTCGTCTACGATCCCTCGATCAATCAATATGTCACGCAAGTCGGCTCGCCGTATTCGGATTACATCTACACCTACAACAACGGCACCGTGCCGCTCGACAGCACGATGTGCGACATCGTCGACAACACGCGCCACACGGTGCTGGGCGCGCGCATGCAGGCTGGCGGAACCTTCGCCTCGGGGTACGGAATCCAGTTCGGGGTAAGGACTGGCGGCCAGGTCTACTGGAACGATACGCAGCCGGTCTATACGTCCGGCGACATGACGTCGGCGGATTGCCGCGATGCCGCGCAATTCACCTGGTATGACACCGTCTCAGATGTCCAGGCTGCACGACCGGAAGGAAGTGCCGCAATCGCGGCCGTGCGCGCAACAACATTGGCGCCCGGTGGGACGCAGATACAGCCAGGTCAGTATGCCTACTTCATCATCGACTTCAGAGCCAACTCGAGCTACGCCTTCGGCCCCAATCAGGGTCAGCCGATTCCGGACAGCTGCGACCAGATCCCCGACTACGGGCATGGCTATACCAGCAGCGGCAGCACGGTCGTTTCCGACAGTCTCGCTGGATTCAATTTGCGCGTGTGTCCGATCGTCAACACGCCGTATCTGTACAGCTACAAGTACTCGCAACCGGTGCCGACGGATCCAGCTCAACAGTACTACGCGGGAACCGATGTCACTTATTACATCAACACGACGTATTACACGCAGTTCACGCAGGCCGATCATCGCCTCGTCATCACCGACGATCTGCCAGCCGATCTGACGTATGTGCCGGGTTTCGGCACCTTCGGCGGTCAGCCGCTGGAGCCTACGGTGCAGGTGGACACGCCGACTCCGGGCCGCACGCGACTGGTCTGGACGTTCGATCCGACGTTGCCGGGCACGCAGCAAAGTGCCAACTACCCGCAAATCTCGTTCCGCGCGCACATCAGTCTGCTGACGGCGGAAGGCACTCAGGAAACGAACAGTCTCAGTGCCGCCAGTTATCTCGGCAGCTCGACGACGGCCGACGCGTCGACCATCAGCTCCAGCGTGTTCACGGCGCACAACCTGATTCAACTGGTGATGGAAAAGCTGGCGCCGGCCAAGGTGTTGCCGAACGTGCCGTTCGATTATCAGATGCGCGTCGGCGGTATCGGCCAGGCCGCGACAGATCCCGACTTCATCGACATCCTGCCGTTCAATGGCGATGGCAATCCGCCGCTGTCGCGCGATCCGGCTTCGGTATTCAGCGGCACCCTGCGGCTCTCGGCGCCGGTCCAGCCGCTGTCTCCCCCCGTGACGAATCTGGTGGTGTACTACACCAGTGCTTCGCCAGCGACGCTGCAGCCGGATCCCAACGATCCGTCCAATACCACCGCGGGCGGCGTCGTGACCACCATCTGGTGCACCGAAGCCGCCTTCGGCACCGCCGGCTGTCCGAATACGATCAGCGACGCTACGGCGGTCCGACTGCGAGCGCTCGGCGGAACGCTGGACCTCAACCAGGCGTACTCGACGACCCTGTCCATCCTGCCTGCGGGCAACGCCGTCGGCGATACCTACTCGAACACGATCGCGGGACGCAGCACGACCTATGTCGGACTGCTGCGCAGCTCCTCGGCGACGACGCAGGTCGATCTCGGCTCGCTGGCAGGAATCTTCTACTTCGACGGCGATGCCGACGGCATCTACAACGTGGCCGCGGGCGATCTGCCACTGCCCGGTCAAACCATCGCGCTCGGCGGCATCAGCTTCGGTGCGGACGGCATTCAGGGCACTCCTGACGATCAAAGCGTCAACGCAACGACCGTGACGCTAGCCGACGGCAGTTACGAGTTCATCGGCTTGTTCCCGGGCAACTACACCTTGACGACCGCATTGCCGGCGACATTCTCGCCGGGCACGTCGACGATCGGTTCGGTCGGAGGCACGCAGGCGGGCAACTACCAGACGACCAATATCGGTCTTGGTACCGGCCAGCACGGCACCCTCTACAACTTCAGCGCGCGGCGCAGTCCCGGCGTGACGGATTTCGGAATCACCAAGACCGTCGACAGGAACACCTACACGCCCGGTGTCGCCACGGACGTGGTCTATACGATCGTGGTCACGAACAATGGGCCGGAAAGCGTGGTTGGCGCATCGCTGCTGGACCCGGAAGTCACCAGCGTGAGTTTCACCGGCTGGACCTGTGATATCACCGCGCCGGGAGCGCTCGATGTGGTCAGCAGCTGTTCCGCTGCAACGGGCGCGGGCGACGTCGACGTGACGCTCGATCTCGGCGCGGGTGGCGTGGCGACGATCGTCGTGCAGGCGACGATTGCGGCCGATGCGATCGGCGATGTCGTCAACAGCGTCATCGAGCAGCTGCCGATCTGGGCCAATCAGGATCCGGCCAACAACGATCCGGACAGTGCGACGGCAACCGTGAGCGCGAGCATCGCCGACCTCGGCATCTCGAAGACGGTGACGCCGTCGGTGTATCAGCCGGGCACGTCGAGTGCGGCGACGTATACGGTGGTGGTGACGAACTACGGTCCGGCCGACGTCGCCAGTGCGAGCGTGCTGGACAGCGCGCCGACGGGGATCACGTTCGGCGCCTGGAGCTGTGCGATCACGACGCCGGGAACCGGAACGCTGGCGAGCGCGTGCGACGTCGCCGGTGGCAGCGGCAACGTTGCGACGACGGTGACATTGGCGGCTGGCGGCGCGGCGACCTACACGATCGCAGCGCAGATTGCGGCGAGCGCGAGCGGGAATCTGGTCAACACGGCGACTGAAACGTTGCCGGCGGGCGTGCAGCAGAATCCGTCGAGCAACAACGCCGACACGGCCAGCGCGACGATCGGAGCGAATGCGGCGCCGGATCAGGCGGACCTCGGCATCACCAAGGCGGTGTCGCCATCGAGCTACGTGCCGGGCACGGCGAGCACGGTGACGTACACGGTGGTGGTGACGAACTATGGTGCGTCGGATGTGTCGGGCGCATCGGTTGCGGACACGGCGCCGGCTGGCGTGACGTTCGGCGCCTGGAGCTGCGCGATCACGACGCCGGGAAGCGGCACGGTCGCCAGCGCGTGTGGCGCAGCGACGGGCAACGGCGACGTGGCGACGACCGTGACGCTGGCGGCCGGCGGTGCGGCGACGTACACGATCACCGCGCAGATTGCGGCGAGTGCGAGCGGCAACCTGATCAACACGGCGAGCGAAGCACTGCCGCCCGGCGTCAATCAGGATCCCGCGCAGAACAATCCGGATATCGCCAGGGCGACGCTGACCGTATCAGGTGTTGTGAACCCGCCAGTCCCTGCGCCGGCGCTAGGCTGGCTGGCCCTGCTCGCATTGACGGCCTTGCTCGGATCGTTCGGTGTGCTGCAGCGGCAACGCCCACGGCGCTGAGTGCGCCGTCATCAAGCACCGCTACCTGCCCTGGATGGCCAGGCAGGTAGCGAATCCTTCGAATACAGCAAACTGAGGCCGGACCACTTGCGATGTCCGTCGCCGCCATGGCGGGACGGCGAGCAACGTCAAGTGTGCCGCTGCGACCGTCCCGCGTAGCGACCCTGCGGACGCGACGGCGTCGCGCGGCGCGCCGTCATTGCGGATCGGTGTCCGAGCGAGGATTGCGTTTGCGGCGCAGCTGGCTGAGCACGATTGGTACCAGCGCCAGCACGGCCATCCCGAGCACCGGCAACAGCACGCGGCGGTGCGTGAACAGGTTCAGCGAGACCTGGCCTTCGCGTGCGATCGTCTCGGTCAAGCCGGCGCCGAGTGCCGTTTCAAATGCAATCATCACGGTGCCGCCGAGCACGGTCGCCGTCAGGAACAGCCATAACGGACATCGCAGCCAGGCCAGCGCGACGGTGACGCCGCCAAACGGAAAGAACGGCACCAGGCGCAGGAACATCGCGAAACTGATCGGATACGCGTGATAGCCGGCGCGCAGCTTGCCGACCATCGCGGGCGGCTTGCCGTTGCCGTGCTCGAAGGCGGACCGGCTGGCGACGAACAGGATCGTCGCGCCGAGGGTGCTGCCGATCGCCGACAGCAGGGTGCCCATGATCGTGCCGAACAGCATGCCGCCGGCGAGCACGACCACCACCGCACCGGGAATGCCGGTCGCGATCGCCAGCGTCATCACACCGATCTGCGCAAACGCGGACAGCCACGGGTGGGCAGCGATGCTGGCACGCAGTTCGACTTCCTCTTGCGCGATATGGTGCGGATCGAAGCGATCGAGAGCGCCCGAAGCGAGCAGGGTGACGCCGATCGCGACCAGCACCAGCAGCGGCAGGAATGCGCGCAGACGTTTCATCATTCTCCAGAAAAGCGAAGAGCCGGCAAGCCGGCATCCTTCAGAAAAGCAAAGGGCCGGCAAGCCGGCCCTTCGTGCAGCCCCGTCAAAGGATAGCGGCTACTTCGCGCGGCCGGTACCGGGCAGCGGCGGATTGCCGCGCAGCTCGACCATGAAGCCGTCGTGATCGGCGCTGCGCAGTGGCGTGCCCGGGTCGGTCGCCTCGGGGCCACCTTCCGGAATGTCCGCATTGCCGTGCGCGCCGCTGAACTGCACGCAACGGCTCCAGGCCGGGTTCGTCATCAGCATGTGGTCGAGTTCCTGCGCGTAGCCGTCGAACACGAACGAGTACGGCACCGGCTTCGGCCGCGTCGAGCCATTCGGCGAGTAGCGGCAATCCGAGCGCAGGGCCGGCGTCGTGATCGTCGGCGCCCAGACGAGGTTCTGGCTGGCGACTGCGGTGCCGGCGATCTGGCCGTAGGCATCCACGTAGCCATCGCTGAACTCGAACGCGTTGTAGTCGCCGACGATCACCAGCGGCACCGTCGAATCCGGATTCGGTACGACGTCGCCATCCGGCAATGCGTACTGACCGCTGGTCTGCCAGCTTTGCGCGATCGCCGCGACATACTGTGCCTGTTCGAGGCGCTTGAGGCGGATGCGCGGACCGTCGACCGCGTCGTCGACACCGCTCAGCGAACGGTTGTGGATCGCCAGCACGGCGAAGCGCAGCGAGCCGAGGTTGGCGTCGAGCAGCAGCGGCGGGCGATCGTTCAACAGGCAGGGCGAGGTCGTGCCGCAGCCATCGATGGTCTGCGTGTTCTTGCCGAGCTGAGTGACCGCGTTGACGGCGACGTCGTCACGCACCAGGAAGCCGATGTCGATGCCGCCGATATCGTTGCCTTCGACGAGATACGGCGTGTAGCTGTGCGGCGGATTGTCCTGCGTATTCGCGGCCACGTATTCGCTGTAGGCCGTCGCCACGCTGGACAGCGTAGCCAGGTTCTCGACTTCCTCGACGGCCAGCACCTTCGGCGAGCGCAGGACATCATGGATCTGGCGTGCCGCCTTGGAAAGCCGCACCTCGAACTCGGCCGGCGTCGGGCAGACGTCGGACGAACCCGGGTTCGTGTTGGCGCAGGTATCGATGCTGCCGGAGTCGGCGGTGTCGTTGAAGAAGCGCAGCATGTTCTGCGAACCAACCGTGAGATTGTTCGCGGCGGCAGGTGCGACCACCACCGGATACGCCGGCCCCTGGTCGGTGATCGCGAAGCTCGACGGCCACAGCAGACCGATGCCGAAATCGAAGCCCATGATGCCGGTCGCGTTGAAGTGCATGCCGGCGTTCATCGCGGTCGGCGTCAGCAGCTTGCCGGTATCGACGCCGAACACCTGCGGCGTGCCGTTCCAGATCGCCGGCGTGTAGCCAGCCGGCGGATTGTCGATCGCCGTGCCATACACCAGCCCGGGGCCGCGGAACGGCCGCGTGTGGCCGGCGGTGTAGGCGTAGAACTCGCTCAGCGGCTGCGAACTCGAATTGAAGTTCGGCGCACTCACGATGCCGTCGTCGACGCGCACGAGCATGCTCTGGAGGCAGCGGAAGTTGCCGAGCGCAACGCCGTCGGCCGGGGTCAGGCTGCCGTGGCAATACGGCTGGTTGGGATCGGCCGAAGGAATCTTCGTGCTCAGCGCGAACGGCTGGATCGTCGGCTTGCCCGGCGTCACCTCGATCGTCGCGGGCGGCGAGCTGCTGAACTCGGTCATGCCGAAGAATTCGTCGAGCTTGCCGCTCAGCGTGACGCGGCTGCCGACGGCGAGGCCAGCCGGGTTGCTGTCGCCGGTGTAGACATAGACCGCGTCCGAGGTATTCGGATTACCGTCGCCCTTCGGGTCCTGCAGGTAGAAACCGCCGCCGCCAATCGCGGTGACTTCGCCGCTGGTCGTCACCGTCGTGTTGAGGAATGGCGAGTGCGCGCCGTCACCCTGGAGGTCGTAGATATGCAGCGCGTCGTCGTTGAGAATCGTGCCGGTCGCACTGGTCGCCGTCGTCACGACTCCGCCGCCGGCAATGTTGCCGATGTTGACGCTGAAGGTTTCGTCGGGCTCCGGCGTGGTATCGCCGTTCACCGTGACGCTGAATGTGTAGCTGGTCGCGCCGGCCGGGATCTTCGCGCCGGTCACGCTGTTGGCGACATAGTCGCTGCCGGCCATGGCGCTGCCGTCCGCGGTCGCGATGTCGAACGTGACCGACTCCGCCGCGGCGCTGCTCAGGCTGACCGTGAACACCGCATCGGTGGTTCCGTCGTTGCCTTCGCTGACGCTCACATCGGCAATCGACAAGGTGACGCCGCCGCTGCCGCTGCACGGATTCGCCGTGCTCGCGCTGTTGCGTGGCGCCGGTGCGCCGAGGCTGAAGTCGACGCTGTTGTCGTTCGTGTCCGTGCAGCCGTTCGTGTTGCGCAACGCGGCGGCCGTATTGCTGAGATCGCCGGTATGCGTGCCTTCGGCACAGCTTGCGGCAGCGCCGTAGCCGATGAAGTCGACGACGCTGGCATCGGCACTCGGGCAGGCGCCGCTGAGCGAGGTCGTCGAATTGACCAGAGCGACTTTACCGGCCGTGCCGGACATGTTGATCGCACCCGTCGCGTCGGCGGTCGGCAACGCCGCGCCGCCGCCCGCACCGGCCGCTTCCTGGATCAGCAGATACTGCCCTGGCTGCAGCGTTATGTTCGGCAACGGCGTTGCATTGTTCCAGGTGCCACCGGCCGACGAGGCGTACTGCACCGACCAGCCGTTCAGATTCTGCGGTGCGGTGCCGGCGTTGAACAGCTCGATGAAATCATTGTGCAGCGGCGCGCCGCTGTTGCCGCCACCGCCATAGACCTGGCTGATCACGACGCCGGTTGCGTGCGCGCCGGCGGACATGCCGATGGCGAGCGCGGTGACGACCGCGACGCGCAATTGAGTACTAATGATCATGGTTCCCGCTCCTGACTGCCGCATCGACAGGCGCGCGACGCTAGCAGCGGGCTTTGACCGTTTCGTGTAACTGCAGCTGTCCTTACATCGTTTCGTGCACGCGTTCTCACACGCGCGCGAATACGGTGATCTCTTCGCGATCGTGATAGAGCTGCTTGGCGCGCAGATCGAGGCGCAGGCCGGCCGTCGTCGCGGCATCGCGCAGGATCGCGAAGCACAACTGCACTTCGTCGTAGCGCTTCTTCATCGGCAGCTTCAGGTTGAAGATCGCGTGCCGACAGTGACCCTGCGCGAACCATTGCGCGATCAGTTCGGTTACGCGGCGCGGTTGCTCGACCATGTCGCAGACCAGCCAGTCGACCGGCTTCGCCGGCCGGTAGCGGAAACCATCCGCGCGCAGGTGATCGACCAGGCCGGAAGCGAGCAGCGTGGCATCCATCGGGCCATTGTCGACGGCGGTCACATGCAGCGAACGATTGACCAGCTGCCAGGTCCAGCCGCCCGGCGATGCGCCGAGATCGACCGCACGCATGCCGGGTTTCAACCAGCGTTCGCGCTCGCCGTCGTCGAGCAGCACGAGCAGGGCTTCCTCCAATTTCAGCGTCGACCGGCTCGGCGCCGCGCGCGGGAATTTCAGGCGCGGAATGCCGCCGGGCCATGCCGATGCGTGCGCGATATCGGCGGCAGCGACGATCGCCGCGTCAGTCGCGGTCATGCAAAGATGCAGGCGCCAGCGCGAACTGCGATCGATCCATTGCTTCTGCTTCATCGCAGCGATCAGTGCCGCATTCAGGCCGCGGCAGAGCGGCGCGAGTTCGCGCGCGGCATCGCTGTCCGGCGACTCGACCCAGGCGTCGCACCAGCGTCGACCATCGTTCTCGATCAGCGGCAGCAGCACGCCGAGACGATCGCGCGGCGGCAGCTCGCGCGCACTTGCGAACACATGCAGCAACTGGCGCGCGAAGACCAGGTCGCGGCTGCCGCCGGCAGCGATCCGCGTCGCGTTGTCGGCATCCGCGCAGACGAATTCGACGTAACCGCTGGCGCGCGCCGCACGCGCATAACCGCCGCCGCCCAGCGTGGCGTCGTGCGCCGCGAGCTCCTGCGCGCACTCGCCCTCGAAACCGGGACGGCAGTAGGCGAGCAGGCTGGCAGCGGCAGGCAGGGACATCGGCGGATCGTCGTCGGGGCGCCGCATGATGCCTGCCGGGGCGGCCAATGACGAGCGCGGCGCAGGCCATCGCCCGGGGTGGCGCCTGCGGCAGCGTCGTCTGTGACGGCATCGTCGGACTGTGGCCGGCATCGGCACTAGCGTCGCAGGGTCAGCGGAGAAGACCGATGCCCATCCCATCCCATTGTCTTGTTGCGCTCGCGTTGGCGCTCGTCGTCGGCGACGCCATGGCGGCCGAGTCAGCGCGGCCGCGCGGAAGCGCGATCGCGATCAGCGTCGACGCAAGCAACCTCGGGCGGCCGCTCAGTCCGCTGATCTTCGGCGTCGCGTTCGGCGACGCCGCGCGCAATGCGCAGATCGGCTACACGCTGCAACGCTGGGGCGGCAATTCGGTGACGCGCTACAACTGGCAGGTCGACGTGCACAACACGGCGAACGATTATTTCTATGAAAATATTCCCGATTCGGATGATCGCACCCAGGTGCCGCCGATCGGCAACAGCGCAGACGCCTTCGTCGCCGCGGCGCGTGCCGCCGGCAGCGACGCCTTGATGACGATCCCGACGATCGGCTGGACGCCGCGCGCGGATAGTCCGATGAACCATCCGTATTTCGCCGGCTTCTCGGTGAACAAGTATGGCGCGCAGCAGGCAACCGACCTTTACGACCCCGATGCCGGCAATGGCGTGCACACCAACGGTACGCCGCTGACCGGCAACGATCCGCACGATACGTCGAGCGAAGTCGATGCAGCGTTTCAGCAGGGCTGGGTCGCTCATCTGCAAGCGACGTTCGGCGGCGCCGCGAACGGCGGCGTGAAGTTCTATGCCCTCGACAACGAAGTGATGCTGTGGAACTCGACTCATCGTGACGTGCATCCAGCGCCGACGACCTATGACGAGACCTGGGCGAAGGCGGCCAGCTATGGCGCGGCGATCAAGCAGCAGGACGCGGCAGCCGCGGTCAGCGGGCCGGTGACCTGGGGCTATTGCGATCTGTTCGGCTCCGCGGCGGACAACTGTCTCGACGGCGCCGACCGTCAGGCGCATGGCGGCCTGCCTTTCGTCGCCTGGTATCTGCAGCAGGTGTGCACGCAGCCGCTGGCCGGTGGCGCGCATGCGGTCGACGTGCTCGACCTGCACTACTACCCGCAAGGCTCAGGTGTGGCGCTCAGCGACGACGACTCGCCGACGACCGCCGCGCGTCGCCTCGCCTCGCTGAAGGAACTGTACGACCCGGATTGGGTATCCGATTCATGGATTTCCGATCTCGGCGATGGCGACGCCAATCACTACGACAAACCGGACCTGATTCCACGCGTGCGCACATGGATCGACCAGTATTGCCCTGGCACCCGGCTCGCGATCACCGAATACAACTGGGGCAACGACAACACGGTCAGCGGTGCGGTGGCGCAGGCCGAAGCACTCGCCATCTTTGCGCGCGAAGGCGTCGACCTTGCGACGCGCTGGGTCGCGCCGGCGGCGAACAGCCGCGTCGAACGCGCCTTCACGCTGTTCCTCGACTACGACGGTGCCGGCGCGAAGGTCGCCGGCAGCAGCATTGCCGCGACCAGTGCGAACGTCGACCAGATCGGTGCCTACGCGTTCCTGTCGGGCGCGCGCACGGCACTGTTGCTGACCAACAAGGACACGTCGGCGCATGACGTCAGCGTGAGTTTCGATACGTCGCATAGTGGCAGCTGGTCGCTGTACGGCTTCGATGCCGATCATGCGGTGCACCTGATCACGAGTGGCACGATCAGCGGAACCGCGCTGGCCCTGAGCGCGTTGCCGTCGATGTCGGCAAACCTGCTCGTCGTCAATGGCAGCGATTCGATATTCGCGAACGGCTTCGACTAGCGTCGCGTTCAGTAGCTCGCGCCGGACAATTCGGCATAGCGCACGAACACGGCGCGTGCGCGCTCGCGCAGGATGTCGCGGCGCACGCCGATGCCGCGCGCGGCGAGTTCGCCGATCCAGTCCGACGGCAACGGCCCTTCGTCGAACTCGCTGAGTTCCATCACGTCCTCGCTGCGCGCACCGATCAGGATGCCGTCGATACCGGCCCAGAAGCTGGCGCCGTAGCACATCGAGCAAGGCTGCGCGCTCGTCGCGAGGACGTACGCGCGGCCGTCCTCGTTGAGTCGCGCGCGCTGCAGGCGCGCCTGCGCGATCGAAAACGCCACGATCTCAGCATGCGCCGCGGAGCAATGCTGTGGCAGCACGCGGTTGACTGCGGCGGCAACGACGTGGCCGTCGCCGTCGAAGATGGCCGCGCCGAAAGGTCCGCCCGTGCCCTCGTCGATATTGCGCCGTGCGAGGCGGATCGCGAGATCGACACGTGCCTCGTCGTCGGCATAGACATGCACGCGAGCGACTTCATCGTCGATCCAGGCGGGCAGGGTGATGCGAAAGTCGGTGATGGACATGGTGACTGCGTGGCGACGGGGTTGCGTCGAGCCTAGTAGCTCGTTGTTGCGATTGCCAACGCGCGTTCCTCGCCGATATCCACCGCGTTCACACCCGGCGGCCGGAATGGGTGTAGCGGCTGCCGGCGACGGCCGCGCGTCGCCGGCAAGACGCGTGAGCGGTCAGGCCGCCTTGCGCGCGGGCACGAGCGGAAAGTCGATCTCGGTCTTGGCCACTTCGTTGATGTAGTTCGTCCAGGTGTTGAGCGCGACGTGCAGTACGATTTCGATCACCTGCGCATCGTCGTAGCCGGCGAGCTTGACAGCGCGTAGATCGTCCTCGCCGACGTGGCCGCGCTCGCGCGCCACCTTCACCGCGAAGCGCACGGCGGCATCGGCCATCGGATCGTTCGATGCACCGTTGCGATTGGCGGTCATCTCGGCATCGTCGAGTTGGGCGACATGCTTGCCGAGGTAGGTGTGCGCAGACAGGCAATAGCTGCAGCCGTTGACCTCGGCTATCGCCAGTCCGATACGCGGCTCCGGCGTCGCGTGCGAGGGCTTGGGAGTAAGCCGGGCGCAGGGCAGCCGGCACGTTCGCGGTCGCCATGACCGGGTTGGCCGGCAACGTGGCGGCCGCCGCTGAAGCGACACCGCCACCGAGGGCGAGCAGAAAAAATGAAAAAGGCAATTTCTGGAACGTCACGGCGGTTTCCTCGGCAAGCGGATGGCAGGGGGAAAGCGAGGAATATCCGCAAGTGCACGCAAGTGCCTGTGCAAGCTGGTCTGAACGCGGTGTAATTCGCGTGTGATTTATGTGTGAAGGGTGATCCGCGCTTGACCATGCCACTCAAATCCGCGCCAGAAAGGCGGCGCGTCTACGTTTTCGGACCGTTCCGACTGGACGTCGCCGAGCGCCGGCTGTCGCGTGACGGCGGCGACATCGGCCTGACGCGCAAGACGTTCGACCTGCTGCTGGCGCTGATCGAAAGTGCCGGGTATCTGCAGACGCGCGACACGTTGATCCAGGCGCTGTGGCCGGACACGATCGTCGAAGAGCACAGCCTGACCTGGAACCTCAGTGCGCTGCGCCGCGCGCTCGGCGATACCGGCGATGCCCCGCGCTACATCGAGACGGTACGCGGCCATGGCTACCGCTTCATTGCGGCGGTGCATAACGACGAGGACGTGATCGGCTCGCCGTGGGAGCCCGCTGCCGCACCGTCATCGTCGACGGTGCCGGTGGAGCGGGCTGCGATCGAGCCGGTCGAGCGTGCGACAGGCTCCATGGTCGAGGTCGCTGCGTCAGCGCGACCGTTGTCGCAGCAACCCACGCCGTCGGGCCGTGATCGCCGCGCGAGCAGGCGCGGGTTCGGATGGACCGCGTTGGCTCTCGGCCTGCTCGGGCTTGCGTTGTGGTGGTTCAGCCGCGAACGTTCGGCTGCGCCGGTCGCGCCCGCCGCGCCGCCGCGTTCGATTGCCGTGCTGCCGTTCGAGAACCTCAGCCCGGATCCGGACAATGCCTATTTCGCCAGCGGCATGCAGGACACGATCCTGACCAAGCTTGCCGGCATTCGCGACCTGCGCGTTGTCTCGCGCATGTCGACCGAAAGCTACAGGAGCCATCCGGTCGATCTGGCCGAAGTGGTGCATCAGCTCGACGTCGGCAGCGTACTCGAAGGGAGCGTGCAGAAGGCGGGCGACGAGGTGCTGATCAATGTGCAGCTGATCGACGGACGCAACGGCGGCCATCTGTGGGCGCAGACCTATACACGCACACTGGACAAGGTGTTCGAGGTGCAGAGCGATGTCGCCGAACAGGTCGCGCTGGCTCTGCAGGCGAAGCTGATGCCGGCCGAGGCGAACCGCGTCGCGAGCCTGCCGACGCAGAACGCCGGCGCCTACGATCTTTTCCTGAAGGCCGAGTATGCCGCCCTGCAGATAGAGTCCGGCAGCGCGAAGAGTCCGGCGGCGGCGACGCAGCAGGCGCGTGCGTACTACCAGCAGGCGATCACAAGCGATCCGCGCTTCGCGCTCGCCCTTTCGCGGATGTCGTATCTGGACAGCCATGCCTACTGGCTCGACATCGAGCACACGCCGGCGCGCGCGTTCGCCGCGCAACAGGCGGCCGAACGCGCGCTCGCGCTCGATCCGGATCTGCCGCAGGCGCATCTGGCGATGGGCTACGTCTACTACTACGGCCGGCGTGACTACAGCACCGCGCTCGGCGAATTCGAACGCGCGCTGCGCGACCTACCGAACAACGCCGACATCAATGCGTCGATCGCCAACATCAATCGCCGTCGCGGCGACTGGCCAGCGGCGGTGGCCGGCTACGAACGCGCGGCCGCGCTCGATCCGCGCAACGCGCAATGGGCGATCCTGCATGGCGACACGCTGACCACGATGCGCCAATACGCATTGGCCGAGCGCGCCTACGAGCGTGCACGCGCGATCGATCCCGACAGCACGACCGCGGCGCTGTTCGAATGTCTCAGCCTGATGATGTCCGGCGAACTGCAGCGCGCGAACGCGATCCTGGCGGGGCTGCCGCGCGATGCCGATCCGGAAGGACTCGGCAGCTCGATGCGCTTCATCGCGGCCTGGCTGGCACACGACGCCGATGCCGCGCTCGGTGTGCTCGCCACGGCGCCAGCGTCGATCGATGCGCCGTGGACGCCGAGCTTCGCCCCGACCGATCTGTTTCGTGCGCAGGCATTCGAGCTCAAGGGCGATCGTGCCAATGCACAGCGGGCGTATGCGCGAGCGCGCGACGCGCTGGCAAAGACACTGCAGGCGCAACCGGACGATCCGGCGACGCTGAGTCTGCTCGGGCTGGCACTGGCCGGGCTGGGTGAGAACGAAGCCGCGCTCGCGGCGGGGCGGCGCGCGGTCGATCTTTTGCCAGTGGCCAAGGATGCCGTCGATGGGCCTTACTACCCGGCGACGCTGGCTGAAATCCAGATTCGCACCGGTCATGCCGACGCGGCCGTGCCGCTGCTGCGCTCGCTGCTGGCGATGCCGGCCGGCCGCATGATGTCGTCGGCGCTGATCGAGCACGATCCGCGCTTCGAGTCCGTGCGCGATCGATTGCAGGGCAGCAACGAGCGCCCATGAGATCGGTGGCGGCGTGGCCGGTTGCTCGTGTCCGTCCTGCGTCCTGCAGCGCGCGGACGTGCGCTGGATGAGCACCTATTTCTTTGCGCCGTTCCGGCTCGATGCGGCGACGCGTGAGTTGCGCAGGCATGATCGTCTCATCGGGCTGCCACCGCGCGTGTTCGCCTGTCTGCTGTACTTGATCGAGCGGCACGAGCGCGCGGTCGGCCGCGACGAATTGATCGAGGCGATGTGGGACGGCCGTTCCGCATCCGACGTACAGCTTGCGCAGCTGATCCTGCAATGCCGTCGTGCGGTCGACGATGACGGCCAGAGCCAGCGCGCGATCCGCACGGTCGCGGGGTTCGGCTATCGCTGGATCGAAGCCGTGCAGGTGGAGGACATTGAGCGATCGCCCGCCGCGAACGCGGATACGCAACCTGCCGTCGTCGCCGCGCCGGTGCACAGCGCCGCAGCGGTGGTTGCGCGCTCGAGACGACAGCAGAGGTCGCGCCAATCGATCTTCGTGCTCGGCGCCGCTGTCGCATCGATCCTGCTCATGCTGGCTGCGCTCGCGCTGCGTCAGCGCAGCTTAAACACGCGTGCCGCGAACCGCGGTGCGCTGGTACTGGTGAGCCCCGTCCGCGTCGACGATGGCGACGCGCGCTGGTTGCGACTCGGCGGCATGGATGTCGTCGTCGAACGCCTGCGCCGCAATCAGGTACCGGTCTTGTCCGGCGAGGCTACCGTCGCGTTGTTGCAGGCGAGCGAGGCGCCGCTCGGGAGTGACGATGCGCAGCGGCTGGCGAAGCCGGCGAATGCACTCGGCGTGGGTGTCATGCTCGACATCACGGCCACACACGCCGGTCCGGCGTGGCGGATGACGGCAAGCTTGCGCGTGGCCGGCTCGCCGCTGCGAGAGGACAGTGTCGAGCTGGACGATCCGCTCGCTGCGTTGCGCGTGCTCGCCGATCGCGCCAGCGGATGGCTCGGGTATCCGCTGGCCGAACCGGACAGCCGTGCCGAAAACAGCGCGGTGGTGCTGACTTTGCAGCAGGCGCGTGCAGCGTTGCTGGCGAACGATCCTGCGCGCGCGCGCGAACTGCTGCAATCCAATCCGACTCTGGTCGCGAATGAACCGCTGCTGCGCCAGCAACTGGCCGATGTCGACATCCGCGCGGGTCGCTACGAACAGGCGCGCGCCACGCTCGACGATCTGCTCGCGCATGCCGAGGGCGACGCCGACTTCCGCGCGCGCCTGCTCAATGCGCGCGGCATGGTTGCGGTGCGCAGCGGACGCTTTGCCGATGCCGGCGCCGATTTCTCGGCCGCGCTGGCCTCGCTCGACGCCAGTGGCGATGCGATCACGCTCGGTCGCGCCTGGCTCGGCCGCGGCATCAGCCGCACGTCGCTGCAGGACTATCAAGGCGCGCAGTCCGACTATGCGCGAGCGCGCGACGTGTTCGACAAGGCTGGCGACGCCGGATCCGTGGCGCGCGTCGACAGCGACATCGGCGCGCTCGAAATCCTGCGCGGCCACATGGCGCAAGCGGACTCGTACCTGCAGCGTGCGCTCGACCGCTTCCACGATTTCGGCATGGTGCAGGAGGAGATCAACAGCCTGCAGCTCAGCTTCGTTGCACGCCGCGCGCAATTGAAGAACGCCGATGCGGCGGCTGCGATCGAGCGCGCATGGGCGTTGCGCGCGCGCATCGTCAGTCCGAGTTCGCGACTGTCGACGACGTTGTATCGCGTCGAATCACTGTTGAGTCTCGGACGCGAGGAAGAGGCGCGCCGCCTGCTCGACGCGCTCGACGGCAGCGTACAGGCGGCTGCGGGTGCCGAGGGCGAACGCTGGCAGCTGATGCGCGCCGAGCAACAGCTGGCCGCAGGTCGTGTAGACGACGCCTGGCAGACCCTGCTGCCGCTGCCGGAGGAACCGCAGGCATCGGCCGACGACGACACGGTGCGCGCGGCGGTCGCGCTGCTGCGCGCGCGCCTGCAGCGCCGGCTGGATCGCGGCGATGCCGTCGCGTCGAGCGGTGCGCGGACTGCGATCGAATCGCCGACGCCGCGCACGCCGCTGCGCCTGCTGGCCGAGGCGAATCGTGCCTGGGCGCGCGACGACATGATGGTGGCGGACGCCACGTTCGCCGCCGCATTGAGGTTGGCCGACGAGCAGGGCATCGCGCAGACGCTGGCGGCCGTCGTCACCGACCAGGTCGATTATCTGCTGGAGTCGGGGCGCACGGAGGAAGCCGCTGCGGTCGCCGCGCGCGTCGCATTGTGGATCGACCTCGACTTCGATTGTGCGATGGTGCAGCTGCGCGTTGCGCATGCCATGCACGACCGCATGGCCTGGACGGCCGCGCTGGTGCGCGCGCGCCGCCTTGCCGGTGAGCGAACCCTGCCGGCCGACCTGCTGGAAGCCCCTCGCTAGGCCCGCCTCATCGGCCCGGCAGTGCATTCGAATCGGATTCGAATGCGATTCGCATGGCCGTCGTCGGCGCTCGCGGCATAGTCGGGCGGACGTCGCCGCCGGCAACGCCGCCCCGCCACCAACTCCGGATCCGCTGCATGCGCTCGAAAGCACTCCACACCTTGTCCATCCGAACGCTCGGCCTGTCGGCCGTGAGCGGCTTGCTGTTCTGGCTGAACCCGGCCGCACAGGCGGCAGCGCCGCACTATCACCTGACCGAGCTGGTGATTCCGGGCATGCAGGACATCTACGTCAACGACATCAACGACGCCGGCGACATCGTCGGCTACTACCTCGACGCGGACTTCAACAGCCGCGCGTTCCTGTGGGATGCCAAAGGTCCGCATGATCTCGCTGTGCCGACAGCCACCGATGGCAGCGACATGCAGAGTGAGGCGACTGCGATCAACAACGCCGGGCAGGTCGTCGGCAACGCGCAGGACATTGGCGTGAGCTCGCCCGGCCTGCTGTGGAACAGCACCGATCCGACCCAGTACACCCTGCTCGACGACGATGCCGTCATCGGCCTCACCCCACGCGATATCAGCGACAACGGCACCGTCGTCGGCCTCAAGGCGAACCTGCAGACCGGCGAGGCGTTCCATGGTTTCGTCTGGACCGCGCAGACTGGCCTGGTCGACTACGGCACTACGGATACGTCCGATGCCAGCGTCAACGCCAGCTGGTCGGCCGTGAACGATGCCGGCCAGCTGGTCGGTGTATGGAATTTCCAGTTCGCCCCGACGCACGCCAGCATCGGCACGGTCGGCACGCCGACGATGCTGCCGATGAGTGTGGCCAGCGACGCGGTTGAAAGTGCGGCATTCGCGATCAACGCCGACGGCGTGCGTGTCGGCGAAATGGACGTCAACGGCAGCGGCGACGCGGTGCCGGTGGTGTATGCCGCCGACGGCAGCGCCAGCGTGATTGCAGGTGCAACGCTCGGTCTCGCCGCAGGCGAGGCGCTCGGAATCAACAACTCCGGCGTCATCGTGGGTCGCGCTGATGATTTCTCCACGCTCACCTTCAAGGCCTTCGTCAGCATCGACGGCGCCAGCTACGACCTCTACGAGCAGGCCGACGACACCAGCGGCTACGACTATTTCCTGACCGCAAAGGCCGTCAATGCGGCGGGTGTCATCGTCGGGCTAGCGCGCTACGGAGATCTGCAAGTGGGCAGCTATGTGCTGACGCCAGTTGCCGATGACGCAATCTTCAGCGACGGTTTCGATCCCTGATGCGTAGGCGCCGCCGTTCCAGTCACGCCGCTGCAAGGTGACGATGTACAGCGCGCGGCGACCGCTGCTGGAATCGCCGCAGACATGGCCGGCGTAGGCATGCTCGATCTCGCCAAAGCAACGCCGGCATCGGCCAGTGCAGCGAACCCCACCATGCCTGCCATCTCGACATACTCCGGGCGGCTGCCCGGTTTTACGAAGGGTGTGAAGCCTACGCCGACCACACGCACGCCACGTTCGTTGGAGGCTCCGAACTACGTGGCAGGCGTCGCTGGCTAACCAGCGCACCTTCGTGCCGTTGCTCTACGCCGCGTTCCGGTACCAAGCCGGCGCTCGATTTCTTCGTGCCGGACGACATCGCTGCGCGCTATTCGCGCTGAGTGGGCGCAGCATTCGCCGCGATCTCGCGCACATATTGGGCCGGCGTGCGGCCGACCAGCTTGCGGAAGTCGTGGATGAAGTGCGCCTGGTCGAAATAGCCGAGATCGAGCGCAAGCACGCTCCAGTCGAGCGGCTTGCCGGCAGCGAGTTGCTCGATCGCCTCATGCAGGCGGAAGCGGTTGATGACCCATTTCGGTCCGACACCGACGTATTCGTTGAACAACCGCTGCAGTGCACGTTTGCCGAGGCCGCTGCGTGCGACGACGGCCTCGACCGTGGTAAGACGCCGATCGCGATCGATCTGATCGACGATGTCCGCGGCGCGATCGATGTCCGCATCCGCCGGCGGCAGGTGCTGGGCGAAGAAGCGTGTCACCACGTCGATCATGCCGAGTTCGTCGCCGCAGGCGAGTACCTCGCCCTCGAGTCCGATGCTCGCCGCGCCGAAGACGTCGGGCAGGGCGAGCGAGCTGTCTGCGAGCGTGGATAGCGGGCGGCGAAGGAATGGACGGAAGCCGCCCGGCCTGAACTTCACGCCGAATACGCAGCCTTCGCCTTCGAGTACGCGCGTGTAGCGGACGGTATGCACACCGTAGATGCGCGTGAGCGCGCGTTCGAAGATCAGGTGGACGCTGGGATGCGGCAGCGTTTCGCGCACCTGCGGTGCCTGCCCGCGCAGATCCCAGCGCACGATCCACAGATGCTGCACGAACGGCTGCAGCTGCGCGGGCGGCAGATGCCGCGCGTGATGGAACGCGCCCGAGAGCGGTTGGCTCGGCAGTACGCCGCGGGCGGCGCCGACCGCGCTTGGCGTGCGCGTGCCTGGGCCCGGCTCCGCATCGTGACGAAGCGGATCGGCTGCAGCGGACTGGCGTCGCGTTTTTCCAATCATCGGTCGGCTGAGCGTGCTTGAATGCCTTGCATCGGCCGACGCTAGTCGGTGCCAGGCGATCTTCGGTCGCCGCGAGTAGGGACGCAACCCGCCGGATGAAACGATGATGCCACCCCAGTTCAGCCTGAAGGTCGCGATACTCCTCGTGCTGTCGGTGAGCGCGGCTGCGGTCGCGCTGCCATCGGCGCCTGCTGAAGCACCCCTTCCACACACTACTGCCAGGGAGTCCATCATGAGCCAGTCTGCCAAAGGCGATTTCGAGGTCAAGCTGGCGCCACAGGCGCTCGCGCTCGAGGACATGGACGACGGCGCCAAACGCGGGCGCATGTCGATCGACAAACAGTTTCACGGCGATCTCGAGGCGACCAGCAAAGGCGAAATGCTGAGCGCGATGACGGCCACCCAGGGTTCGGCAGGTTATGTCGCGATCGAGAAAGTCAGCGGCACGCTGCAGGGGCGCCAAGGCACGTTCGTGCTGCAGCACAACGCGACGATGACGCGCGGTGTTCCCTATCTCAACATCATCGTCGTGCCGGATTCCGGCACCGGCGAGCTCGCAGGACTCGGCGGCACGATGAAGATCATCATCGGCGCGGATGGCAAGCACTCATACGAGTTCGACTACCTGCTCGCAGCGGCACCCTGACGCGCGCCGTCGACGAGAAGACGCACGCCGGCGGCGCTGACCGCTCGTGCCGACTGGCCGATGTACGCCAGCGCACAGACCACGTCGCCGCTTCGGCGCAGGGTGGCGATGCTCGCAATGCAGCTCAGCGCGTCGTCTCTCGAACGACGTGCTTGTCCGGCGAACTTGCGGCGCGCCTTCCGCTTTCCGAGAAACCGTCATGCAGACGCCATGGGTTTCCTGCTCTGCTTCCTTGCCACGCAACGGCGAGTCGATCCACTTCCTGCTCGACGACCGCCAGGTGTCGATGGAAGGTACCTACGCGGGCGGCGCTTTCCACTCACGCTGGAACAACTACGAGGTCGGCCGTGTTCGCCTGTGGTGTGCGTTGGGGGGACGCATGCCGGCTGCGGTAAACGATGTGCTGCGTGGCTCGCGTACCGAGCGTGTCACGCTGGTTCCGACGCCATGGCCATCAACGTGATGGCGCTGGCGCCGGCAACACATCGTTTCAATCAGGTCGATGTGGTCATCGATGCCGCGTTTGCGTTGAGCTGCCCGAACTGCAAGGGGCACTATCTCGATCATCCGAGATGTCCGCGCGGCGACGACGCGGTCGAGTGCCGCACTTGCCACGAATGGTTCACGTTTGCCGAGCTGGAAGGGCTGGTCCTGCGCGAAACGAGAAAGTTGCTGGCGCGGGCATTTCCGCGGCTTCCGTTGAGCGCAACCGACACTCGCGAGTCGGCACCGCTCACATCGCCATCGTCGCGGGCAGCAAGCGATCGTATTCGTTCTTGACCACGGCGTAGCACTCGCAGGTGCGTCCTTCGAGTCCGGCGCGATCGAGAACCGTGATGTGGCCTCGTCGGTAGCGGATCAATCCGGCCTTGTGCAGCTTGCCGGCCGCTTCGGTAACGCCTTCGCGGCGCACGCCGAGCATATTGGCGATCAGTTCCTGCGTCATCACCAGCTCGTTGGAATGCAGACGGTCCAGGCTCAACAGCAACCAGCGGCAGAGTTGCTGGTCGAGCGAATGGTGCCGATTGCACACTGCCGTCTGCGCCATCTGCGTGATGAGCGCCTGCGTGTAGCGCAGCAGCAGGTGCAGCACCGGCCCCGCGCGGTTGAATTCCAGCATCAGCAGCTGGGACGAGAGCCGGAAACCTTGCCCCGCGCTTTGCACGACCGCGCGGCTCGGCGTTGTTTCACCGCCCATGAACAGCGAAATGCCTACGATGCCTTCGTGCCCGACCACGGCGATCTCGGCCGAGGCGCCGTCTTCCATCACATACAGCAGCGAAACGATCGACGTCGTCGGGAAGTAGACGTGGCTCAGGCGGTTGCCTGACTCGTACAGCACCTTGCCGAGCGGCATGTCGACCAGTTCCATCTGAGGCAGCCAGCGCTGCCATTCGGAATCGGGCAGCGCCGCAAGCAGCCGGTTTTGCCGAGGGTCGGCAGCGAAAACCATAAGCATCTCGGATGCGGTCCAGTCCGCGAATTGGCCATGGCTCCGGATATCGGCGCTCTGTGTAGAAGTATAAACGCATGGCGGGGCTTGCTGGTGAGTGGGCCGAAAAGCGACTCCGCGCCTCCCGCTCGAGGACTGAAAACGAGCGGCTGCAGCGGGGAAGAGTGCCCGTGACTTGTCGCCACTCCGCCTCGCCGAGGCTCGGTGCGACAGCGAACAGACGTGCGCCAAGCCGCCGCCCACCCTGTTCGAACAATCGGGCGCTCGTCCCGTCGGAGTCCTCGCATGAATCCCATCACCTTGTTTCTGACGGTCGCCGTCGCGGCGATCGGCGCCCTGTTTGCCGCCCGCGGCAATCTCGGTGCGGGCATCGCTTTCTGGATCGCCGCCATCGCCGTCTCGCAGTCGTTGAAGATGGCCAATACGTGGCAGAAATTCGTCGTGCTGCGAGCGGGCAAACTTCATGGCGTCCGCGGTCCCGGCTTGTTTGCGATCATTCCGGTGATCGACAACGTCGTGGCGGTGATCGACGAGCGTATTCAGACCACCGCCTTCAATGCCGAGCAGGCGCTCACGCGCGACACGGTGCCGGTCAATGTCGACGCCATCATTTTCTGGCGCGTGCACGACGCGCAGAAAGCGGCGCTGGCGATTTCGGACTACGAACAAGCGGTGGCGCGCGTGGCGCAGACGTCGCTGCGCGAGATGATCGGCGCATCGATGCTGGCGACGTTGCTGTCCGATCGCCGCAGCGCCGACCGCCAGCTGTCGGAGGAAATCGGTCAGAAAACCGTCGAGTGGGGCGTCACCGTACGCTCGGTCGAGATCCGCGACGTCGCCATTCCGGTCGCACTGCAGGACGCGATGTCGCGCCAGGCGCAGGCGGAGCGCGAGAAGCAGGCACGCATCATCCTTGGCTCGGCCGAAGCCGAGATCGCGAACAAGTTCGTCGAGGCGGCCAAGGTCTACGCCAACCAACCCGGCGCGCTGCAGCTGCGTGCGATGAACATCATCTACGAGACGACCAAGGAACGCGGCACCACGATCCTGATTCCGAGTGCGATGGTCGACAGCATGAACCCGGCGGCAGCGATAGCCCTTGCGTCGGCCGCACAGGCGGCCTACGGCCATGCCGAGGTGCAGAAACCGTCGAACTAGAGGCCGTGCCCGGAGTTCACGCTCGCCATCGTCAGTCGACGATCCAGTCTTTTGCGCGTTCGCGCAGCAACATTCGAAGATCGTCTTCGATATCGCTGTGCTGTACGTCGGAGTCGAACGTGCCGGCAATCCAGGTCGCGGGCACCTGCGGACTCTTCGATGGATGCACGCCGAATACTTCGCCCACGTCGTCGGCCCAGACCAGGATAGGTGCTTCGAAGGTACCGATGTAGACGCGCGCCGCGAGCGCGGAAAGGTTGTCGTGCAAGGTGCCGAAAGCCTGTCGTTTTTGCATGGCGGTACTCGAAAGTTGACGGGCGGGACTTGCGGACACGCGACCTCGCCGCGTCATCCGGGTGGACGCCGGCGACCGGGAGCCGGCGCGGGGTGATGCAGAACGACACTGCCGCCGCTCTGCGATCGATTCATGCTGCGCTGCGCGCGCGAAGGCGTCTGTACGCTGGACCGCTTATCGCTGCGCGAAAGAATCCGTTGGATGAACCGCGCATTACGTGAAGTTTTCATTGTTCATGACCAGGTCCGCGGCCAAGGTCCAAGGTGTTCGAACGCGGCCACAGCGCTGCCAACCTCGCTAGCCGCGTTTGTTCCAAAAAGGAGAACCCCATGAAAACCCTCATTGCTTCCCTGCCGACCGTTGCTCTCGCTTCGATGCTGACGCTGGGTTGCGCGTCTCTCGCCGCAGCCGCGGAGGCGCCGAAGTCGGATGCCATGACTTCGTCGAAGTCCGATCAGCCGGTGACCGATACGTGGATCACGACCAAGGTGAAATCCGAATTGGCCACCACCGACGGCGTCACCAGCATGGATATCAGTGTGAAGACCATCGACGGCGTCGTGACGCTGACGGGCACCCAGCCGACACACGCGGCGGTAAAGAAAGCCGTGATTGCCGCGGAAACGGTCAAGGGCGTCAAGAACGTCGACTCGAGTGGGCTGAAGAGCAAGCAGTAAGCCCGACTCTCCATTCCAGCAGAAAAGAGGACATGCCATGAACGAAGACAAGATCAAGGGTCAATGGAAACAGCTGGCCGGCAAGCTCAAGACGAAGTGGGGCAAGCTGACCGACGACGATCTCAAGATCGCCGAAGGCAACAGCGAATACCTCGCCGGCAGGTTGCAGGAGCGCTACGGCATTGCCAAGGATGAAGCGCACAAGCAGATCAAGGAATTCGACAGCTCGCTGTAATCGACATCAGGGAAGTGTCATCGAAAGCGGCCCACGGGCCGCTTTCGTTCGTCCAGCTCACGTAATCTGGCGAATCCACTTCACGGAAGCAACGGCCTTGGCAGACGTGACCGGCAACGAAGTCATCCTCGCCCTCAATTGCGGCTCGTCGAGCATCAAGTTTGCCCTGTTCGATGCCTCGTCGTTCCCCCTTTCGCGACAACCGCTGCGGCGTGGAAAGGTCGACGGGATCGGGACTGCGGCGGCGTACTTCGAGTCGGACGGCAGCCACGTCGAGCACGCGGTGCTCGATGTCGGATGCTCTTATCAGACAGCACTGGCCTGCGTGCGCCAGCGCATCACCGACGATCTTGGCGGCCGTCGCCTCGTCGCGGTGGCGCATCGGGTCGTGCACGGCGGTCGCACCTATGGCGAGCCGGTGCGAATCGATGCGCGGGTACTCGCGGATCTGAAAAGCTTGATCCCGCTGGCGCCACTGCACCAGCCCTTTGCACTCGAGGCGATCGAGACGATGCTCGGCGAGCAATCCGAGCTTGCTCAGGTGGCCTGTTTCGACACCGCCTTTCATCGGACCTTGCCGACTGTCGAGAAAATGCTGCCGCTGTCGCGCTCAGCGTGGGAGCAGGGGTTGCGCCGCTATGGATTTCATGGGCTTTCCTACGAATATCTCGCCCTGGTTCTGGCGGAACGCCACGGCGACATCGCCCGCGGACGCACCGTGGTGGCGCACCTCGGCAGCGGCGCCAGCCTCTGCGCGATGCGCGATTTGCAAAGCATCGCGACAACGATGGGCTTCTCGGCCCTAGACGGACTGATGATGGGTACGCGTTGCGGCGCGCTCGATCCCGGCGTGCTCCTGTATCTGATGGAGACCGATCATCTCTCGCACGAAAGGCTGGGGCAGCAGCTTTACCACGAGTCCGGGTTGCTCGGCGTGTCCGGCGTGTCATCCGATCCGCGCGTGTTGCTCGAACGCGAAGACGAGAGCCCCGTGCGCGAGGCGCTCGCACTTTACGTGCGCGGCATCGTGCGCGAGCTGTGCGCGCTGCTCGGTACGCTCGGTGGTCTGGACCTGCTGGTTTTCACGGCAGGGATCGGCGAACACAATGCGGTGATTCGCGAACGGGTTTGCGCGCGACTCGATTTTCTCGGGCTCGTGCTCGATCCGATCGCCAACGCGGCGGGCGCAGCGGTCATTTCGAGCGCGTCGAGCAAGGTACGCGTGGTGGTCGAAGCGACCAACGAGGAATGGATCGTCGCGACTGCAGCGGCCGCGCTTCTCGCTCGCTGAGCGTCGGTTTTCGCGACCGTAGCCTGAGGAACGCCGATCGTTCTAGGCAATCGCGCCGGCGTCGACGGCGCCCCAGGTCCAGTCGCGGATTTCCGGCAGATCCTCGCCATTCTCCTCGATGTATTGCCGATGCTCGATCAGCTTGTCTTGCAAGCGTTGCTTGAGATTGGCGGCCCGTTCGCCCAGCCGCGGCACCCGATCGATGACGTCGATCACCAGATGGAAGCGATCGAGCCCGTTCAGCACCGTCATGTCGAACGCGGTCGTGATGGTGCCTTCCTCCTTGTAGCCGTGCACGTGCAGGTTGCGATGATTGGCGCGGCGATACGTCAGTCGATGGACCAGCGTCGGATAGCCATGGAACGCGAAGATGATCGGCGCGGCGATGGTGAACAGTTGATCGAAGTCGCGGTCGCTCAAGCCGTGCGGGTGTTCGCTTTCGGACTGCAGCTTCATCAGGTCGACCACGTTGATGACGCGCACGCGCAGCTCGGGGCAATTGCGCCGCAGGATCGAGACCGCCGCCAGCGTTTCCAGCGTCGGCACGTCGCCGGCGCATGCCATGACGACGTCAGGTTCACCGTCGTGGCCATTGCCGGCCCAGGGCCAGATGCCGATACCCTCGCTGCAATGCTTCAGCGCCGCATCCATCGTCAGCCATTGCGGCGCCGGATGCTTGCCGGCGATCACGACATTGACGTAGTGCCGGCTGCGCAGGCAATGATCGATCACCGACAGCAGGCAGTTGGCGTCCGGCGGCAGATACACGCGGACGATCTCGGCCTTCTTGTTGACGACATGATCGATGAAGCCGGGATCCTGATGGGTGAAGCCATTGTGGTCCTGGCGCCAGACGTGCGACGCGAGCAGGTAGTTGAGCGAAGCGATCCTGCGCCGCCAGGGGATCTTCGACGTCAGCTTGAGCCACTTCGCGTGCTGGTTGAACATCGAGTCGACGATGTGGATGAAGGCTTCGTAGCAATTGAACAGCCCATGCCGTCCGGTCAACAGATAGCCTTCCAGCCAGCCCTCGCACTGGTGTTCGCTGAGCATTTCGATGACGCGTCCGGCGCGCGCGAGAAACTCGTCGTTCGGTCGGGTGTCCGCTTGCCATTGCCGATCGGTTGCTTCGAACACCGCTTCGAGTCCGTTCGATTGCGTCTCGTCGGGACCGAAGAGGCGGAAATTGCGCTGCTCCTGATTCAAGCGCACGACCTCGCGCAGGAAATGTCCGAGCACGTGCGTGTCGCCGACGCCAGCAACGCCATGGGTCGGTACCGCGACGGCATAGTCGCGGAAATCGGGCATGCGCAGGTCGCGCAGCAGCAAGCCGCCGTTCGTGTGCGGGTTCGCGCTCATGCGACGATTTCCGTGTGGTGCGAGCGCCGCCACGGCTGCGTCCAGCCTGCCGTCCCGATCGAACAGCTGCTCGGGTCGATAGCTGCGCAGCCAGGCCTCGAGCTGCTGCAGGTGTTCGGGCGGGCTCGTCGCGGAGACCGCGAGCGGCACTTGATGCGCGCGAAACGTGCCCTCGATCGCGCGTCCGTCGACGAACTTCGGACCGGTCCAGCCCTTTGGCGTGTCGAGCACGATCATCGGCCAGGTCGGTCGCGCGGTGACGCCGCCGCTGCGCGCGTCGCGCTGGATTTTCCGGATCTGTGCCACCACGCGATCGAGCGTCGCTGCCATTGCCGCATGCATTGGCGCCGGCTCGCTGCCTTGCACAAAGGTCGGCGACCAGCCGTAGCCGCGCAGCAACTGTTCGAGTTCCGTGCGGGGAATCCGCGCAAGCACGGTCGGGTTGGCGATCTTGTATCCGTTCAGATGCAGGATCGGCAGCACGGCGCCGTCACCGACCGGATCGAGGAACTTGTTCGAATGCCACGCCGTCGCCAGCGGCCCGGTCTCCGCCTCGCCGTCGCCGATGACGCAGGCGGCAATGAGTTCGGGGTTGTCGAAGACGGCGCCGAAGGCGTGGCTGAGCGAGTAGCCGAGCTCGCCGCCTTCATGGATTGAGCCCGGGCATTCCGGCGATGCGTGGCTGGCGATGCCGCCCGGAAACGAGAACTGCTTGAACAATCGCTGCAGGCCTTGTTCGTCGCGCCCGATCTGCGGATAAGTCTCGCTGTAGGTGCCTTCCAGATAAGCATTGGCGACGACGGCAGGGCCGCCGTGTCCGGGTCCGGAGATATAGATCATGTCCAGATCGAATTGCCGGATCGCGCGATTCAAATGCGCGTAGATGAAATTCTGTCCCGGCGTGGTGCCCCAATGACCGAGCAGCATGTGCTTGACATGGTCCAGCGTCAGCGGCTGCCGCAGCAGCGGATTGTCGCGCAGATAGATTTGTCCGACCGCAAGATAGTTGGCGGCTCGCCACCAGGCGTCGACCTTGCTCAGCGTTTCCTGATCGAGGGGTTCGTCGTGCGGTGCGTGGTCGGGCATGTCGTTCCGCTGTGGAATGGAGAAGTCGAGCATAGGCGCCCATGCAAGCGGCGTCCGTTCGACAACGCACGCTTGAGTTGTGCGGACGAGGTCCGTCAGATGGCATCGATGCACGAGCGACCGACATCGGCGCTACGCCAGGGTCTGTCACAATCGATCGTGCCGGCGCGCGGCTGACGTCGATCGCTGGTTCGGTCATGCTTGCGCCGTCCGGCCGCCCACCCACGAATCCCGAGGTGCCCGATGGAAGCGGATGTCGGTTCGCGCAAACCACTGTTCGGACGACTCGGCGCCGGTCTCATCACCGGGGCGGCGGATGACGATCCGAGTGGGATCGCCACCTATTCGCAAGTCGGCGCCGCCTACGGATTCGGTACCTTGTGGACGGTGGTCGTCGCGCTGCCGCTGATGATCGGCATCCAGTTGATCTGCGCGCGCATCGGGCGCGTGACGGGCCATGGCCTCGGCGCCAACATCCGTTCGCAATACTCGTTCGGTCTTGCCATCGCCTTCGTGGGCCTCCTGCTGGTCGCCAACATCATCAACCTGTCGGCCGACATCAGCGCGATGGGCGCCGCGCTGAAACTATTGATCGGCGGTCCTGCGTTTGCCTACGCCGTCGGGTTCGCCGTGCTGTCGACCGCCCTGCAGACCTTCATTCCATTCGAGAAATATTCGCCACTGCTGAAGCTGCTCACCCTCAGTTTGTTTGCCTACGTGGCGACGGTATTGATCATTCCGGTGCCCTGGCTGGAAGTGGCAAGAGCGGCGGTGGTTCCCGTCATCGCGATGGATCCCAAATACGCCGTCGCGGTCGTCGCCGTGTTCGGTACGACGATCAGTCCTTATCTTTTCTTCTGGCAAGCCTCCGAGGAAGCCAACGAGGTGCGTGTGACGCGTGGCCGCAAACCCCTGAAGCACGCATCGCAGCAGGCCGCCAGCGAACTCAAGCGGATCAGGCTCGATACGACCATCGGCATGGTGTTTTCAGAACTGGTGGCATTCTTCATCATTCTGACCGCCGCGGTCGTCCTGCACGCACACGGCATGACGGACATCCAGACCTCGGCGGATGCCGCCGCTGCGTTGCGACCGGTTGCAGGAGCGTTCGCGTTCTGGCTGTTCGCTGCCGGAATCGTCGGCACCGGCCTGCTGGCGTTGCCGGTACTCGCCGGGTCCGCGGCGTATGCGCTCGGCGAGACGTTTCGATGGAAGACCGGACTGGAGGTGCAACCGTCCAAGGCGAAATTGTTCTACGGAACGATTGCGCTCTCCACCGCGATCGCGGTCGGCCTCAGCCTCACACCGATCGATCCGATCAAGATGCTTTTCTGGAGCGCCGTGATCAACGGCGTGATCGCCGTGCCGCTAATGGTCGTCATCATGTTGCTGGCGAGCCGACGCAAGGTCATGGGCAAGTTCCGTATCCCGTTCGGATTGAAATGTCTGGGCTGGGCCGGCACGGCTGTCATGACCATCGCCGCGGTCGTGATGTTTGCGACGTGGAATCAGTAGGCCCGCGGCGATGGGAGTCTGCGCATGCGCAATCTGGATTTCCGTTCCTGGCAGGCGCTGCAGTCGACCCTGCTCGGGCTGGCCGTGATCACGTTGATTGGCGTCGGCATACGCCTGCTCGCCATGTAGACCATTCAGCAGCGCCGCGAGCGTGAGAACCGCCAGATCAACGAACGCCTGCGCACGCTGATTGCTGCCTACAAGACGCTGGGAGGTTCCTTCACCGGAAACCTCGCTGTCGATCCCGCCCATCTGCGCGATCTGCGACATCGAGGCGAACATGCCGCCGCCGCCGACACCGCTGAAGCGGCGAATTCGGGCCGCCGCTCTCGATTCCACAGCAGGGTCCCGCCCGGCCGACTTTCCGCCGTGCGCGCGAAGACCGATGGCGCCGCAAAGGACGATTCGAAATCAGCCAAAGCCACAGGAGGCGGCGGAGCCGCCGCCCGCGCGCCGGGCAACGTGATGATCAAGCCCGCGCGGCGCAGCGCACCTCGTCCAGCAGGGACGACACCGCGCGATCCATCGGACGCGTGTCGTCGTCGATCACCGTCCACAACGTGGCGCCTTCGAGTCGCGTCAGCGCGTCGCTGGCGATTTCGCGCGCGCGTTCCGGCGCAAAGGTCGCACTGAGGATGCGTGCGATACCGTCGCGAAGTTGGCGGAAATACGCGCGCACGGCGTCGGCGGCTGCCGGTGTCTCGTCATTGATGCCATAAGCCAGGTGCAGGCCGACGCAGCGGCTGCGATCGGCCAGGGTTTTACCGATGCGTCGGATGACTTCCTCATAGCGGGCGAACCAGCCGGCGGATTCGTCTGCGAGGTCCGCGAACGTCTCGCGCAGGGTGAGTGCGAGAACCTCGGCTACCAGCGATTCCTTGGTCGGGAAGCGCGTGTAGAGGCTCGCCTTGCGGATGCCGACGCGCGCGGCGAGGTCCTGCATCGAGGCGCCGGCGTAGCCGTGCTCGCGAAACAGCTCGCGTGCTTCGCCGATGATCGTATCGAGGCTTGCTTTCATGGAGGTGCGGTCATATCCTACCGATCGGTAGGTAGTAGTCTATCCTCTATCGCCCTGCCGCTCAAGCTGGGGAGCCATTGATGACAACTACGAGGTGGGTATCATGCAGATCACTGATTTTACGAATAATTCCATCAACGTCCCACGCCGCAACGTACTTCTGGCTTCGGCGGTCGGGGCGGCCACGTTCACCGCTGCATCGTTTGCAGGGTCGTCCAAACCCACGGCCAGTGGCGCTTCCAGTGTCGCTGTCAGTCCGGTTTCCTATCGGACCCGCAAGGTCGGAGACGTCGAGGTCTTTTATCGCGAGGCAGGTCCGATCGATGCGCCGGTCCTGCTGTTGCTGCACGGTTTTCCGACCTCCAGCCACATGTTCCGTGAGCTGATTCCGCTGCTGGCCAGGGACTATCGCGTGATCGCGCCGGACCTGCCGGGCTTTGGTCAGACCAAGGCGCCGCCGCGCGGCAAGTTCGACTACAGCTTCGACAACCTGGCGCGCGTACTCGGCGAATTCGTCGAGGCAATGGCTCTTGAGCGCTATGCGCTGTACATCTTCGACTACGGCGCGCCGACCGGACTGCGCCTCGCGGTCGCTCACCCCGAGCGCGTCAGCGCGATCATCACGCAGAACGGCAATGCGTACATGGATGGTTTCAGCGATCAATGGGGAAGCTGGCAAACCTACTGGCGCGAGCCGACGCCCGCGCATCGTGAAGCCTGCCGCGACGCGCTGACGCCGCAGACGATTCGCGATATCCAGTACCGCCACGGTACAGACCCCGAGCGCGTATCGCCGGATGGTTACACACTCGATATCGGCTACATGGCACGCGCGGGTGCCGACGACATTCAGCTCGACCTGATCCTCGACTATCGCAGCAACGTCGCGCGCTATCCTGCGTTCCAGAACTACTTTCGAACGCATCGTCCGCCGTTGTTGGCGGTATGGGGCAAGAACGATCCGTTCTTCATTCCGCCGGGCGCGCTGGCCTACAAGCGCGACATTCCGGACGCGGAAATCCATCTGCTCGACACCGGGCATTTCGCGCTGGAAACGCATGCGGTCGAGATAGGTGCCTACATCCGCGACTTTCTCGGCCGCAAACTCGCGCGATGAGAAGAGCATGCAACCGGCTTCATCGCGCAGGTTGCAGCGGTTGACGAATAGAGTGTCGCGTCTACGCGCGCGGGGTGTCGGTCGGAGCGACGGCTGCCGGAAAAGTCCGCCGGCTGGGTGAAGCGCCAAACAGCGTGAGCAGGCAGCGCCCGACATAGTTGGACTTGCATGCATCTGGGATACTCCAGCCAAACCCTGGTGGAGATGGCTCATGGTGTGTGTGTGGTGGCGGCTACTCATCGCGGCCTGCGTCGTGTCTGCTTGCAACATCCCTGCGGTACATGCCAAGGACGCATTCGTCGTCATCTCGGGCGGCGGTAGTCCGACCAGCAATCACTATTCGCAGTATCTGCAGGCGCGCGCCTATGTGACGTATCTGAAGTCGCACTATGCGGACGAACAGGTCTGGGTGTTCTTCGGCGCGGGCAACGTGGAGGGGCAGGCGCCGGTGCTGTCCGATGTCGAGCAGACCATCAAGGATGACAAAGGCCACGCGACGGCGGCATGGATCGCGGGCGCGCTGCCCGGCAATCGCCCGGCGCTGCGCGACGTGCTCGCACGCGCGTTCCGTGATGAGATTCTGCCTGCAGTGCACGACGGCGGCACGCTCTTCCTCTTCGTCGGCGACCACGGGGGTCCTTCCGCGGGAGCGAATCCTGAAAGCATCATTTCACTGTGGAGCTGGGACCGCGATCCGACGCTGCCTTTCGGTTGGCGCAACTATGATCTCGCGGCCGAAACACTGGGCGTCGCTGAACTACGCAGATGGCTGTCGGCAGGACTTGGCGAGGGCCGCGTCGTGTTCGTCATGAGCCAGTGCTACTCAGGTGGCTTCCATTACTTGGGGGTGCCGCGCGAGGTCGCCGTGAATCCGTTCTGGTTCACGCATGTACCCGAGTGGGCGAGCGCGACCGAGGAAACGAAGAACATGCCGCCGGTGGCCGGATTCACCGCCACCGACGATCATTCCGTCGCGTCGGGCTGCACCTCCGATGTTTCGGCCGATCATTGGGCAGGTTACGAGCGCTACCTGCCCGAGAACCTGCTCGGCCTCGACCTCTTCACACTCACGGCGGGCGCGCAGCCGGCGCGCGCGTCCATCTACGAAGCGCATCTGGAAGCGGTGCTCGCCGACCAGACGATCGACAAGCCGAGCTCGACCTCCGAGCAGTATCTCGACGTGTGGGCGCAGACGATCGCGCGGATGCAGAAGGAGAAGGATCTGGCCGCCGCCGTCAAGGCACCGTTGCAGAACTTTCACGCCACAATGGACGGGAAGGAGCCGCGCGCTGCCGACGCGCAGTTCAAGCAGCGTCGCCAAGAGTATCAACGCCAGACCGAGCGCATGGTCAAGCAGAATCCCGAGCTCAAAGACCTCGTGCAGGAGTCGCAGGAGGAGTTGGAAGGCGAGATCGGGTCCGAATCGGGCGTCGCCGCGATGAACCGGTTGCGCCGCGGCGACCGCGTGAATCAGTACGCGGCGCCGGCCGGAGCCGGGGAAGACAGCAGCGCTGAAGACATGCAGTGGGTTGAATGGCTGTGGGCGCGCAAGATTGCGCCGGCCTGGTTGGCGGCGGTCGATGCCAACGAGGTCGGTGATCTTTCCGCGCCGGTCCTCGCCTTCGAGCGAGAGATGGCGTCGATCGATGTGCGTGAGGCTACCGCCGAACCACGTGCCGGCGCGGCGCGCGGCATCGCCGACCCTGCGTTGTTGATCTATTTCCGCAGCGGGTATGCCGACCCGGCGACGTTCGATCCGGCACGTGCCAAGGCGATTTCCGACTGGGTGCGCAAGCGCCGCAAGTCGATCCTGGACTGGGCGCGGAAATCGAAGGACGCAAAAGTGCGCGCCGGCGCCGAAGCGTATGCGGCGTGGGTGCCGCCGGCCATGATCGATCCGGACGCGGCAGCGGAAATCGCCGCGGTCGCCGACGATGATGACGCCAACGACGAAGAACCGACGAACAAGTCTGCAGCGCCTCGGCCAGCACCACGGCGCCACCCTCTGAAGCGCGGCGTCGCGGCAGAACGCATCTATTTCCATCGGCGCGTGCTGGCGGCGTGGCAGTTCCTGCTGGAGGTTCACGAACAGGCGGCGTTGCAACGCGTTGCTGCGCTCACTCAGCTGGAGCGCACGCCGCTGCCCGTCGCGACCAGGAAGGCCGCGCAGCATTGAGCGGAGGCAGGGGCCGGGAGTGCGCCGCGCGTTCTAGGGACAGAAGCAGTGATCGGGTGGCGGCCACCGCCGCAGGGCGTTATCGCGGTGCCGAATAGGAGTCGCGCAGCGTTACCGTGCGGTTGAACACCGGCTTGCCCTGCGCGTGATCATGCCGGTCGGCAACGAAGTAACCGAGCCGCTCGAACTGCACGTTGTCTTCCGGCCGCGCGTCGGCCAGCGAAGCTTCCAGCCACGCCCACACGATGCGCTTGGAGGCCGGATTGAGATGCTCGGCGTAGGTTTTACCGTCGCTGTCGTCGTCCGGATCGGGCACCGTGAACAAACGATCATACAGCCGCACTTCTGCAGCGATCGCGTGCTTCGCGCTGACCCAGTGAATCGTTCCCTTGATCTTGCGGTCGGCGCCCGGCTTGCCGTGACGCGTGTCCGCATCGAGCGTGCAGCGCAACTCGGCGAGCGTGCCGTCGGCTTGCTTGACAATGTCTTCGCAGCGCACGATGCCAACGCCGCGCAGACGCACTTCCCCGCCCGGAGTCAGGCGATGGAAGCCTTTCGGCGGCACCTCGGCAAAATCGTCGCGCTCGATCCATAGTGTGTTCGAGAACGGCACCGCGCGCGTGCCGAGGCTTTCGTTCTTCGGATGGTTCGGGAACTCCAGCGATTCCATGTGCGCGTCGTCGAGGTTCGTGATGACGAGCCTGACCGGATCGAGCACCGCCATGCGCCGCGGCGCACGTGCATCGAGTTCTTCGCGTACGCTGCCCTCGAGCACGCTGTACTCGATCACCGAATTCTGCTTGGTCACGCCGGCGCGCTCCCAGAACGCACGCACCGCATTCGGCGGAAAGCCGCGCCGGCGCACGCCGGCCAGCGTCGGCATGCGCGGATCGTCCCAGCCGTCGACGAGGCCGTCGTTGACCAGGGCCATCAGCTTGCGCTTGCTCATCACCGTGTAGTCGAGATTGCCGCGCGCGAACTCGATCTGCTGCGGCCGGCTCGGCGTGCCGGCGAGACCGGCGCGCCGCATCGGCTCGACCAGCTCGACGTGGTCGGGCAGGTCGAGCTGATCGAGGAACCAGTCGTACAGCGGTCGGTGATCCTCGAATTCGAGCGTGCACAGCGAGTGTGTGATGCCCTCGACCGCGTCCGACACGCAATGCGCATAGTCGTACATCGGATAGATCGGCCAGGCGTCGCCGGTGTTCTGGTGGGTCAGCTTGCGGATCCGGTAGAGCGTCGGATCGCGCATGTTGATGTTGCCCGAAGCCATGTCGATCTTCGCGCGCAGCGTGCGCGCACCATCGGCGAATTCACCGGCGCGCATGCGGCGGAACAGATCGAGGTTCTCCTCCACGCTGCGTTCGCGCCACGGCGAGTTGCGTCCGGGTTCGGTCAGCGTGCCGCGGTACTCGCGCACTTCGTCGGCGGACAAGTCGCAGACGAAGGCATTGCCGTCGCGGATCAGTTTCTCGGCGCACAGATACAGCACCTCGAAGTAATCCGAGGTGTGGCGCAGTTCATCCCATTCGAAACCGAGCCAATTTACGTCGTTCTTGATCGCATCGACGTACTCCTGGTCCTCGCGTGCCGGATTGGTATCGTCGAAGCGCAGATCGCAGCTGCCGGAAAATTCGCGCGCAAGCCCGAAATTGAGGCAGATCGACTTCGCGTGCCCGAGGTGCAGATAGCCGTTCGGTTCGGGCGGAAAGCGCGTCGCGACGCGCCCGCCATGCTTGCCGACGGCGCGGTCGGAGAGGACAATCTGGCGGATGAAGTGGTTGTTGGCAGCCTGCGGGGCAGCGGCAGGCGTCGGCGGGACAGTTTCGGTCATGCGTCATCGCCGCGAGGTCGCGGCATCCAGACTGGCAGGGGAAACACTGAGTTTAACGGCCGCGCGCGGGAAAGCGAATGCGTGGCAACGGAATCAGGCCGCGTAGCTGTTGCGATAGCCGTGCAGCGAGCGCAGACGCAGGCGCACCGGACCACGGACTTCGCGGATGTCGACGACGGCCTCGTGCTGGGTCACTTCAAGGGTGCCGCTGTCGGCGAGTGCGGCAGCTACGATGCGTACCGGGCGCATCAGATCCTGCCAGCGGCCACCGACCCGCGCGGCCAGCATCCTGGCGACTTCGCTCGGGCAGATGCTGCGGCCGGGACCACGTTCGATCAGCAGCTCCATGGCGCAATCGCGGATGCGGTCGGCGAGCTTGTCATCGGGCAGAACCGGGGGCATTCGTTGTCTCGGCGGTACGGGGGCGCGCGGCCCGGGAAACATTGCGGTGGCGATCGCCTGCTAGCATGCAGGCTCGCTACGCATCATAGCCTCGCCCAGACGTGGCAGATACCACTTTGACCACGTTGTCACACAAGCTCACATTTTGCGGAGTTTGGGATTTATGGATTTTTTACTTAGTACCGAATTAAGCGCGGCAGCCGGCTCTTGCCGAAGGCATCCGGCGCGCACGTGAGCGCTGACGAAACTCGCATCTCGCGGCGCTCGCATCGAACCGTCCGCAGCAGTGCAACTGGCCGCAGGACAGCACGAACATGAAGATCATCTACCGCGCCGAGAACATCATCGACGCCCATCTGGTCAAGGGCGCGCTCGCTGCCGAGGGCATCCTCGCGTTCGTCTCCGGCGAGTACCTGACTGGCGCGATCGGCGAGTTGCCGGTCAGCAACCTGGTCGCCGTGATGGTGTCCGACAACGATGTCGAGCGCGCCAGCACGGTTGCTGCGGCTATCGATGCCGATTTACGCGAGCGCAGGCGTGACCCCGACGCATTCGATAGCGCCATCGTGCCGGCATGACCGCTGTGCGCGAGAACGTGTGCGCCGCCGGGTCCTGTCGCTACAGCCGAACCAGCTGCGCGGAGGCGGGGACGCCACTGTCGATCGAATCGGCACGGAGCGATATCCGTGCAGACGGCTGACCGGCCGCCGCGCGCCGCACTGCTGCAAATGATCGTCGGCGCCGCCGCAATCTCCACGACCAGCGTATTCGTCAAGCTTGCCCATGTCGGTCCCACCGTTTCGGCGTTCTATCGCATGGCATTCGGCGGAGCCATGTTGCTGATCGGTCTGCTCGCGCTGCGGCGCTGGCAACGCGTCAGCGTCCACGATCTCGGCTGGCTGCTCATTCCTGCGCTCGCGTTTGCGGTGGATCTGATGTTCTGGCACCGCAGCATCCTGTATGTCGGCCCGGGATTGGCGACCCTGCTGGGCAATTTCCAGGTGTTCCTGATGGCGCTGGCGGGATTGTTTCTCTATCGCGAACGCCTCGGCGGATATTTTCTCGCCGGTGTCGCGCTCGGTTTCGTCGGCTTGTACCTGCTGGTCGGCCTCGACTGGAGTGCCGTCGGACCGCAGTACCGGCACGGCGTGATGCTCGGCATCGCGACCGGTGTCGCCTATGCGATCTACATGCTGTCGACGCGGCACGCGCAGCGCAGTGGCCATGTGCGGCTGGCGCCGGCGCAGCTGCTCTGCGTCAGCTCGCTGCTGTGCGCCGGCGTACTCGGCATCGCCGCCCTCGTCGAAGGCGACAGTCTCGCCTTGCCGGACGCACAGACGTGGACGTCGCTGCTCGGCCTCGCATTTTTTGGCCAAGTGCTCGGCTGGGTGCTGTTGACCACCGCGATGCCGCAACTGCCGGCTTCGTTGATCGGCCTGCTGTTGCTGTTGCAGCCGGCGCTGTCGTTCGTGTTCGATGTGATCCTGTTCGCGCGACCGACGCGCACGACCGACTGGATCGGCGTCGGCCTGTCGTTGCTCGGCATTTTCATCGGCTCGTATCGCAAGCCCTTGCCGTTGGCGGCCGCGGTAGCCGTGCCATCGGCAGATCGAGTGGAAGACTCCGTCTCGAAATAACGCCAACGTCTTGCTGGTCGTTGTTCGTGCCGTTGCTGTTTGCATAGTCAGCTTGACGAAGAGGCAAACAACGCCCGATCAGCCGGAGCGATGCCGCTGCGCAAGCTCGCCGACGATATCGGCCAGGGCGAGGTCGCTGCCGCGCAACAGCACGAGCAGGTGAAACAGCAGGTCGGCCGCTTCGCCGCGCAGCGCGTCGCGATCGCCTGAGACTGCGGCCAGCGCTGTCTCGACGCCTTCCTCGCCGACCTTTTGCGCGCGCCGCGCCGGTGTGTCGGCAAGCAGCTTGGCGACGTAGCTCGATGCCGGGTCGGCCAGCGCGCGCGCTGCAATCAGCGCTTCGAGTTCGTTGAGCCAGGGATGCGCCGGCGTGGTGGCGTCGAAACAGGTCGACGTGCCGAGATGGCAGGTGGGTCCGGCTGGCAGCGCCTGGCAGAGCAGCGTATCGCGATCGCAGTCTGGCGCGATCGACACAAGCTTGAGCACATGGCCCGAACCTTCGCCCTTGCGCCACAGGCGCTGCTTCGAACGCGACCAGAAATGGATCTCTCCGGTATGCAGCGTCTGTATCAGTGCATCGCGATTGCTGTAGCCGAGCATCAGCACGCGGCCGTCGTGCGCATGCTGCACGATCAGCGGCAGCAGGCCGTCGCCTTTGCTCCAGTCCAGCGCGTCGAGCTGTTCGTCGATCATCGGCGCACCACGATGCCGCGCTCGGCGAGGAAGCCCTTGAGTTCGCCGAGATGGATCTCGCCACTGTGGAACACGCTGGCCGCGAGTGCCGCATCGACGCCGCTCTGCTCGAAGACGTCAGCAAAATGTTCGCGTGTGCCGGCGCCGCCGGAGGCGACCAGTGGCAAAGTCGTCGCCGCACGCACGGCGGCGAGTTGCGCATGCGCATAACCGCCGCGAACGCCATCCGAGCGAATCGAGTTCAGCACGATCTCGCCAGCGCCGCGTTCGGCGATCTCGCGTACCCAACCCAACAGGTCGCGCCCGCTGTCGCTGGCGGCATCCGGCTTGCCGCTGTTGGCCATCACACGCCACGAGGTGCGCGACGCATCATCGGCCGCGCCTTCCGCATCGATGCCGATGACCACGCACTGGCTGCCGAAGCGTGCCGCGAGTTCGTCGATCAGCTGCGGACGAGCGAGCGCGGGACTATTGATCGAGATCTTGTCCGCGCCTGCCGCGAGCACGTCTTCGGCATCCCCGACCGAACGGATGCCACCCGCCACGCAGAACGGAATATCGAGTTCGCGCGCGACGCGTTCGACCCAGGCCGGATCCACGCTGCGCCTTTCGGGACTTGCGGTGATGTCGTAGAACACGAGTTCGTCGGCGCCTTGCTCGGCATAGCGCCGCGCGAGTTCGACGATGTCGCCGACGACGCGATGATCGCGAAAGCGCACGCCCTTGACGACGACGCCGTCGGCAACATCGAGGCAGGGGATCAGGCGTCGCGCGAGCATGGCGAAGCTCTCGACACGTGGGCGGACAGGCCCGGCTCGCTCGCCCCCAGCCACAACGAGAGAGAGAAAGCGGGGGAGCGCGGACGCGGTGTCCTGATCAAAGCGTGTTGGTTCATCTTCTGCATCCAAGGCAATCCATTGGGCGCGCAGGCGGGCGGGCGGCGTTGTCCGGCCGCGACTGCGCTCCTCAGCCAAGCCCGTCCCCCAGTGAGAAAGCGCCAGGCGGTGAGGGCGGCTTGTGTTCGCAATGCTGCGTGCTTGCAATCTCATCCAGCGTCAGCGTGCCGTCGAGCAAGGCCGTTCCTGCCACACACGCGCTGACCCCCGTTTGTGCCAGCGCATCGACATCGCGGCGATCGCGCACGCCGCCGGAAGCGATCCAGGAGAAGGGCGGCCAGCGCGTCGTGAGTTCGCAATACAAGGCGAGATTCGGGCCATCGGCCATGCCGTCCCGCGTGATGTCTGTCGTCAGCACGTGGCGCAGTCCGGCTGCGGCGAAGTAGTCGAGCAACGCGGTGAAATCGACCTTGCTCTCGGCCTGCCAGGCGTCCACCGCCGGACGCCAGCGAGCGCTCTCGTCGCGGCGCAGATCGAGTGCGAGGCACAGGCGTCCGCTGCCGAATTCGGCCAGCCACGCGACGAAGGTCTCCGGCGCGCGCACCGCGACGCTGCCGACGACGACGCGGGCAATGCCGTTGGCAAGCAGCCGTTGCACATCGGCGCGCGTGCGCACGCCGCCGCCGGCCTGCACCTGCAGGCGAGCGATCTTCGCGATGCTCGCGAGCAGCTCGACCTGCGTCGGCGTGCCGGCGCGCGCGCCATCGAGATCGACGACATGCAGCCAGTCGGCACCGGCTTCCGCATAGCGCAGGGCGAGCGCGCCTGCCTCGTGTTCGAAATGGCGCGCCTGCGTGAAGTCGCCCTGGCGCAGGCGTACGACGCCGCCACCGTGCAGATCGATGGCCGGAATGATTTTCATGTCAGCGCAAAGAAATTCGTCAGCAGGCGCCGGCCGGCCGCGGCGGATTTCTCGGGATGGAACTGCGCGCCATAGACGTTGCCGTGCGCGACGACCGAAGTGAAGGTCTGGCCGTGGTTCGTCGCAGCGAGCGTGTCGGCGCCGACCGGCACCGCGTAGCCGTGTACGAAATAAAACCAGTCGTTGTCGCCGATATTGGCGAGCAGTGGATGCTCGACGCGGCGGCCGAGTGTGTTCCAGCCCATGTGCGGCCAACTCGGCGCGGGTGGCAATCGTTTTGCAACGCCGGACAACAGCCCGAGGCAGGCAATCGTCTCGCTGGCTTCGGCGCTTCTTTCCGATTCTTCCGAGGCATCGAACAGCAGCTGCATGCCGAGGCAGATGCCGAGCAGCGGCTGCGCGATCAGCTTGAGCACGCGGTCGAGGCCGCGCTCGCGCAACCCACGCATCGCGTAGCCGGCTGCACCGACGCCAGGCAGGATCACGTGCGTCGCCGCGAAGATGCGCTTCGGCTCGTCGCTGATCGTCGCCTCGACGCCGACGCGCTTGCACGCTTCGCGCAGCGAGCCGTAGTTGGCACCGCCGGCAGGAACGATGACGGCGTGTGTGTTCATGCGAGCACTCCCTTGCTGCTCGGCACGCTGCTGCCCACGCGCGCGAGCGCCGGACGCAACGCGCGGCCAACCGCCTTGAAGCAGGCTTCGATCATGTGATGCGTGTTGTCGCCACGCACCGCGATATGCACGTTCGCGCCGAGTGCGTCGGCGAGGCTGCGAAAGAAATGCGGCACCAGTTCGGTCGGCAGTGCACCGACCTGCTCGCGCGGGAATACGCCCTCGAAGACGAAGTACGGACGACCGGACAGGTCGATCGCGACCTGTGCCTGGCTCTCGTCCATCGGCAGCAGGAAACCATAGCGACCGATGCCGCGACGGTCACCGAGCGCTTCGCGCAACGCCTGCCCCAGGGCGAGCGCACAATCTTCGACCGTGTGGTGTTCGTCGATACGCAGATCGCCCTCGCAGCGCAGGTCGAGCGCGAAGCCCCCATGCACGCCGAGCTGTTCGATCATGTGGTCGAGGAAGCCAATGCCGCTCGCGACGACCGGTCGCGCGAGGCTGTCGAGATCCACGTGCACGGCGATGCGTGTTTCGCGCGTTGCGCGTTCGACACTTGCCTGGCGCGGCGAGTCGAGCAAAGTCCGCGCAATCGTGGACCAGTCGACTGCGCTTCCATCCGGGCCAGCGCCGATGCGAAAGCCGCGCACGCCGAGATTGCACGCGAATTCGAGATCGGTCTCGCGGTCGCCGATGACGGCGCTGCGCGACGCATCGAATGCGCCGGCGCGCAACCAGTGCTGCACCAGTCCGGTACGCGGCTTGCGCGTCGGCGCGTTGTCGGCCGGCAGGCTGCGATCGATCAGGATCTCGCGGAAATGCACGCCTTCGCCCGCCAGAATATCCAGCAGCAACTGCTGTGGGCCGGCGAAATCGGCTTCGGCGAAACTCGATGTGCCGAGACCATCCTGGTTCGTCACCATTACCAGTTCATAGCCGGCATCGACGCATCGCCGCAACGCCGCGATCGCGCCGGGCACGAGGCGCAACTTCTCGTACGCATCGATCTGCTGGTCGGCCGGTTCCTCGATCAGGGTGCCGTCGCGGTCGACGAAAAGGACCTTCGGCGCGGAAAGGCTCATGCGGCGCCTCCGCCCGGAGTCAAGCCTTCGCGCGCACCGAGCGCGTCGATCAACGCGTCGTTTTCGTCGGGCCGTCCGAGCGTGATGCGCAGGCAATTTGCCAGTCCCGGCTGCGCCGAGAAATCGCGCACGAGGATACCGGCTGCGAGCAGGCGCGCGAACGTGCTGCGCGCGTCGGCGAAGCGGACCAGCAGGAAATTGGCGGCCGAAGGCCAGATCGTTTCCACTTCCGGCAACGCGGACAGCGCGGTCGCCACACGCGTGCGCTCGACCAGCAAGCTCACGATGCGCTTCTGCGTGCGCGCACGCGCTGCCTCGTCGAGCACGGCGAGCGCGGCACGCATGCTCGAGGTCGGCAAGGGATACGGCGGCGCGATGCGCGCGACGATGTCGACAATGGCTGCATCGGCGATCAAGGCGCCGACGCGCGCGCCGGCCAGCGCGTGCGCTTTCGACAAGGTGCGCAACACGGCCACGTTCGGATGGCGCTCAATCAAGCTCGCGGCGCTGTCCACTCCGGCAAACTCGATATATGCCTCGTCGACCAGCAGCAGGGCGCGATCTGCAAGACGTTCGGCCAGCCATGGCAGGCGCGCATCGTGGAACAACGTGCCGGTGGGATTGTTCGGTGAGCAGATGATGACGAGCTTGGTGTCGTCGTCGCACAGCGCGAGCAGTCGCTCCGCATCGAACGCGAACCCATCATGCGCTTGCAGATCGAGCGTGCGATAGACGGCGCCCTGCAGCTGGGTGCCGATGCCGTACATGCCGAACGTGGGCGCGAGCGAGACCACGTTGTCGCGGCCGGCACGGCAGAACGCGCGCAGCAGCAGGTCGATCGCCTCGTCGCTGCCGCGGCCGAGCCAGATGCGCGCCGCATCGACGTCGTACAGCGCGGCGAGCTGTGCGATCAGTTCGGCCGGTTGCGGCGAGGGATAGCGATTGAGATCGGCGGCAACGCTATTGCCTTCCTCGCCGAGATCCCACGGGCATTCGTTGGCGTCGAGGCGGATGCGCGCCTCGAAGCCGCTGCGCCGCGCTGACGCGTAGGGCTTGAACGCGGCCAGCTCGGGGCGGATGCGCTCGAGCAGGCTCATGCGGAAGCCTGCATGCGCGTATCGGGTGATTCGAAGTCACCCTCGATTCCGCGCCGAGGCCCGGACTGCGGCCGAGGTGCCAGCCGATCCAGCGCAGCCAGGCGCACATCGACTGCCCGCGCATGCGCTTCCAGCCGCTCCGCGCGCGCGAGCACGCTGGCATCGCCGCCAATCTCGCGCAGGCCTTCGGCGCTGGCTTCCTGCACGTTCACGCGACGCAGGAAACTGTCGACGCCGACGCCGCCGAAGGCGCGCGCGAAGCCGAGCGTAGGCAGCACATGGTTCGGTCCGGCGCAATAGTCGCCGAGCGTCTCCGGCGACCATGCGCCGAGAAAGATGCTGCCGGCCTTGCTCAGATGCGGCAGCAAGGCGCGGGCGTCGCGTGTGGCGACGATCAGGTGCTCGGGGGCGTAGCGCTCCGACACCTCGACGGCTTCCGCGAGGGTGCTCACTTCGATCAACCGCGCGTGTGCGAGCGCCGCGGCGGCGATCTCGCGCCGCGGCAAGGTGTCGAGCTGGGCCGTGACGGCGCGTTCGACATCGTCGAGCAGCCGCGCACTCGGACTCAGCAGCAGCACCTGCGAATCCGCGCCATGTTCGGCCTGCGCGAGCAGGTCAGCGGCGACGAACGCAGGCTCCGCTGCATCGTCGGCGATCACGAGCACTTCAGAGGGACCGGCCGGCATGTCGATCGCGGCGCCGTCGGGATCGGCCGCAACCTCGAGCTTGGCCAGCGTGACCCAGGCATTGCCGGGTCCGAACAGCTTGTCGCAGCGCGGCACCGATTCGGTGCCGTAAGCGAGCGCGGCGATTGCCTGCGCGCCGCCGAGCTTGAGCACACGCGTGATGCCGCACAGCGTCGCTGCGACGAGGATCAGCGGATCGGCGCGACCGTCTGCGCGCGGTGGTGTTGCCAGCACGATTTCATTGCAGCCGGCGAGGCGCGCCGGCACGGCCAGCATCCAGACAGTCGACGGCAGCGGCGCGCTGCCGGCCGGCGCATACAAACCGACGCGGTGGATCGGCCGGATCACCTGTTCGCAGCGCACGCCACGCGCAGTGTCGATTCGGATCGGCGCGGGAACCTGAGCCGCATGGAACGCTGTCACGCGCGCAATCGCGTTGCGCATGGCCGCGCGGACTTCGGCGTCGACCGCGATTTCGGCAGCGGCAAACTCGGCGGCATCGACGTCGAACGCGGCCAGTTCGCAGCGGTCGAAACGCGCCGTCAATTCACGCAGCGCTGCGTCGCCGCGCAAGCGAACATCAGCGAGAATGTTGCGCACTGCCGCGACCTGCGCCGCATCGCGAACCTGCCGCGGTCGCGCCAGCGCGTCGCGCCGCTGCGCTTCGTCGAGCACGGACCAATCAAGCCGACGCCAGGCCGGCGACTGCATCGCGCGCTCGTTCATGCCAGCATGCGCTCCACGTTCAGCACCATCAGGCTGCGCGCGCCGAGGCGCTTGAGTTCCTCCAGGTGCTGCCAGTCGAGCGACGCGTTGCACAAAGCCTGCACGGCGATATCGTCCGGGCGACCGTCGAGATTGAGCACGCTCGGAAGATCGCGCGAGGGCAACAGGCGGGTGATTTCCGATAGCGCCGTGCGCGGCGCTTGCAGCATGACCAGGCGCGCGCCATCGCCGGACAAGGCACCGCCGATGCGGGCGCGCAGACGCTCGATCTGCAGCAACTTCGCGGCGGTGTGTTCGCGCGGGCTCAGCGCGAGCACGGCCTCGCTTTCGAACACGGTGACCAGTTCACGCAGCTGGTTCGCAGCCAGCGTGGCGCCACTGGAGACGAGGTCACAGATCGCTTCGGCCTTGCCGAGCCGCGGCGCAATCTCGACCGAACCGTTCAGTACGACGACTTCGGCATGCAGACGGTTCTGCGCCAGCCAGTCGGCGAGCAGGGCCGGGTACGAGGTCGCGATACGCAGACCGTCGAGATCGGCCATTGCGTCGATGGGACCCTGTTGCGGGATCGCGATCGCGAGGCGGCAGGTGCCGAAGCCGAGCGTCAGCAGCTCGGTGGGGGCAGGCGAACCTGCGGCGGCCAGACGTTGCTCGACCAGCACGTTGCGACCGACGATACCGAGCTCGCAGCTGCCTTCGACGAGCAGGCCGGGAATATCATCGTCGCGCACCAGCAGCACGTCGATCGGCAGGTTCTCGCCGTACAGGAAAAGATGATCGCGGCTGGCGCGAAAGGCGAGCCCGGCGCGGCGCAGCAGGCCGAGCGATTGCTCGGCGAGGCGGCCGGATTTCTGCACCGCGATGCGCAGGCGATCGGAGGTCGAACTCATGGGGTCGCTCTCCGCGGCGCGGCGGCACCAGTCCGACGCGACGGTGCAGCGGACTTGCGTGCGGCGACATTGCCACGCGCTGGTTTCGATTTCGCGTAAATGCGCTGCGCCACACGTGCGTAACCGCCGGGGCCTTGTTCGAGGCAGCGCGCGACGCGGCCGATGGTCGTGATGCTGACCGCGGTTGCATCGTGGATCTGCCAATACGGCTCGCCCGCGATCAGGTGCGGCACGACGCTCCAGCGGTCACGCATCGCCTCGCGTTCGGCCGGCGTGCACAAGTCGTCTAGGAAGGCCTGCGCTTCCTCCACATCGCGCAGGGCGAGCAGCGCTTCACACAGCGAGCGCTCCGCGCGTTTCGAGTCAAGTTCCGGTTGCAGATAGCGTCGTTTCATTGGATTCATGTATTAACGCGTTAGTAGGAGCGTACGCTACATGGTGGCCGCATGTGCGTCAAGGCAACGCGGATGCGGCGCCCGTGTGCGGACTCGAACGCGGGATGCGGACTCCGATTGGGCAGATCGTGTGCATCCGCTCGCGGGCAACCCGGCAGCGGCCGCGCCAGGGCTGGCGCTGCGATAACGGCGAATACGCTGCAGCCGGCTCTTCACCGCCGGCGGACAGGACTGCGCCAGCCGGAGGCAAGCGTTCCGCCATAGCCTCGACGGCGACGCGCCCGCATTTCGTCACAGTTTGGCGCGAGATTGCGTATGAACCCGAAAGGTCGCGCGCGGGCGTATCGCGCGTACCGCGGTATACGGGATCATTGTGGGCTGCGCGCCGGCGGAACCGGCGCAGCATCGGGGGAACATCGCATGGATCTGATTCGGTGGCTGCTGCGCCTGCCCGTACGGCTGGCGCTGGGCATCTGGTTTCTGCTGCGCGCAATGCTTCACGTGCTCGGCGTGGCGCTGGCTGCCGTGTTCGGCCAGATGACGTGGCGTGCGCCGCGCTGGGCGTTCGCGTTCGGCGCTGGCGCAGCGGCGTCCTGGCAAGGCATCAGGCGGAGGCCCCGGTTGAGCGCCAGCGTCGTCGCCGGCGTTCTGCTGCTGGGCGTGGTCGGCTGGGAGGTGGAGCGCTGGTGGAAAGGGCGGCCACAGCCACCCCAGCCCGTCGCGATCAGCGCGCGTATCAGCGCCCCGGAGGCCACTCAGTACGATGCCGATCCGGTCACCGTCAATCCGTTGACGATCGCGTTCTCGGGCTCTGTCGCGCCCCTCGACAAGGTCGGCAAGGCTCCCGGCGAGGGTGTCGCATTGCAGCCTCCGCTGGACGGCACCTGGGTCTGGAGCAACGACCGCACGCTGACGTTCACGCCGGCGCTGGACTGGCCGGTCGGCCAGCACTACGCCGTGGTGTTCGATCGCGCCAAGGCATTCGCCGCGCAGGTCTGGGTACCTGAGACGAAGCTCGGTTTTGACAGCGCTCCGTTTGCGCTTGCTGCGGCCGCTGGCGAGTTCTATCAGGACCCGCAGGATGCGCTCCTGAAGAAAGCGGTTTTTACGCTCAAGTTCAGCCATCCGGTCGACAGCACCGATTTCGAGAAGCGCCTGACCCTGACTCAGTCGACGACGGCAGCAGCGACGCTGCCGCGAAAATTCGTCGTCAGCTACGACCGCAGGAAACTCAGTGCGTTCGTGCACTCCGAGCCGTTGATCCTGGCCAAGGATGACGGCTTGATCGCCTTGCATTTCGATCAAGGCGTACACGCCGCTGCCGGCGGCCCTGCTCTTGCCGGCGACAAGACGATCAAGGTCGCGCTGCCCGGCCTCTACAGCCTCGCCATCAATGGCATGGATGCGGTGCTCGTCGACAACACGCATTTCGAGCCGGAGCAGGTGCTGAATTTCCAGCTGTCGCAGGCGATCGGCGAGAAGGAAGCCGCCAAGGCGGTGCAGGCGTGGCTGCTGCCGCTGTATCACCCGGACACGCCCGAGGATCAGCGCGGCGACACGCCGTACGATTGGTCCGGTGACACGAATCCGCCGGAGAAGATCCTCAAGGCGGCGCAGAAACTCGATCTCGAGCCCGTCGCCGGCGAACGCGACTACAACGCGATGATCAGTTTCAAGTACCGCGCCGATCCCGGCCGCTACGTGTTTGTGCGCATCGCCAAAGGGCTGGAGTCGTTCGGCGGCTATCGACTGGCCGGCGCCTGGCAGAACATCGTGCGCGTGCCGGACTATCCGAAGATGCTGCGCTTCATGGCCGATGGCGCGCTGCTGTCGCTCGGCGGCGACAAGCGCGTCGCCGTCGTCGCGCGCAACGTGCCCGGCATGAAGCTCGAGATCGGCCGCGTGCTGCCCGAGCAGATCCAGCACCTGGTGAGTTTCAATCGCGCCGGCACGTTCGCCAAGCCCGAGTTTGGCGAACTCGGCGTCGACAACATCACCGAGCGGTTCGAGGAGAAAATCGCGTTCGACGCGGACGATCCGACCAAGCCGCACTACCAGGGTGTCGACCTCGGCCACTATCTCGGCAAGGACAAGCGCGGCGTGTTCCTGCTCAAGCTGACCGGCTACGACAAGAAACAGGATGCCGCCAACGCGCCAGCCGCCGCCAAGTCCGAGGTTACAACGGCGAGCGACACCGGTGCTGCGGACGACGCGGAAGAAGGCGGTGATGAAGACGAGGGCGAAGCCGGCGATGCGCAGGAAGGCGAGCCGACCGACTACTCGGAATTCACCGACTCGCGCCTGATCGTCGTCACCGATCTCGGCACCGTGCTGAAGAAATCGCTGGATGGCAGCCTCGACGTCTTCGTGCAGTCGATCCGCAGCGGCGCGCCGGTCGATGGCGCCAAGGTCGAGATCCTCGGCAAGAATGGCCAGAGTCTGGTCAGTAGCAGCAGCAATACGGACGGGCGTACGCATTTCGATGCGCTGCAAGGGTTCGAGCGCGAGAAGACGCCGACGCTCGTCGTCGTCAAGAAGGGCGAGGACTTCGCGTTCCTGCCGTACAACGACCGCGACCGCCGCCTCGATTTCTCGCGTTTCGACATCGGTGGTATTCGCAACGCGCGCGACGCCGGTCAGCTTGCGGCATACCTGTTCTCCGATCGGGGCTTGTACCGGCCCGGTGAGACATTCCACATCGGCATGATCGTGCGCGCGGCGGACTGGGCGCGCAGCCTCAAGGGCGTGCCCTTGCAGGCCGACATCGTCGACCCGCGTGGCCTCGTCGTCGATACGCGCAAGCTGAAGCTCGGCGACAGTGCGTTCGAGGAACTCGCCTACACGACACAGGAGACTTCGCCAACCGGCGCCTGGAGCGTGAATCTCTCGCTGATCAAGGACGGCGGCGTGACCAGTCCGCTCGGCAGCGTCAGCGTGCAGGTGAAGGAATTCCTGCCCGACCGCATGAAGGCGAGCGCGCATCTGTCGCGCGAGGTCGTTGACGGCTGGGTCAAGCCGGACGACCTGACCGCGCACATCAGCCTGATGAACTTGTTCGGCACGCCGGCGCAGCAGCGCCGCGTCGAGGCGACGCTGACCTTGTCGCCGTCGTGGCCGACGTTCGCCGCGTATGCCGGCTATGCCTTCTTCGATCCGAATCACGCCAAGGAAGGCTACAGCGAGCCGCTCGGCGAGAAGCAGACGGACGACAAGGGTGAGGTCGAGTATCCGCTCGACCTGTCGAAGTACGGCACCGCGACGTATCGCCTGCACGTGCTCGCCAAAGGGTACGAAGCCGAAGGTGGGCGCAGCGTCGCGGCCGAGGCGGCGACCCTGGTGTCCGCGCTCGACTACCTCGTCGGCACCAAGGTCGATGGTCGTCTCGATTACATCGCGCGTGACGGCAAGCGCGTCGTCAACCTGATCGCGATCGATCCGAATGCGAAACGCATCGCGGTCGACGGCCTCAAGGCGGCGATTGTCGAACGCCGCTACGTGTCGGTGCTGACCAAGCAGGATTCGGGCGTCTACAAATACGACTCGCGCATGAAGGAGGTTCCACTCAGCGAGGCACCGCTGAAGATCGCCGCAAACGGCCTCGACTTCGATCTGCCGACTGCAACGCCCGGCAGCTACGCGCTGGTGGTCAGGAACGCACGCGGCGAGGAACTCAACCGCGTGCAGTTTGCGGTCGCCGGCGAAGGTAATCTCAGCCGTTCGCTCGAACGCAACGCGGAACTCGAACTCGCCCTGTCCAAGCACGACTACGCGCCGGGTGAGGAGATCGAAGTCGCGATCCGTGCGCCGTATGCGGGTGCCGGGCTGATGACGCTGGAGCGCGATCGCGTCTACGCACAGGCCTGGTTCAAGACATCGACGACGGGCTCGGTGCAGAAGATCCGCGTGCCGGCCGACTTCGAAGGCAACGGCTACGTCAACGTGCAGTTCATCCGCGATCCGTCGTCGGACGAAATCTTCATGAGCCCGCTGTCGTATGGCGTGGTGCCGTTCTCGGTCAATCTCGACGCGCGCCGCGATGCGGTCACGGTGGCTGTGGCGCCGCAGCTGAAGCCTGGCGAGACGCTGAAGATGAAAGTCGGCGTGGCCAAGCCCGCGCGCGTCGCCGTGTTCGCGGTCGACGAGGGCATCTTGCAGGTCGCGCGCTACACCCTCGGCGATCCGCTCGACTTCTTCTTCAAGAAACGCATGCTCGAAGTCGGCACCAGTCAGACACTCGATCTGATCCTGCCCGAGTTCGCCAAGCTCGCCGGCATGGCTGCACCGGGCGGCGACGAGGATGCCGCACTCGGCCGCCATCTGAATCCGTTCCGCAAGAAGCACGCGCCGCCGGTGGCGTATTGGTCGGGCCTGGTCGACGTGAAGGATACGAAGGAGCTCAGCTGGAAACTGCCCGATGATTTCAACGGCAAGCTGCGCGTGATGGCCGTTGCGGTAGCGCCGGATCGCGTCGGCACATTCCAGGGTGCGACCACCGTGCGCGGCGACTTCGTGCTGTCGCCGAACGTGCCCGCGATGGTCGCGCCGGGCGACGAGTTCGAGGTCAGCGTCGGCGTTGCCAACAACCTCACCGGACTGGCCGGCAAGGAACTGCCGATCAGCGTGAAGCTCGACGCCAGCAGCGCGGCGGAGGCGGTCGGCAGTGCGACACAGGAACTCAAGCTCGGCGAGCTGCGCGAGGGCGTCGCGCTGTTCCGCCTGCGCGCAAAGGGCGAGCCCGGTGTCGCCAGCCTCGTATTCAGTGCGAGCAGTGGCGACAAAATGGCCAAGCAGACCGTCGAAGTCTCGGTGCGCCCGGCCGTGCCGTATCGCAGCGAGGTTGCGATCGGTTCACTCGGCAACGGCAGCGCCGACGTCAAACCGCTGCGCACGATGTTCGATGCACACGCGAAACGCGAGGCGGCGATGTCGTTCGCGCCGCTGGTGCTCGCGCGTGGACTGGCAGCCTATCTCGGCGACTTTCCGCATCGCTGCACCGAACAGCTGGTCAGCCAGGGCATGCCGGCGCTGGTGTTCGATGCACATCCGGAATTCGGCGCCAAGCTGTTCGGCGCCGACGCGGCAAGCAAGGAGATTGCCGATTCCGCCAAGGCATTCGCTCAGTTGATTGCGGTGCTGCGCTCTCGCCAAAACGCCGAAGGTGGCTTTGGCTTGTGGAGTGCGACGGTGCAGTCCGAACGCTACGTTTCGGCCTACGCGGTCGAGTTCCTGCTCGAAGCGAAGGAGCGCGGCAAACCGGTGCCGAGCGACCTGCTCGAGCACGCCAACGCGTACCTCGGCCAGCTCGCTGCCGACGAGAGCGATGGCAGCCTCGCCGGCCTGCGCGAGCGCGCGTTCGCGATCTACCTGCTGACGCGCCAGGGTCAGGTCACGACGAATCCGCTCGCGGCCGTGCGCCAACGCCTCGAGGAGCGCTGGCCGAAGGAGTGGAAGGACGACATCGCCGCCGCTTACCTCGCCGCATCGCTGCAGCTGCTGAAGCAGGACAAGGAAGCTGCCGCACTGATTGCCGGTCCGCAGAAGATCCTGCTGCGCCAGGCGCAGGACTCGGCGTACCGCTACGAGCGCTACTACGATCCGGTCATTCGCGACAGCGCGACCTTGTACCTGATCGCGCGGCACTTCCCGGAACGTGCGAAGGCGTTGCCGCCGGATGCGCTGCGCAACATCGTCGGTGCCCTACAGCGCGGCTGGTACAACACGCTGTCGTCGGCACAGACGATCCTGGCGCTGGACGCGTATGCGAGCAAGGCGGGTGCCGAGCTGATGGCAAAGCTCGCGATCGAGGCGGTCGCCGCCGACGGCAGCGCCACGCCGATCGCGAAGATCGACGGTATCGTCGCGTCGGCGAAGTTCGACGCGGGCGCGAGTGCGCTGCGCTTTCGCAATGCCGCCGATGCGAACGTCTGGTACAGCGTGGCGCAGACCGGCTTCGATCGCAGCGTGCCGAGCGTCGAACGCAAGGAAGGTATCGAGATCCTGCGCGAATTCACCGATGCCGAGGGCCACGCCTTGAGCCAGGTGAAACTCGGCGATGAAGTGCAGGTGCATCTGAAGATCCGCGCGACACGCGGCGACGGCGTCGGCAACATCGCGATCGTCGACCTGCTGCCAGGCGGTTTCGAGCCAGTGCAGGAAAGCCACACGACCAGCGACACGCCGCCAGGCGATGGCAGCGATCCTGCCGCCGCGAACGCCGCCACGGGCACCAATGCGACGACCTGGATCAGCCCGGTCGGCCTTGCCTCGTCGAGCTGGCGACCGGAGTACGCCGACGTGCGCGATGACCGCGTCGTCATCTACGGCAGCGCAACGCACGACGTGCAGGAGTTCGTCTATCGCATCAAGGCGACCAACGCCGGTACCTTCGTCGTGCCGCCGGCGTTCGGCGAATCGATGTACGACCGCACGATCCAGGCGCAGTCGAAGGGCGGCGGCACGTTGGTCGTCGAACGGAAATAGGCGTTCGATGGGTCGCGCATTTCATGCTCCCTCTCCCCCAACAGTCCCATCGTTGGGAGAGAGGGTTGGGGGGAGCGGGCGGGCAGCGCATGCCAAGCGAAGCAATGCCGTCCGCGAAACACGGGATCGATGGAGGTCGCTGCGCCGCTGGCACAACTGGCTCGTCGCCGGCGTGCTGCTCGCGCTGCTGCTGGCCGGCCTGCGTCTGTGGCCGCACGTGCCATTGTCGGAATTCGCCCCCAGCTCCACCGCTGTTCTCGACACGCACGGCCGTCTGTTGCGACTCAGCCTCAGCCGCGATGACAAGTACCGTATCTGGACACCGCTCGCGGCCATCCCGCGCGATCTCATCGATGCCGTGCAATTGCATGAGGATCGCTGGTTTCGCTGGCATCCCGGGTTCAATCCGTGGAGCCTCGCGCGCGGCGCGCTCGTCACCTACGTCAGCGGTGGCAATCGTCAGGGCGGCTCGACACTGACGATGCAGCTGGTACGCCTGCTGCATCGCGAAAGTACGCGCACGCCGCGCGGCAAACTCGTGCAGGTGCTGCGTGCGTTCTGGCTGGAGCTGCGTTATTCGAAGGGCGACATTCTCGAGGCGTATCTGAATCTCGCGCCGTACGGCGGCAACATCGAGGGCGTCGCAGCGGCAAGCCGGATCTATCTCGACAAGCCGGTCGGCACGCTCAGTCTTCCGGAAATTCTGACCTTGGCCGTGCTGCCGCAGGATCCGAGTCGTCGCATGCGCAGCGGCGACCGCCAAGTCGATCTCGCTGGCGACCCGCTGCGTGCAGCACGCGAGCGCTTGTTTCGGCGCTGGGAAAAAGTGCACGGCGAGAGCAGCGCCGATCGCGCCTTGTTCAACCTGCCGCTGCGCCTGCGCCCAGCCAGCGAGCTCCCGTTCGCGGCGCCGCATCTGGTCGAGCAGGTACTGTCCGAAGCGCATTTCGCGGCGCGCCACGAAGCGGAAATCCGCACCACGCTGGATGTTCGAATGCAGGCGCTGCTCGAACGCCAGTTGCACGATTATCTGGCGCAGCGTCGCGTCAACGGTCTGCTGAACGCCTCCGCGCTGCTGGTCGATACGCGCGACATGGGCGTCAAGGCGATGGTCGGTTCGGCCGACTATGCCGATGCGACGATTGCCGGCCAGGTCAATGGCACCGCCGCCAAGCGTTCGCCGGGTTCGACGCTGAAGCCTTTCATCTACGCGCTCGGTCTCGATCAGGGCGTGCTGCATCCACGCACGGTGCTGCGCGACGTGCCGACTGCATTCGGTCCATTCGCGCCGGAGAATTTCGATGGCAGGTTTCTGGGTCCGGTCAGCGCCACCGATGCGTTGATTCGCAGCCGCAATATTCCGGCCGTCTACGTCGCCTCCAAGCTCGCCAATCCGAGCTTCTACGATTTCCTCAAGACCGCCGGGATCAGCCATCTCGCCAGCGAGCGTCACTACGGCCTGGCGCTCGTGCTCGGTGGCGGCGAAGTCACGATGCAGGAACTGGCGACGCTGTACGCGATGCTGGCGAACCGCGGCGAACTGCGTCCATTGCGCCTGCGCGCAGATGAAGCGTCCGCGAAAGGCGTGCGCCTGCTCAGCGAGGACGCGAGTTTCGTCGTACTCGACATGCTGCGACAAAATCCGCGACCCGACGAAGCCACGGTCACCAGCGCTTCGCGCTTGCCGGTCGCGTGGAAGACCGGAACGTCCTGGAGTTTTCGCGACGCCTGGAGCGCCGGTACATTCGGACCTTACGTGCTGATTGTCTGGCTCGGCAATTTCGACGGTGCCGGCAATCCATCGCTGATCGGCGTCGAGGCGGCGGCGCCGTTGTTCTTCCGCATCGTCGATGCGATCAAAGCCGAGCAGCCGGGTTTGGCAGAACCGCCCTGGCGGATTCCAGCCGGCGTCAGACACGTCGAAGTCTGCCTCGCCAGCGGCGACCTGCCGAACGCCTGGTGTCCGCGTCGCGGCGAGACCTGGTTTCTGCCCGGCAAGTCGCCGATCCGCGTCAGCAACGTGCATCGGCAGGTGCACATCGACACGCGCAGCGGCCGTATCGCCTGTCCGCCGTACGATCCGGCCTACACGCAGGAGCGCATCATCGAGTACTGGCCGACCGATCTCGCCAAGGTGTTCAGCGACGCCGGCCTGCCGCGCGCGAAGCCACCGCCGGATGGCGACTGTGAGGTGTCGTCCGACGGCGAGCCGCCGCAGATCACCTCGCCCTTGCGTGGCGCGGCGTATACCTTGCGCCGCGGCGACGTCGCGCAGCGCATCGCGTTCAACGCAACCAGCGACGGTTCGGCACGCACGCTGTACTGGTTCGTCGACGAGGCCTACGTCGGCGCAGCGAAGGCCGGCGAGCAGCTGTTCTGGGAGGCCGGCGCGGCCGGTCGCCATGTCGTGCGTGCGATCGACGACCACGGCCGCGGCGATGTGCGCGAATTGCGTATCGAGCGCGTCGAGTGACGTTGAAAAATATCCTGCCGAACCGGCGGCATGAATTCGGCAGCCGTCGGCGGCTGTGAGCCAGGCTTCAAAACCGAAGTGCGGCGCCGATGGACGTGCCGGCGTGTCGCCGCGAAGAGGCGTGCCCGGCTCAACGCACCGATGACGTCGCTGCAGCGGGCCGCGGCGGTGCGGTCTGCAATTCGGCAGGAATGGCGCGTTCGCCCGCCAGCGCCTGTGCCCGCGTCAGCGCGCTACGCCACAACTCGGCATCGCCGAGGGCGTGATGCACGCGCAGTTGCAGAAGGGCGCTGTCGTAGTCGGTTGTGGTCCAGCCGGCCACGCGTTCGGCGACCGCGCCGGCGCGGGCAAGTTCTCCCTGTCGGATCAGCCAGTCGACGTAGACACGGGCGACTTCGCGCAAGTCGAGTGGAATCCGCAGCGCATCGGCTTCGGCCAGAACGTGCGCAAAGTTGCGATCGGTATCCGCGCTGGGGGCAGTAGCCGCGGTGGACTCGATGGCGGCGAGGTCCGCATACAAACGCGTTGCCGCATCGCCATCGGCTGCGGCGAGCCGGCCGAGTTCGACCACTGCGTCGTTCGCCGCGGCAGTCGCAGCGACCGCGAGCGAGGCTTCGATGCGAACCACGAAGGCGCGCGCGCGTTCACGCGCGTCGTCGCTCGCGTCGTACCGCTGCAGCGCGGCTTCGGCGTGTTCGGCGGCTTGCCGCGCATTGCCGCTCGCCATGGCGATGTCGGCCGCCAGCGCATGACCGCGTGCGACCGCAGCGCGGTCACCGGCGCTCGTCGCCGCGTCGAGCACGCGTTGTACGGCGCTGCTGGCACTTTGCAGGCGTCCGTTGGCAGCGAGTACCTGCACGCGGGTCAGCTCGCCGCCGCGCTGGCGCGTAGGGTCGGACACTTGCGCGATCAGCTCGCGCAAGCGTGGCTCGAATGCGAGCGCCGCGCCCGCGTCGAGCAGGGCCAGCTTGATCTCGGCCAGTGCGGTCAGTGCGTTCAATTCGGCGGCGTGCATGCCGAAAATGGCGAAGCGCTGCACGGCGCGCTCGAACACCGGCGCGGCGTCGGCGTAGCGCAGGCGGTGCATGTCGAGTGCGCCGAGATTGGAGTCGAGCACGGCCAGCGCGAGCGGACTGCCGGCGCTTTCGAACGCGGCGCGCGCTTCGGCGTAGTCCTGCAGTGCGGCGTCGTAGCGGTCTTCCGATGCGGCGACATTGCCGCGCGCGTTGAGCGCCTTGCCGAGCGCGTCGGGGGCGCGCTGACTGCGCAGCAGTGCAATCGCTTCATCGAAGTACTTGCCAGCTTGCGCATTGTCGGCGCGCACGGCGGCGACCACACCGAGGTTCGTGAGCGCACGTGCATGCACGACTGCATCCTGTTCGGCGGAAACGGCGCTGGCGACCGCGGTAAACCCGCCGGCCGCAGCCGCGAGGTCGCCGGCCTGATAGTCGATCTGCGCGAGGCGCAGGCGCAACTCGGGCTGTTCGCGCTGTGCCGGCGTGGCGCTCGCGATCAGCGCGCGTGCCGCGTCCAGGCGATCGGTCAGGATCGCCGCTTCGATCTGCGCGAGCAGATTCGCCAGCGGTTCCGGCTCGCCGTTGGCATCGCGATCCGGCGCCGGCGCGTAGCCCAGTTTCCGCGCCAGATCGTCGGCGGCACTGCGCGCGGCAGCCAGCACGTCAGCCGATTCGCCGACGCCGAGCAGGGCCGGCCCGCTGTCGCGCGCAGCGCGCAGCGACAGGCGCCAGCGCCCGTCGATCGCTTCGGCCTGCGCGTCGATGATCAGGGTTGCGCCGCTTGCGCGGGCCAGCTGTGCATTGTTCGTATCGCCTTGCGCGGTGCGGCGGATCAGCGCGACCACATCATCGCTCGGCACCACGGCAAGCCCGGCCGTGCGCAGGCGCGCGGCAATGAGATCCATCAGGCCGAGCCGGATCCAGTCGTGGCCATTACCCGCGGCGACGACGACTGGCAGCACCAGGGCGATCGCGCCATGCGAAGCCGACGGCGCAGGCGCCACTATTGCGTCTCGGCGCAGCCAAGGCAGAGCCGGCAACGCCAGCAAGGCGAGTGCAATGGCTGCGGCAGCGATCAGCAAAAGCCATTGTCGTCTGCGCGATCGAGCAGGCGTCGCAACGAGAACCGGCGGTGTCGTTCTCGCAGCAACGCCCACAGGCGGTGCGACAACGGCCGACGGCGCGACCGCATCGGCTACTGCTTCCTCGACAAGTTCGACCGTGGCAACCCAGTGATATCCGAAGCGGAACACGGTGCGGATGAACAGCTGCTCCTTGCCGGTGTCTTCGAGCGCGCGGCGCGCCGACAGGACGGTCTGACCGAGCATTCCGTCGCTGATATCCGCCTTGCCCCACACCGCGGCAATCAGCTCGTCGCGTCCCACCGCGCGCTCACGCTGCTCGAGCAGATAGACGATGCAATCGAAGGCGCGCGGCGGTACCGCTACGCTGGTGTCGCCGCGTAGCAGTTCGCGCGTGGCAGGGTCGAGACGGAAGTCGCTGAAGCGATAGATACGGGCCATCGCGCGGATATGCGTTCAGCGCGACCGCGATGTCAACCCGGCGAAGGGCAGAGCCGCGCCTCACGGGCCACTAGAGCGGGCCCTGCCGGAAATGGCCGTGCTGTGTCGAGCAACTTGGTCAACGTGCATGGATCGCCGGCGGCAAGCGAGCGCGATCCGATGCTTCGCGTCATCGCGCGGCCAGGTGGATTCGCGCGGGGTTCCCGCGCCTTGCTTCAACCGCGCGCTGTGTGCCGTCGCGCCATTCAGTCGCTGCTGCCGCCGTCTCCGCCATCGCCACCGCTGGCGCCACCGACGCCGCCGTCGCCATCGGCACTTCCATTGGCTGAGTCGCCATCGGCGGCTGCACTGGAAGCGGCAGCCGCGTCGCTGTCGGCATCCGCATCCGCAACACTGCTCACGGCATTCGACACGGCGTCTGCGACGGCGCTCGCCACGCTGGAAACTGCATCGGCCACGCTGCTTGCGACGCTCGATACCGCATCGGCGACGCTGCTTGCGACGCTCGACACGGCATCGGCCACACTATTGGCAACGCTCGACATCGCGTCGGCCACGCTGCTGGCAACGCTGGATACCGCGTTGGCGACACTGCTTGCCACGCTCGATACCGTATCGGCCACCGAGTTGGCGATGCCGGATACGCTGTTCGCCACCGCTCCTACGACGCCGGAAACGGCATCCGCGACATTCGACAGCGCATCGGAAATCGCAGCCAGCGCGTCGGCCAGACCGTTCGCATTGGAGGATCCGGTGCCCTGGCCCGCATCCGTGCCGCCTCGTTGGTCGAGTCCGAATGCGCGCCGCAATGCGTCGGCAAACGTGGATGGTGTCGAGCGCCCGCTATTCGAAAAAGCGGCAGTCAGGTCCGGTCTTGGGCCGGCAGCCGTCGCATCGCGGATCGAACCGCCGCTCGTCAATGCTGCCAGGAGCGCGGCAGTGCCGGAACCGGAAAGACCCAATGAAGCCGAGGGATCTTGGCGACGTTCCATCCAATCTGGCGCATTCCGTTGCGGCATCCCGAAACCATGCTCGTCGTAGAGCGGGGACATCGACGCCTCGCCGACGAAGGCCTCTCCCATCTGCATCGACGGATCGGACAGGACGTCCGCGCGAATGCCCAGCGTAGATAAGTCGATCATCGCAGCCTCCCTCATAGTGCCCCTGCTCTGCACGTTAGGTAGCGGCGCGCGCGCCCACAAGCTAGGGCAAACCCGAGAGATCGACGTGTGTGCCGAGGCCGGCAGTGGCCATGGCAAGCGTGGTGGAAAAAGCGCGGTCTTGATCGCGTGCCGCACATCCACGCGGCCCATCGAGGCGGCAAGATCTCCGGCCAGCCTCGCTTCTGCTGCGTCAGGCGAAATCGGCGAGCAGGGCGCTGCGTGTATCCGCAGCGACGATCACGCGCTCGGAGTACGCCGGATGGTGCAGCGAGAAGCCCAGAGGCGCTCCTTTGCGCAGAGCCAGGATCTCGGCGGGCGTCAGCTCGAAGCGCAGGAAGTGCACGGCCGACGTCTTCGTCTCGTTGCTTCGTTCGAGATCTTCGTCGGCGATGGCAACCGCCGTGTTCTGCTCGGCAACGTGCAGCGTGACGAGGTGTTCGACGCCGCGCAGCCGTTCGAGCTCGCGCTTGCGCTGATCGACATCGTCGTATTCGATCAGCATGGTTGCCTTGAGGTTGCCGCCGTCGGGGATCAGTGGGTTGTATGCAGCGAGTTCCTCGGCAATCGCCGCGACTTCGAAGATGCGCTCGATGCGCAGCATCTCCTGCACCTGGTAATGCACGGACAGTCGATCCTCGAACGCCAGCGTGATGTGCGCGCCGAGGTGAACCTTGCGCTTCTGCTTGTGCGCGAGTACGCGCGCTCGGAACGCGCTGCGTTCACGTGCGTAGTCTTCGAGTTTCCACAGATCGGCGTGGGTCAGTTTGTTCATTGTGGAAGCGGCCAGCAAGAGTGAACGGCAGACGTCTCGATGCAACGCTCAAATACCATAAGCCAGACGCAACAGGCTGATGGGACTCTCCGCGGCCGGGCGATCATTCATGCCATGGGCCAGGTGCGACGCGGCCATCGGGCAGTCGCTGGCGAAGTGATCCGGCGCGATCTGCGCGATGCGGTTCTCGACCGGTTTGGCGATCTTGCGCGCGCTCGCATAGGTCGCGCTTTTGACGCCGTAAGTGCCGTCATGGCCGGAGCAGCGCTCGATCATCTGCACGTCGGTGCCGGGTACCAGGGCGAGCACGTCGCGCGTCTTCGGCCCGATGTTCTGCACGCGCTGGTGACAGGCCGCGTGCCACGCCACCTTGCCGAGTGGATGGACGAACTCGCGCTTCAGCAGACCGGCGTGGTGCCGCTGCCACAAATATTCGAACGGATCGAACACATGTCGCCGGACGAGTTGCACGTCCTCGTCCGCGGGGAACATCAACGGCAATTCCTGTTTGAACATCAGCACGCAGGACGGGATCGCCGCCGTGATGTCCCAGCCTTCGCGCACGGCCTGCGCGAGCAGGGGAATGTTTTTCTCCTTGTACTTCGCGACGCTGTCGAGGTCGCCAAGTTCGAGCTTGGGCATGCCACAGCAGACCTCGCGCTCGATCAACCTCACCGCGATATCGTTGTGACGCAGCACCGCGGCGAGATCCTCGACCGATTGCGGATGCGAGTAATTGCAATAGCAGGTCACGAATAACGCGACCTTGCCACGCGTGCGGCCAGCTGGCGTAATCGCAGCATCGGTGCTGCCATCCCAATGCTTCAGCCGCCGTCGCGCGGTGCGTGCATCGAACTCGGGTAGGCGTGCGTCGGGATGCACGCCGAAAGCCCGGTCGAGCAGCTTGCGCGTGGGTTTGGTGTGATTCACCGCATTAATGGCGTCGACGACGATCGGGATCGTGGCGAGCTTGCCGACGGCCGTCGTACTCGAGAGGACTTTTTCGACAAGTGTCGTCTCGCCATGCCGGTGCTGGATCGCCTTCGCGCGCAGCATCAGATGCGGGAAGTCGACGTTCCATTCGTGCGGCGGCACATACGGGCACTTGGTCTGGTAGCACAGATCGCACAGATAGCACTGATCGACGACCTTCGCGTAATCGGCCTTGGCGACGCCGTCGACCTCCATGGTCGATGATTCGTCGACGAGGTCGAACAGGGTCGGGAACGCATGACAGAGGCTGACGCAGCGGCGGCAGCCATGGCAGATCTCGAATACGCGTTCGAGTTCGCGATCGAGCGCGTTCTGGTCATAGAACTCGGCGGTCTTCCAGTCCAGCGGATGCCGCGTCGGAGCGTCGAGACTGCCTTCGCGGGATGTCGGCGCAACGGTGCTCATGCAGTCTCCCAAGGCGGCACATCGGTCGACTGACCGGCGACTTTCTTGCGGCCGTGCGCGGCGGACAGTAAGTCCTTGATGCGACGGCAGCTTTTGGCGTCATTCCCGCGCCAGCAGGAAGCGCTTCACAACGGCGAAGCGGTCATCCATGGCCTTCGCCGACAACTTCTGTCGCTCACGCCTCTTCGATCGAAGACGAAAACTGACACCATGCATCGACCCGCTACGCTGTTGTGAAGCGCTTTCGCTTTCGACGGAACGACGTACTCGAGCAACGTGGACGTGCCTGCTCAGGTGTTCACTTCGCCGAGCGCCTTGGTGAAGCGATTCGCGTGCGAACGTTCAGCCTTCGCCAGCGTCTCGAACCAGTCGGCGATTTCCTCGAAGCCTTCCTCGCGTGCGGCCTTGGACATGCCCGGATACATGTCGGTGTACTCGTGCGTCTCGCCGGCTATCGCGCTCTTGAGGTTGTTCACGGTGTCGCCGAATGGCAAGCCCGTGGCCGGGTCGCCGACGGCCTCCAGATACTCGAGGTGACCGTGCGCGTGACCGGTTTCGCCTTCAGCGGTCGAGCGGAACACGGCGGCAACATCGTTGTGCCCTTCGACATCGGCTTTCTGGGCGAAGTAGAGGTAGCGGCGGTTCGCCTGCGACTCGCCGGCAAAGGCGGCTTTCAGGTTGTCTTCGGTGCGGGAACCTTTGAGATTGCTCATGCTGTCACCTCGTGGCGTGCGGCTGGAGGAAGAAGACGGCCCATCCCTGTGGCGGAGCGGTACTACCGACCGCTCGCGGTGCTACTGCGCGAGCGTAGCGCCGCCGCAGCGCAGCAATGAAATTGATTGAATCGATGGCAGCGATAGGGAAGAACTATCGCTGAGTACGCCGGCCGGCCGCTTTGCGCGTGGTCTTTTTGAGCGGCGGTGCGGGCAACGCTTGCGCGGTTTGAAAGGCCGCATCGAGATGCGGGTCGAGCAAATCCGGCGGCAGTTCGCGGAACACCTGTGCCAGGCGCTTCAGGAACGGCACCATCGCGGAACTTCGCCGCCACATCATCGCAATGCGGCGACTCGGTGGATGGCCGCGGAATTCGATCAGACGTACGTCCGGCGAGCGCGCGACAGGCGGCTTCACCGCCAGCATCGGTAGCAGCGTGATACCGACATTCGCGGCGACCATCTGGCGCAACGTTTCGAGGCTGGTGGCGCGGAAGCCGGTCTTTTCGCCGGCGCCGGCGAGCTGACAGACCTCGAGCGCCTGGTCACGCAGACAATGGCCGTCTTCCAGCAGGAGCAGGCTCTGGTCGGACAGATCAGACAGTTTGAGATTGCGCTTGCCGGCCAGCGCATGGTGCTCAGGCACGGCCAGCAGAAAGGGTTCCTCGAACAGGAACTGCTGTTCGAGCTGGTCGTCGTGGATCGGCTGCGCGAGGATCGCCGCATCCAGACGGCCTTCGCGCAACTGGCGCAGCATGATCTCGGTCTTTTCCTCGACCAGCAGCAACTCAAGGCGCGGAAAGCGCTCGCGGATGGTCGGCACCACGTGCGGCAGGAGGTAGGGGCCGAGCGTCGGGAAGATGCCCAGGCGCACGGTGCCTGATTCCGGATCCTTGGTACGCCGCGCAATCGCCTTGATCTGCTCGATCTCGTTGAGCACTTCGCGTGCACGCTGAACGATTTCGCGGCCGACCTCGGTCAGCATGACCTTGCGCGGCATGCGCTCGACCAGAGCCACGCCGAGCTCGTCCTCGATCTTCTTGATCTGCGTCGACAGGGTCGGCTGACTGACGAAACTGGCCTCGGCGGCACGGCCGAAATGCTTGTGTTCGGCGAGGGCGACCAGATAACGGAGATCACGCAGGTTCA
>JBDTYM010000009.1:0-67489 GCA_040005635.1 Dokdonella sp. | reverse complement strand
TGCGCCACGTGCTCGAACTGCTGCCGCGCGACGAGCTGTTCCAGTGCAGCGAGGACGAACTGTTCGATGTCGCCACCGGCATCCTCGCGCTGCGCGAACGTCCGCGCACACGATTGTTCGTGCGTCGCGACAAGTACGGCCGCTTCTATTCCTGTCTGGTGTACCTGCCGCGCGACCGCTTCGACACCGCGGTGCGCGAACGCATCGAGTCGACGCTGAAGCGCGCCTTTCACGGTGAGCGCATCGATTCGACGATCCAGATCGGAGAATCGCCGCTGGCGATGCTGCATCTGGTCGTGCGACCGAAGCCGGGCGACAAGGCAAGCTACGACGTCGCCGATCTCGAGGCGAAGATCGTGCACATCGTGCGCAACTGGTACGACGACTTGCGCGACGCGCTGGTGCAGCGCCATGGCGAGGACAAGGGCCTCAAGCTTGCAGCGCGCTACGGTCGCGCATTGCCTGCCGGTTACATCGAGGAAGTCACGCCGCATGTCGCCGCGGCCGACGTCGAGATGGCGGCCAGTCTGCGCGATGCCGACGACATCCGCCTCAGCCTGCACCGTTCGCGGCGCAAGCCCGACATCCTGCAGCTGAAAGTATTCCGCCTCGGTGGCGCGATCGAGCTGTCGGAAGTGATTCCGCTGCTGGAGAACATGGGCGTCAAGGTGCTCACCGAGCAACTTTACGAACTCGACGTGCAGGGCAGCCAGGTCTATATCCAGGACATCGCGGTGCAGCCGGCTCTGCGTTGTGAATTCGATATCGAGCAGATACGCGAAGCGTTTCAGGCTGCGTTCGAGCGCATTTGGCGCGGCGCTGCCGAGAACGACGCGTTCAACAAACTGATCCTCGGCGCACAGCTCGATTGGCGCCAGGTCGCGGTACTGCGCGGTTACTGCAAGTATCTGCTGCAGACCGGAGTGACGTTCTCGCAGACTTACATGGAGGAGACGCTGAACCGCTATCCGGCGCTCGCCGGCCTGCTCGTCGAGCTGTTCGAGGCCGGCTTCGATCCGCATCGTGAGAGCGCCGGCAAGCCGGCCATAGAGACGGCGCGCAAGCGCCTGGCGAAGGAATTGCAAACGCTGATCTCCGCGGATGCGTTGAAGGCGCAGCCGCGCCTGATCGACGATCTCGTTGCCGCACGCAGCGAGCCGCGCGCACAACAGGTCGGCGCGATCATCGCGGCGGTCAAGAGTCTGCTCGAGCAAGTCGCCAGCCTCGACGAGGACCGCATCCTGCGCGCCTATCTCGGCGTGATCGGTGCGACCTTGCGCACGAATTATTTCCAGACGCAGGATGGCGCGCCTGCGCCGTACATCAGCTTCAAGTTCGATTCGGCCAAGGTACCCGACCTGCCGAAGCCGCGGCCGTACCGCGAGATCTTCGTCTACAGCCCGCGCGTCGAAGGCGTCCATTTGCGCTTCGGCCCGGTTGCGCGTGGCGGCCTGCGCTGGTCGGATCGGCGCGAGGATTTCCGCACCGAAGTGCTGGGCCTGGTGAAAGCGCAAATGGTCAAGAACACCGTCATCGTGCCGGTGGGCTCGAAGGGCGGCTTCTTCGTCAAGCATCCGCCGGCGAGCGGCGAGCGCGATGCGGTGCTGGCCGAGGGGATTGCCTGCTATCGACTGTTCATCAACGGCCTGCTCGACATCACCGACAACCTCGTCGATGGCGACGTGGTGCATCCCGACGCTGTCGTGCGCTACGACGGCGATGATCCGTATCTCGTCGTCGCTGCCGACAAGGGTACCGCGACATTTTCCGACATTGCCAATGCGGTCAGCGCCGAGCACGGCTACTGGCTGGGCGACGCATTCGCGTCCGGCGGTTCGGTCGGCTATGACCACAAGAAGATGGCAATCACCGCGAAGGGCGCGTGGGAATCGGTCAAGCGACACTTCCGCGCACTCGGCCGCGACAGCCAGGGTGCGGATTTCACCTGCGTCGGCATCGGCGACATGTCCGGCGACGTGTTCGGCAACGGCATGCTGCTGTCCGAACACATCCGGCTGGTGGCCGCGTTCGATCATCGGCACATCTTCCTCGATCCGGATCCGCACGCGGCCGCCTCGTTCAAGGAACGCCAGCGCATGTTCGCGCTGCCGCGCTCGTCGTGGGCCGACTACGATGCCACGCTGATCTCTTCAGGCGGCGGCGTCTTCCCGCGCAGCGCGAAGACGATTCCGCTGTCGCCGGAAATCTGCCGCGTGCTCGGTATCGACGAGGCGACCGGCCAGCTCGCGCCGACCGCCTTGTTGAGCGTGATCCTGAAGGCGCCGGTCGATCTGCTGTTCAACGGCGGCATCGGCACCTACGTGAAAGCGGAGGGCGAAACCAATGCCGATGTCGGCGATCGCGCCAACAACGCGCTGCGCGTCAACGGTAGGGAACTGCGTTGCAAGGTCGTCGGCGAAGGCGGCAACCTCGGCTTCACGCAGAAGGGCCGCATCGAAGCCGCGCAGCAGGGCGTGCTGCTGAACACCGATTTCATCGACAATTCGGCCGGCGTCGACACGTCCGACCACGAGGTGAACATCAAGATTCTGCTTAACGACGCCGTGCAGCGCGGCGAACTGAGCTATGAGCAGCGCAACGCGCAATTGGCGGCGATGACGGACGAGGTCGAGCGCCTCGTCCTCGCCGACAACTACAGGCAGAACCAGGCCATCACGGTGATGGAGCACATGTCGGTGCACCGTCTCGGCTCGAACGCGCATTTCATCCGCACCCTCGAGGCCGAAGGCCTGCTCGATCGCCAGATCGAATATCTGCCGAGCGATGCGGAACTGGCCGAGCGCAAGGTGCGTCATCAGGGCCTGACGCGGCCGGAACTGTCGGTATTGCTCTCCTATTCGAAGATCAAGCTATACCAGCAGCTGCTCGACTCCGATGTGCCGGAGGACGCGTATCTTTCGAAGGAACTCGCCCGCTATTTCCCGGAGCCGCTGCAGGGGCCCTACGCCGACCATATGCAACGGCATCGGTTGAAGCGCGAAATCATCGCGACCGCGGTAACCAATTCGATGGTCAACCGCATGGATGCAACCTTCGTGCTGCGCATGCAGGAAGACACCGGCCAGCCGCCCGCGGCGATCGCGAAGGCGTACTCGGCCGTGCGCGAGATCGTGGATGCGCGCGGACTGTGGGCCGAGATCGAGGCGCTCGACGGCCAGGTCGGCGAGACCGTGCAGATCGACGCGCTGCTGAAGATCTGGGATCTGCAGCGCAACCTGACGCGCTGGCTGCTCAACCACCGTGGCGCCAGCTTCGACATCGCCGGCGTCGTCGAGCGCTATGCGCCGGGCGTCGCCGAGCTGCGTGCGGCAACGCCGCGTGTGCTGACGGCGACCGGTCGCGCCGACTACGACGTCGATGTCGAGAAGTGGCAGGGCATGGACATTCCCGAGACGTTGGGGCGGCGTCTGGCTGCGCTGCCGGTTCTCGGCGTCGCATTCGACATCGTCGAGGTCGCACTCGAGACGGGACGGCCGATCCATCGTGTCGCCGCCGTATTCTTCGAACTCGGCCAGGCACTCGACATCGACGGCCTGCGCCGGCAGATCGAGAATCTGCCGGTCGAAAGCCGCTGGCACGCGCAGGCGCGCGGCTCACTGCGCGACGAACTCGCCGCGCAGCATCGCGCGCTCGCGGCGCAGATTCTCGGCAGCGCGTCGGATGCTGTCGAACATCCGGTCGCGCGATGGCTCGAGCGCGACGATCCGACCCTGAAGTTCACGCTCGGCCTGCTCGACGAGATTCGTTCGCAGACAGTCGACTATCCGATCGCGTCGGTCGCCTTGCGTCGTTTTGCGCAGCTCGTGCAGGCATCGGCGAAGGCCGCCTGATCGCTGCAGGCGCCGCTCGTGGTAGCTTTCCAGCCACGGCGGCGCAGGATCGCGGCGCAAAGGAAACCTGATCGATGAGCCAACGCATCGCGTTTGTCGCGAGCCCGATCGCGGAAGCACAGGCAGAGCTCGCGGCGCTCGGCGCTCGCTATGGCGACGCGCCGCTCGATGCGGCCGACGTCATCGTCGCACTCGGGGGCGACGGCTTCATGCTGCGCACGCTGCACCGCCACATGGCACGCGGACTGCCGGTTTACGGCATGAAGCTCGGCACGGTCGGATTCCTGCTCAACCAGCATCATCTGGACGATCTGCCGGAGCGCATCGCGCGCGCGAAGTCGACCGTGCTGCGTCCGCTCGTGATGGATGCGGTCACCGAATCGGGCAGCACGGCGTCGGCGCTGGCGTTCAACGAAGTTTCGCTGCTGCGCCAGACCAAGCAGGCGGCGCACCTGCGCGTGGCGCTCGGTGGAGTCGTCAAGCTGGAGGAGCTGATCTGCGACGGTCTGCTGGTCGCGACGCCGGCTGGCTCGACCGCTTACAACCTATCTGCGCATGGGCCGATCCTGCCGTTTGGCTCGCAGCTGCTCGCGATGACGCCGATCAGTCCGTTTCGACCGCGGCGCTGGCGTGGCGCGATTCTGCCGGCGATCACCGAGATCGCCCTCGAGATTCTGGATCCGTACAAGCGGCCGGTCAGCGCGACGGCGGACTCGAACGAAGTGCGCGATGTCGTCGAAGTGCGCATCCGCGAGTCGCGCGAACAAACGATGACGTTGCTGTTCGACCCCGAACACAATCTGGAGGAACGCATCCTCAACGAGCAGTTCGAAGCGTGAGCGAAGCGTGGTGCCGGATCGCAGCGAGCGTTCGTTCGCATCGGCGCGATCACTTTCGCGCGAGCAGGGTGATCGAACTGTCCGTGGTGTCGTCGCGGATGTCCCTGCCGGCGAGATCGAACCCTTCGGCGTCTTGCCGGAAGCCTGCCGACTCCAGTTGGCGACGCTGGTTGTCCAGCGCGATGTAGTAGAGCATCGTGCCGTAATGATGGCAGACGTCGTTGATCATCGAATATTCCGGCGTGCGCACATCGTACTTGCTGAAACGAAGCCGGTTGCAGGACCTGATCAGCGTCTGGCCGATGAAGCGCGCGGTGCGCACCAGAATGCGGGCGGGATTGTGCGAGGGCTCGAAGTCGGGGAAGCGGAAGCCGGCGACATGATCGCGGCAATTCTGGTTGTGGGTCGAGAACAGAAATGCGCCGCCGGGCTGCAGCACGCGATATACCTCGCGCAGGATGCGCAGGCGATCGGAGTGATGCACCATGCCGAGGCCGTTGCAACTGAATACGGCGAGGAAGATCGAGCCGTCGGCCATGTTCGACAGATCGCGCGCATCGGCATGTTCGAAGCGCACGCCAGGAAAGCGCGTTCGGCTTGCCACGATCATCTGCTCGCTATAGTCGATGCCGAGGTAGTCCGCGCTGATCGCGAGCAGCGGTTGCACCGTGCGACCGCCGCCGACGCCGATATCGAGAATAGGCCTGTCGTGAGCCTCATCCGCGATCCGTTCGAGCGCAGCGACTTCGGGAGGGCTCAGGCCCTGCGAGCGCACATACGTCGAGACGACGGCCTGCGAGCGCATCGTGCGCAGATTGATTAGGTCGATTACGTTTTCCATCGCAGCACTCCCGCTCTTCGCTTGATCGTCTGGCCGTGTTGCGCCCCTCTCTGCCCGCACCGCCGCCGGATACGCATCGAGTCAACCGGGTGCATCGGCTGGCGGGCAACGTTCGTCAAAGAGCGCAACACCGAGGAACGCAGCCGCGGGTGCAAGTGCGACATGGCGTGCTTGCCCCTCATCCCGGGCAACGCGTACGTCGCGCTGCCTTCGGCAGGCTGCGACAAGTTCGAGGGACGTCCTTGGCCATCCCTGAGGTACTCTTCGACGACGTTCGTCATCGGCAGGCGTATGCGTAGACGCGGCAATCGAGACGGCAGGATCATCCTTGCACTGCGTGTATTCGCGCTCGTCGGGACGCTGCTCGCACTGCAGGGATGCGCGTCGCTGCGCTATTACGTGCATGTCGCGCAGGGTCAGGCTTCATTGCTGACGCGTCGCGAGGCGGTCGCCAAAGTCGTTGCGGATCCGCGGCGCGATGCGGTGTTGCGCGCTCGCCTGCGGCAGGCGCAAGCCGCGCGCGCATTCGCCTCGGACTCGCTCGCCCTGCCACGCAATCGCAGCTACACCAGCTACGTGGACCTGAAGCGACCCTACGTGACGTGGAACGTGTTCGCGACGCCGGAGTTCGCGGTCGAACCGCTCACGCACTGCTTTCCATTCGCCGGTTGCGTGGCTTATCAGGGCTACTTCGATCGCGCCCAGGCCGAGCGCGATGCACAGCATCTAGCGGCGCAGGGCAACGATACGCAAATCGAGGGTGCGGTCGCGTATTCGACGCTGGGCTGGTTCGCCGACCCGATCCTGTCCAGCATGCTGCGCTGGAGCGACGACGAGCTCGACAGCACGATCTTCCATGAACTCGCGCACCAGCAGCTGTACGTCAAGGACGACACCGCATTCAACGAGTCGTACGCAAGCTTCGTGCAGGAGCAGGGGCTGCGCGAATGGCGCAGCGCGCGCGGGCTGCCGCCTGCCGACGAGAGCGAGCGGGGCCGCGACGACGCGTTCTCGGCACTCGTGCTCGACTTGCGCGAGCACTTGCGTCAGGCCTACGCCGAGGACGTTTCGTCTGTCGCGGAAAAACGCGCCGTGAAGGAGCGCGAGATTGCCGCGTTTCGCATCCGTTACGCCCAACTGCGTGATGCCGCCTGGAGCGGCGACGCGCGCTACGATGCCTGGGTCAAAGCGCCGATCAACAATGCCAGTCTGCTGCCGTTCGGGCTGTACGATCGCTGGGTGCCGGCGTTCGCGCAGTTGTTCGAACAGTCGCACGGCGGATGGCCGCTGTTCTTCGCGAAGGTGCGCGACCTTGCGCGTGAACCGAGGCAGCAACGCGACGACGCACTGTCACGTCTGGCAACGCAGACGGACACGGCACGGGCCGTGGATATACAGGCTGAACAAGAAGCCGGTCATCCTTGATTGCGCCAGCTCAGCACGCATTTACCGTCAAAGGTGTAGCGTAACCACGTGGTCCGGTGAGTGGAGGTTCGCATCATGCAACGCATCAGCAAGTCCGGTTTGCTCAAACCCGGAATCCTGGCCGCGACCCTGCTGGCGCTCGGCGGCTGCGTCTACGGCCCAGGCTACGGTTACGTGCGCGGTGACGGCTATTCCGGCGACGCTTATTACGGCACCGAGTATTACCGCGGCCCGGCCTACTACGACAACGATCCATTCGGCTATTCGTATTACGGTTACGGACCCACATTCGGTCTGGGCTTCTATTACGACGGATACCATCATCGTCACTACTATCAAGGTCCGCATGGGGGCTGGGGCGGTGGCTCCTGGCACGGGCACGATGGCGGGGGCCATGCACCCGGCGGCTACGCCCACAGCGGTCACGCGATGCCGTCGCGCGGCGTTCACGGCCCGAGCGGCGGTGCGCGCATGTCGGCACCCGCGCACGCTTCGTCTCGCGGCGGCCACTAAGAATCAACTGCATGGCGCGAACGCCCGGCTGGCATGCCGGGCGTTTTTGTTGGTGTCGTTCCAGCCTGCAGCGCGCGCGTTGAATTCGAGGCTATCACCTGGCTGAACGACTCCGCTGGAGTCGTCAACGTTTATCGACGGCGGACGTTTGAGGGAGTACTGCGGCAGGTGTCATTCGCGCTGCGGCCAACCACTCACTAGGAGTCGCCATGAATTATCGTCCTCTGCGCCACTGGCTTGGCGCGATCGCATTCGCCGCCGGCATTGCCGCGGCGGCCGCGCCGGCTTCGGCGCGAACTGTTGTGGGTGTATCGATCGGTGTCGCACCGCCGCCGCTGCGCGTCGAGCACGTGGTCGCGCGTCCGGGCTATGTCTGGGCGCCGGGTTATTGGAATTGGAATGGCGGGCGTCACGCGTGGGTCGGCGGCTACTGGATCGCGGCGCGACCGGGCTACCGCTACGCGCCTGCCGGCTGGGTGCATGCGGGAGCGGCGTGGCGCTTTCATAGGGGCTATTGGCGTCGTTGATGGGTGAGGCGGGCCGCCGATCGGCGCGCGAGGATGATCGCCGGCGTACATCGTCGGCGACTTTGTTCTCAATATCGTTCCAGCGGCATGCAGCTGTCGCGCTTGAAACCCAGGCTCGGCATGACGCGATTCCAGCCGCGTGAAAAAGTATCGCTCTGACCATTCAAATCGACGCGTTGCTCGACACCCGATAGCGCGAACGCAGTGGGTCTGGCGGGATGGAGGGCGAGCAAGGCAGGTAGGGCGCTCGGTCTGCACATGGCCCTCAGCGATTTGTTCCTGCGCGTGCCGACCTTCGCGACCGACCGTCGTCCGTCGCGAAGACGGGTATCTCGAGGCGAAGCGACGAACCCCCGCGCGTCTAGTGTGATTTGGCCCAACGCTCGTATTCGGTCTTCGAGATGCGGCCGTCGCGATTGGCATCGGCATAGAGGAAGTCGTTCGCAAGCAGCGGATAGGCGTTGGCTTCCTCGCTGGTGATGTAACCCGCGCCGCGGTGGTCGAGTTGCGCGAATGGGGGTGGCGGTCCGTCGCTGTGCGGCGCCGGTTGACCCGAGTGCACGGTCAATTCACCTTGCGGTGTTTGCACCTTCGTGGTGTGCGAATCGGACTGCGCGAACGCTGTCGCGCAAGCAAGCACCAGTGGAATAAGGATGTAGGAACGCGGATTCATGCAGTTCACCTCGTGTGAGTGGCGGGTGTTGCGGCACTGGCGGCGGCGGACATCGGATACCGGTCGGCAGCAGCGGCGGATCATTGTCCCGCGCGTCTTAACGACGCCGAACTGCGCAGTGGGGCCTGTAAACAGGCCCGACCGGGCGAAAATCATCATCCCCGGCAATAGGAGGCCCGATGTATCGTGTGCATTCGCCATCTCGGTGCCAACGGAGAGCCCGGTTGAACGAAGTCGCATCGCCGCGAAGGTCCCGTGTGCTCTTGGCCATCGCGCTGTTCAAGCTGGCCAAGTCGGTCGCCTGCATCGCACTGGCGGCGATGGCGTTTCATCTATTGCAGCCGGACGTCGCCGAGCATGTCGGTCGCTGGCTGGAATCGCTGACCTGGGCAACCCGGCATGGTGTCGTCATGCGGGCGATCCAGTCGTTCGTCGATCTCGGGCCGCAGCAGTTCCGCGTGTTCGGCGCAGCCGCGCTGACTTACGCCGCCCTTTATGCGGTGCAGGGAATCGGACTCTGGCTGGGCAAGCGTTGGGCCGAGTACCTGATCGTCATCGAGACCGGCTTGCTGCTGCCGGTCGAGGTGTGGGAGCTGCAGCATCGCTTCTCGCTGTTCAAACTCGGCGTCCTGCTGGTGAATATCGCGATCGTCGTGTATCTGATTCGGGTCTTGCGCAAGCCGCGAACGCAGGCAACCCACGGATGAGGAGGGCGCGGCGCACGATCTGCAAGATGCTGCTCGTCGCGATGGCGGTCGACGGCCTGTGCGGCTGTCAGCGCGAGGCATCGCCGCCGTCCGCCGTCGCGCTGCCGGCCACTGCGACCACACCGAGTGCAGCGCCGCCGGCCCCTGTCGTGCAAACGCCGGAAGCGCCGCCCCCTGCGCCGGTGCCACCGCCGATCGGAGCCGTTGAGCCGCTCCCCGAGCAGGCGCCGCCCGAACAGACCGCGGCCTGCCTCGCCCGCAGCGTCGCCACCGCGGCGCCGCGCTCGGTCGCCGTGCACCGCTGGGTCGATGCCGATGGCATCACGCACTATTCGGATCAGGTGCCGCCTGCGGGCGTGAAGGATCACCGCGTGATCGATGTGCGCGGCCTGCCACCGATCACCGTCGAAGCGAAGGGCTACGATGTTGATCTGCCCGATCAGCTGCAGCAGCGCGCCGTCGCCGATGCGCTGGGTGTGCAGCGCGTGATGCACGATGCACTCGGCGTCGCGGCGCCCGATGGGCTGACCTTGCATGTCGTCTTCGTGAAGGCAGCGGATGCCTATGCGCGACTGATCGGCGATCCGGCGCTGGCCGAATCGGCCGGTGCGTATTCGACCGCGCAGCAGACGATCTTCGTGCGCATGCAGGCACAGAACGAGGCGAGTTTCGCCGTGTTGCGGCACGAGATCACGCACGCCCTGGTGCACGAGTCGATCGGTAACCTGCCAACCTCGATCAACGAGGGGCTGGCCGAGTATTTCGGCCGTTATCGCGTCGGCGGACTCGGTGGCCAGATCGATGTCGGCGCCGATCGCAAGGCGATTTCCGCGGCAGCGCCGGACGGTGACGGCAGTGACGCATTGGTCGATCTGCTCGCGCGCGAAGGTCGCGATTTCTACGTGCTGGCGGGCGATGCCAGCGGTCGCGAGCAGCGTTATCTGCGCGCCTATTCGCTGGTGGCATGGCTGATGCGAGGCACGGATGGCCGTGTTGCGCTCAGTGCCGCGCTCGCCGCGCAGCGAGTCGACCCCTGCCGCCCGATCGCGTCCGAACGAGTGTTCGAAACGCACTTCCCCGGGGGCCTGCAGGCCGTGTCGACAGGCTGGGTCGGCTTCATGCGCAATCCGCCGGACGATATCCAGGCGTATTGACGCCCTTGCCCGGCGTATTTCGGGCTCGCCAACGAGTGATCCGCGTCGCGCAAATGCGCTGAATTCGCCTGCAATTGCGGGCTTTGCCGTCATTAATTGACTCGGGTAAACTGAAAGGGCTGTGTTTGCACGGTCACCCGCGTTTCATGACCCGATGCAGCGCCGATCGACGATCCGCTTCATCGCTGAACTTGTACACCTGCAACTCAGTGGTCGACATGCCCTGGCAAGGGGATGCGTGGTTCCAACCTAGTCTCGCGGAGAATGTTCCATGTCGGATCGACAGGTGGGCACGGTAAAGTGGTTCAACGAAAGCAAGGGGTTCGGTTTCATCAGTCGCGACAATGGGCCGGATGTATTCGTGCATTTTCGTGCGATCAGCGGCACCGGCTTCCGCACGTTGCAGGAAGGCCAGAAAGTGTCGTTCCGCATCGTGCAGGGCCAGAAAGGCCTGCAGGCCGAGGAAGTCGCCGCCGCCTGAAGCGGCCATCGCGTCGTAAACTAGAGGCCGCGGCGTCCGCGCCGCGGCCTTTCTTTTTCCAGCCATACCGGTTCAACGTGCGTGATTGCCTTTTGGAGCGAGGGCAGCAGCCCGAGTCCACCGCACGTCGAATGAACGTCCGCCGCACTTCGCGGCTTCAGTCCATTCCGTCGGATCGTCACGTCGGCCATTCCATTTGGACGAGCCGACCACCATTTGTCGAATGCGCTTCATCGCATCGACAGTCACCTGTCAAGGAGATACGGAATGCTCACTCTCAATATCCGCGGCCTGCCGCGCAGTGCGACCGAAAATTCGGTCACGGAATTGTTCGGAAAGTTCGGCCGCGTACACAAGCTGAAGCTGGCGACCGATCCGTTCAAGAACGAATGTCGCGGCTTCGCTGAGCTCGCGATGGAAGGTCACGAAGCGCGCGCGGCGATCGCCGGCCTCGATGGCTCCACGCAGGATGGCGCGACCGTTCGCGTGGGGCTGGCCAGCGACCGGCCGCAGCGCGGTCGGCGCTGACGCTCACGCCTTCCGCTCGAGCCAGATCAGCGTGCCCTTCGCATTGAGTTCGGCATCGATCGCGAGCAGGCGGCGCGCCTCATCTGCGCCGACCGGCGCACCGAGACGCTGGATTTCGCCGAAGAACAGCTCCTGCAGCGCTTCGGTCAGTGCCGGCTCGGCGTCGCTGCGGCCGACATACCTGCGCGCCACTGCGACCTGTTCGTCGATCAGGCGCAGCAGCGCCTGCGCACGTTCCTGTGGCTCTTCGACGCGCGCGTAGTGCGTCAGCAGCATCGCGCGTGGCGCTCGCTCGAGCATGCGCGCGATGGTCGCCTTCATCGCGTCCGGCTCGAACTGGATCGGACTGGTCGTGGGGAAAATGAAAGGCATCGCACCGCCGTCGAAATCGCGATAGCTGATGCCGAAGCAGTCGCCGGTGAACCAGCTCGCGCTGCGCTCGTCGTACAGGGTCACGTGGTGGCGCGCATGGCCTGGGCTATCCATGAAGAAAAGCGGGCGCCCGTTCAAATCGATGACTTCCCCGTCTTTCAATGCATGCACGCGCTCGGGTGGCACCGGCACCAGTTTGCCGTACGTGTGGGCGACCACGTCGACGCCGTAGACGCCCTCGGCGCTCGCCTGCAGTGCCGCCGGATTGACCAGATGGCGCACACCGCGCGGATGCACCAGCACGGTCGCGTTCGGCAATGCCTGCAGCAGGGCGCCGGCGCCGCCGGCGTGATCGAGATGCACGTGGCTGGCAATCAGGTAACGCACCTGTTCCGGCGCCAACTTGCGCGCCGCCAGCGCAGCGAGCACGCGCGGCACGCTGTAGTTGGTTCCTGTATCGAAGATTGCGGCTGCGCCGCCCGACTCGATCAGATAACAGGCGGCGAAGCGCGGACGCTCGAGACCGATGTCGATCAGCGTGATGCCGTCGCCGAGATAGTCGTGGGTGGATTCCTGCATGCACGGGACTCGCGGGGTTGAGGCTGGACTGCCGCGATGATGGCATCATGGCGTTCGTCCGCCCATTCGACCTTCCGCATGTCTGCCGAAACTCCGCTGCTGATCGAACCGCGCCTGCACGACCTTGGCGATGGTTTCTTCGTGCGTCGCCTGTTGCCGTTCCGGTTGCGTCGGCATGTCGGCCCGTTCGTGTTCTTCGACCATATCGGTCCGGCCGAGCTGCCGCCCGGACGCGGTCTCGACGTGCGCCCGCATCCGCACATCGGCCTCGCCACAGTGACCTATCTTTACGAAGGCGCACTGACGCATCACGACAGCCTCGGCTGCCAGCAGGTGATCCGTCCCGGCGATGTCAACTGGATGACCGCCGGTCGCGGCATCGTGCATTCCGAGCGCACGCCGGCGCCCGAGCGCGCGGCCGGGCATCGCATGCATGGCATCCAGACCTGGGTCGCGCTACCTCAGGAGCATGAGGAAACCGCGCCGGAATTCTTCCATCACGAGGCTGACTCCCTGCCGCGCACCGAGCGCGCCGGCGTGCATTTGCGTGTGATCGCCGGCGAAGCATTCGGGTTACGCTCGCCGGTGCGCGTGTACGCGCCGACGTTGTATGTCGATGTCGAATTTCCGCGCGCTGGCGCACTCGTCGTGCCGCCGGAACACGCCGAGCGTGCGATCTACGTGGTCTCCGGCAATGTGCAGGTCGACGGCCTGCCGGTGCCCGCCGAGCGGATGCTGGTGCTGCCTGCCGGCGCGGACGTCGAGATCGTCGCCCAATCGCCCGCTCGCGTGCTGCTGTGCGGAGGCGCACCGCTCGACGGCGAGCGGTTCCTGTGGTGGAACTTCGTGTCCTCCAGCCAGCAGCGCATCGAACGTGCGAAGGCCGACTGGCTTGCGCAGCGTTTCGGTCAGGTTGAGGGCGAGACGGAATTCATTCCGTTGCCGGACCATTGAGGCCGCTCGCCATGTCCGCTTACTCGAGCTTCCGCGAGTTCTACCCGTTCTATCTGTCCGAACACAGGAACCGCACCTGTCGCCGCCTGCATTTCGTCGGCAGCCTGCTGGTGTTGGCGAGTGTCGTCGCCGCGTGGACCGCGCATGACGCACGCTGGCTGTGGCTGGCGCCGCTGTTCGGCTACGGCTTCGCCTGGCTGGGCCATTACGTGTTCGAAAAGAACCGGCCGGCGACGTTCAAGCATCCGCTCTACAGCTTCGTCGGCGACTGGGTCATGTTCGCGGACGTCCTGCGCGGTCGCGTGTCGATCTGAACAACGTGTATTGAACGCATGAATAGATCACCGGCTGCCGCTCCGCTGGTCGCGGCGTCCGCTCGCGTCGACACGCGTCTGCACTACATAGACGCCTTGCGCGGCATCGCGGCCTTGCTGGTCGTCTGGCTGCACGTCGCTGATGCTTTCCTGCACGTCGACGGAGGCATCGTGCGCGGCGCGTGGTTACGCGAGCTTGCCGCTGGCGTCGATGTTGGCCGCGTCGGTGTCGTCGCGTTCTTCCTGATCAGCGGCTTCGTGATCCCGTTCAGCATCGAGCCCACGCGTCCCGCGCCGGTGGCGACCTTTTTGATAAAGCGGTTTTTCCGCATTTTTCCGGCGTACTGGCTGTCCATTCCGTTGGGCGCGCTGACCGGTTTCTGGCTGTTGGGCGGCAAGTTCGGTGGTCTCGATCTGCTCGGCAATCTGACCCTCTTGCAAGGCTGGCTCGGCGTGCCCGAAGCGGAGGGCCTCTACTGGACATTGCGCGTCGAACTCGTTTTCTACGCACTGTGCATCGTGCTGCTGCTGGTAAACAGTTTGCAGAACATCCGACGCGTTGCCGCGGTGGCCATCGTGTTCGGATTCGTGCATTCGCTGGCGATGCTGATGAGCTGGTTCAAGTCGCCCATCATGAGTGCCGATGCGGCATTCTGGTATCTGAACCTCTCGATGATGCTGTGCGGAACCTTGTATCGGGACCTCGTCATGCGCGGATCGTCAGCGCATGACGGTCGCTTGCGCGCCTGCATTCTCGGTGTGCTCGTTTACTATCTGGTGATCTTCCCGGCAGGCGCGGTCTGGGCCATCGGTTTCGAGCGCAATGCGCCGGTCGCGTATGCACTCGGCCTGCTGCTGTTCGTCGTCGCGACGTCGTTTGTGCGTATCGAGTCGCGCTTGACCGACTGGCTCGGGCGTATCAGTTATTCGGTCTACCTGTTTCACCCGGTCGTGTTCCTGACGCTGCTCTGGTGGCTGGCGCGGCAGCCGCCGGGCTCGTGGTCGCGCACACAGCATCTCGGCGTCTATCTGTTGGCGAATCTGCTGCTGACACTGCTGCTGGCCCATCTGGTCTATCGCTGGATCGAGCGGCCTAGCATTCACCTCGGCCATCGCCTCGCGCACGCGTACCGCGTGCGTGCGTGCAACAGGTGTGCGCAGATTTCGACGAAGTATCCGCCTGAGGCATGACCTTCGCCCCATCCATGGGATGAGACAATTCGGCTAACCTGCACTCCTCAGGTTCGCCGGTGCCGTCGGCTGACGCCCAGCGTCCGCGGCGGGCAGCGAACATCTTGCAGGGAGAACGAGATGCTTAGCGGCTGGCGGATCTTCGGTCTGTTCGTGTTCTTCGCGGGCGGCGTGCAGGCAGCGACATTGGACGAGTTGATCGCCAAAAACCTGGAGGCACGCGGCGGCTTGCCCAAGATTCAGGCGATAAAAACGCTGAAGACGAGCGGCAAGCTGCGCTTCGGCGAGCAGTTCGAACTGTCGTTCACGCAATATCAGAAAGCGCCCGATTCCAGCCGCAGCGAGGCCAGCCTGCAGGGCCTTACAGCCGTGCAGGCCTGGAACGGTCAGCAGGCCTGGCAGATCTCGCCGTTCCAGGGCCGCAAGGACCCGGAAAAGCTCAGCGCCGACGATGCGCGAGCTCTGTCGGACGATGCGCCGATTGGCGGTCCGCTGGTCGATTGGCAAGCGCGCGGCAGCAAGGTTGAGTACCTCGGCACCGAGGACGTCGACGGCACCGATGCGCACAAACTCAAGGTCACGCTGAAGAACGGCGATGTGGCGATGGTCTATCTCGACCCGGATCATTTCCTCGAGATCCGCACGCAGACCCAACGCAGCGTACGCGGCACGCTGATCGAAAGCACCACCGACTACGGCGACTACGAGCAAATAGACGGCGTCTACTTCCCGTTCTCGATCTCGACCGAAAACAAGGCCGACGGCAGCGTACAGAAGACCCTGATCGAACACGCCGAGGCGAACGTGGCGATAGACGATGCGTTGTTCGCCTTCCCCGCGCAGACGCAGGGAGCCGTGCGATGAGCACACGAGGCGATTGCATGAAGACGATCCTTGTGACGACGTTCGCACTGTCGGGCACTGCGCTGGGTGCCGCGGAGCCGGTCGCGTCGCCGCCGCGTTTCGACGCCGGCGTGGTGTCCGGGCTCGGTGCGCGCAATATCGGCTCGGCTGCGATGAGCGGACGCATTTCCGCGATCGCCGCGATGCCCGGCAAGGACGGCAAGACGACCCTGTTCGTCGGCGCCGCTTCAGGCGGTGTGTGGAAATCCACCGATGGCGGCACGACGTTCCGCCCGGTGTTCGACAAACAGGCCGTACAGTCGATCGGTGCGATCACGATCGACCCTGCAAATCCGCAGAACATCTGGGTCGGTACCGGCGAATCGTGGATGAGAAATTCGGTCTCGATAGGCGACGGCGTCTACAAGTCGAACGATGGCGGCGAGACCTGGAGCCATGTCGGCCTGCAGGATTCCGAACGCATCGCCAAGATCCTGGTTGACCCGCGCGACAGCAACACGGTCTATGCCTGCGTGCCGGGCAAACTGTGGAGCGATTCGGCCGAGCGTGGTCTGTACAAGACGCGCGATGGCGGCAACAGCTGGAATCTCGTGCTGAAGAGCAAGAGTCTGTCGACAGGCTGCGCCTCGATCAGTCTCGATCCGAAGAACCCCGACGTCGTCTTCGCCGGCCTGTGGGATTTTCGCCGCAAGGGTTGGACCTTCCGTTCCGGAGGCGAATCTCCGACTGCAGCGTCGGCGAGCGGTCTGTTCCGCTCCGCCGACGGCGGTGGGTCCTGGAGTGAAGTCACCGATGTGGCGAACAAGGGTTTTCCAAAGAATCCATTTGGCCGTATAGCCGTCTCCGTTGCGCCATCCGATCCGAACATCGTCTATGCGTTGGTCGAGTCGACGGACTCTGCGCTGTATCGCTCCGACGACGGCGGCAAAACCTGGGACAAGCGCGACAAGAGCCAGTTCATGGTCTGGCGGCCGTTCTATTTCGCCACTTTGATTGTCGATCCGAATAATCCGGATCGTTTGTTCAAGCCGGACCTTTCCCTCATCCAGAGCTTCGATGGCGGCAAGAGCTTCGCCAACGTCGGCGGCGGCAGCCACGGCGACCATCACGCGGTATGGATCGATCCCACCAATACACAGCACGTCATCACCGGCGACGATGGCGGCTTGTGGCAGTCGTTCGACGGCGGCAATAAATGGTGGAAGCAGAACAACCTGCCGGTCTCGCAGTTCTATCACGTCAGCGTCGACGATGCGGACCCGTTCCGCGTCTACGGCGGCCTGCAGGACAACAGCTCCTGGGTCGCCGACAGCGCATATCCTGGCGGTGTATCGAATTCGCGCTGGGAAAACATGTATGGCGGCGACGGTTTCTGGATGTTTGCCGACCCGACCGACGCGGATTACCTGTATGCCGAGGCGCAGGGTGGCACGATCGGGCGCGTCAACCGGCGCACGCACGAGGTGCGCAACATCCAGCCGCTGCCGGACTACAACGAGAAGCTACGCTGGAACTGGAATACGCCCATCGCGCTCAGTCCGAACGACAAGAGCACGCTCTACATCGGCGCGCAATTCCTGTTCCGCACGCGCGACCATGGCCAGAGTTGGCAGCGCATTTCGCCCGACCTCACGACGAACGATCCTGCGAAGCAGAAGCAGGAGCAGTCCGGTGGCGTCACCATCGACAATTCCGCGGCGGAGACGCACACGACGATCTACTCGATCAGCGAGTCGTCGAAGCAGGCCGGACTGATCTGGGTCGGTACCGATGACGGCAACGTGCAGCTGACTCGCGACGACGGCAAGACCTGGAGCAACGTCGGCGGGAACATCAAGGGCGTGCCAGAGCACGCCTGGGTGTCGTGGGTGCAAGCCGGCCAGTTCGACGCCGGCACCGCGTTCGTTGCGTTCGATCGCCACACCTTCGGCGACATGGCGCCGTACCTCTACAAGACGACCGATTTCGGCAAGAGCTGGACCGTGCTGGCATCGCCGAAGGACGCCAAGGGCCTGCGCGGTTACGCACACGTGATCAAGCAGGATCTGGTCAAGCCCGATCTGCTGTATGCCGGTACCGAGTTCGGCCTTTGGATATCGATCGATGGCGGCGCCACTTGGGCGCAATTCAAGGGCGCCCATTTCCCCGCCGTCGCAGTGCGCGATCTCGCGCTGCAAGCGCGCGACGATTCGCTGGTGCTGGCCACGCACGGCCGCGGCATCTGGGTCATCGATGACCTCACGCCGCTGCGTGCGCTCGATTCGAAGACGCTGACGAGTACCGCGGCATTCCTGCCGACACGGCCGATCCAGCAGCGCATCAGCGCGTTCGGCGGCTGGGTCGAAGGCGATGCCAGCTTCAGCGGGCCGAATCCGCCGGCCGGCGTCGACCTCGTCTACTACCAGCAAAGCCGTCATCTGTTCGGCAAGCTGAAGATCGATGTGCTGGATGCGCAAGGCAACATCGTCGACAGCCTGCCCGCCAGCGTTCGACGTGGCATCAACCGCGTCACCTGGTCGATGCGCGCGAAGCCGCCGCGCGTGCCGCCGGCCGCGCAGATCGCATTCAATTCGACCCAGGGCCCGCGTGTGCCGCCCGGTACCTACACCGTGCGCATGACCAAGGACAAGGATGTCTACGAAACGAAAATCGACGTCGGCCTCGACCGCCGCGTCACGTTCAACGCGGCCGAGCGGCAGTCGCAGTATGACGCTGCGCTGCGCGTGCGCGACGTGTTCGGCGCGATGACCGACCTCGTCTACAAGGTCAACGCGGTGCGCGCACAAATCGATGCGCGTGCCGGCAAGTCCGGTGAAGGCCAGGCGATGCACCAGCAGCTCATCGCGCTGAAGGCGAAAGCCGATGCGATCCGCAAGAAAATCGTGGCGACCACCGAGGGCGGCGCGATCACCGGCGAGGAACGTCTGCGCGAACACACCGACGAGCTGTACGGCGCGATCATGTCCTACGACGGCAAGCCGTCCGACTATCAGCTCGCTCGCATCGACAGCCTCAAGCGCGAACTCGATGACGTGAGCAAGGAATTCACGGCATTTCAGGCCGCCGATCTCGCGCAGGCGAACGCGAAGCTGCGCGCGGCCAAACTCGAAGAAATAGCCGTGCCTGCCGCAGCGCCGGAGGATACCGGCGAAGCTGCAAGCGGCTCACATGGCGAACGCGAAGAAATGCGCAATCCGTTCGAGCGCGATTGAATCGGTGCAATTGAACCGGCTCGATTGATCGAGTGGGATCGATCGGGCCGGCGCGCTCAATGCCCGCCGGGTCCGGCCGCCACATTGCCGAACGGCGGCTTGGCGAACCAGATCACCGGGATCATCGCAAGAAACATCACCGTGCACAGCAGGAAAACGTCGTTGACGGCGAGTGTGAGCGCTTGCCGCGTCACGATGCCGTCAATGATCGCCCAGGCGCGCGTGGCGGGCCCGCCGAGCGCGGACAGTCCGTCGAGGTAAGCGGTCGTCGCTCTGCTCGCCTTGTCGAGATGCTCGGCGAGCACGGCATGGTGATAGTCGCCGCGATGCTGCCAGATCGTCACGCTGACCGCGGTCGACACGCTGCCGGCGATGGTGCGGAAGAAGTTCGACAGGCCCGAGGCGGAGGCGATCTCGTTCGGCTTCAACCCAGACAGGATCACCTGGTTCAGCGGAATGAAGAAGCACGGAATGCCGATGCCCATGAGGAACCGCGGCAGCAGGAATTGGGTGAAGCTGGTGTTGTCCGGGAATGAGGCGAACCAGTAGCAGATGACGCCGAACAGCAGGAAGGCGAACGTGACCACCGCGCGCAGTTCCAGCCGCTGCAGGTTGCGGCCGATGATTGGAGACATCAGGAAAGCAAGGATACCGACCGGCGCCACGGCGAAGCCGGCCCAGGTTGCGGTGTAATTGACCACCGTCTGCAGCCACAGCGGGAACACCACGTTGGTTGCGAAGAATGCGAAATAGCCGCACGACAGCGCGATGACGCCGATACCGAAATTGCGATGTCGGAACAGGCTGAGATCGACCACCGGATGACGATCGGTCAGCTCCCAGGCGACGAAGAAGGTCAGGCAGATCACCGCGATGACGCCGAGCGCAATGATCATCGGCGAGGAAAACCAGTCCTTGTCGTTGCCGTTGTCGAGCATGAACTGCAGGCAGCCGACACCGACGACGAGCAGGAAGAGCCCGACCCGGTCGATCGGCGAGCGTACGATCACCGACTCGCGATGGCGCAGCAGCGCCCAGCTGATGACCACGGCGAGCACGCCGATCGGCACGTTGATGTAGAAGATCCACGGCCAGGAATAGTTGTCGGTCAGATAACCGCCGAGGATCGGACCGAAGATCGGCGCGACCACGACCGTCATCGCCCAGAGCGCCAGCGCGAGGCCCTTCTTTTCGTTCGGATAGGAATTCAGCAACAGGCTCAGGCTCAGCGCGACCATCGGGCCGGAGCCGGCGCCCTGCAGCAGGCGCGCGATGACCAGCATCGGCATGCTGGTGGCGATGCCGCACAGCATCGACATCAGCACGAACAGGATCGCCGACACGCAGAAGCTGCGCACTTCGCCGAATTGTTTGGCGATCCAGCCGGAAAGTGGCTGCATGATCGCGCTGGCGAGCGAATAGGAACTGATCGCCCAGGTGCCTTCCTGGGCGCTGACGCCGAGGCTGCCGGCGATATGCGGTACTGCAACGTTGACGATGGTGACGTCGAGCACTTCCATGAACGTCGCGAATGCGATCGCGACCGTGACCAGCGCCAGCGGCGTGCCATGCAGCGGCGGCAGTGCCGGTTTGCCTTCGGCGGCAGCCATGCGCGGTGTCCTCAGCGGCCGGCGAGGTTCGCGTTGACGATCGCGTCCGCTTCCGCCTCGGCCTTGGCGAAATCGCGGTCGTAGACGGTTGTCTGTGCGACCGGCGTCCTGGCCGCTGCGGTCGCCAGCATCTTGCCGGTCCAATCGTGCGTGTCGACCTTGACCGCCGTCGACAGGCCGATGCGCAACGGGTGCTGTTCGAGTTCCTTGTCGTCGAGCGAGATGCGCACGGGCACGCGTTGCACGACCTTGATCCAATTGCCGGACGCGTTCTGCGGCGGCAGCAGCGCGAACGCCGAACCGCTGCCGGCGCCGAGGCCGACGACCGTGCCGTGGAACTCGACGCTGCTGCCGTAGAGATCGCTTTCGATCTTGGCCGGCTGGCCGATGCGAACATGGGCGAGCTGGCTTTCCTTCAGATTCGCATCGACCCAGAGGTCATGCAGTGGAATGATCGTCAGCAGGGCCTGACCGGCTTTCACACTGCTGCCGACCTGCACGCTGCGCTGCGCGACGTAGCCGCCGACCGGCGCGACGATCGCATTGCGCTCGGCATGGATCCAGGCTTCGCGGAACGCGGCTTTGGCCTGCAGCACCGAGGCGTTCTCGCCGACGTCGGTACCATCGACGAGTGCATGCGAACCGGCCGCCTGACGCGTCGCCAGATCGAGCGCAGCCTTGGCGGTGTCGACCGCTTCACGTGCATGCGCGACTTCTTCCGGTGCGATGGCCTTGTCGGCAAGCAGCGGCTGACGACGCTTGAGGTCCGCCTCTGCGCGCGTCAGATCGAGCTTGCGCGCGACGATCACGGCGTCGTACTGCGAGGCGGCTTCGGTTTGCTGGCGCACCTGCCGCACCGCGTTCGCGAGCGCGCTCTTCGCCTTGGCGAGGTTCACCTGCGAGTCGGTCGGATCGAGTTTGACCAGCACCTGGCCGGGATCGACACGCTGGGTGTCGTCGGCGAGCACCGCTATCACGTTGCCGTCGATCTGCGACGACAGCGTGACCTGGTTGCCATTCACGTAAGCGTCGTCGGTCACTTCGCGCAGTGAGAACACGAACACATAGAGTAGATACCAGGCGATGCCGGCAATGATGAAGATCAGCGCGATGATGCTCAGAATGATGCGGCGCTTGCCGTTGCCGGTGCCATTGGAGGCCGCAGCATTCGACGGCGTGGCCGGGGCGGGGGAATCGCTCATCGTGGTTCGGCTCGCTGTGCGGAATTCGGGGTTGTGGATAGCGGGCGCCGGGCATCGACGGTCGGTCGGTCGATGGCCGCCTCCGGCACGCGATAGCCGCCGCCGAGCGCCTTGGTCAGCGCGATATCGGTCGAGATCGCCTGCGCCTGCAGCGTCGTCGCCGCGTCGCGCTGCTGCAGCACTTCGGATTCGGCAATCAGCACGCTGCGATCGTCGACGAGTCCGCGCTGCGCGCGCGCAGCAACAGCGCGCTGCAGGTTCTCGGCCGCAGCGATCTGCTCCGCGCGTGCCTGCCGGCGTGCATCGATCTGGCGCAACGTCAGCGCCTGTGTCGACACATCGCGCGCCGCGTCGACCACGGTCGCGTCGTACTGCGCCGCCGCTGCCAGCAGCTGGGCCTGCGAAACGCCGTAAGCGGCATGCAATTGCGCGCGCTGGAACAGCGGAAGGTGCACGGCGGGACCGAAGCCGAGCGTGCGGCTGTCGAGACTGAACATCTTGTCGAGCTCGAGCGTCTGCACGCCGGCGATCGCGCCGAGGCTGATATCCGGGTAGAACTGTGCACGCACCTGGTCGGCGCGCTGCAGGGCAGCCTCGACGCGCCAGCGATTCGCCGCGATGTCGGGGCGACGTGCGATCAAGTCGAGCCCGACGTTGTCCGGCAGCGTCGCCTCGACCGCCGGCAGCGGCTGCGCTTGCAGGTCGGGCAGTTCAGCCGGCGCGATGCCCAGCAGGGCAGCCAGCGCTGCGCGGCGAATCGCGGCCGAGCCTTCGTAAGCGACCTCCGCCTCGCGCGCAGCAGCCACGCGCTCCTCGGCTTCGTGCAGGCTGTCCGGCGAGTCGACTCCGCGCGCCACGCGTTTGGCCGAAAGATCGCGGTAGCGCCGCAGCGTCACGCCGTTCTGCTTCGCCAGCGCCAGGCGCGCCTGGTCGGCCTGCCAACCGAAATAGGTGTCGGCGACAGCGGTGGTCAATACCAGTGCCGCAGCACTGCGCTCGGCCTCGGTGGCGCGCGCCTCGTCCACTGCGGCTTGCACGGCCGCGCGCGTCTTGCCCCAGAAGTCGAAGTCGTACTGGAACTGCACGTTCAACTCGCCCCGGTTGTACCAGCTCGGTGCGATTCCGGGCGGCAGCCCGAGCGTCTGGCTGAGGCGGTTGCGCTGCACTTGTCCGTTCAACTGCGACGACAGCGCGCTGGAGGCGCGCGCGTTTTCGATCGAGCGGATTGCGATGTCGAAACGCTTGTGCGCCTCGTCCAGCGAGGGCGCCCCCGCGAGGGCGTTGTGCTGGAGCTGGTCCAGCTGCGGGTCGCCGTAGCGTTTCCACCATTCGGCTTCTGGCCATGCTCCACCTGCGGGCACCGCGACGCCCGCCAGCGGTGCCTCGTTGCGCAAGACCGGCAGGTCCGGCTTGGCTGGAATCGAGCAGCCCGCGATCGCAACCGCGATGGCGAGGGCAACAAGCGGGCGGACGACGGCTGCAGTCATCGGTTCGGTCAGGGCAGGCAAGAAATGTCTATCGCGGCAGTCCAGCATGGCGGCGGCGGGATTGCTGCGTCGATGTTCGCTATGAGTGTCGGTCGAAGCGTCAACAAGCGTGGTTTGCCCATGTCGCCGCGACCGCCGGCAAAATCAATACTAATGAGTTTTGTAATTGCCGGCAACGGGGTCGGCCCGTCGAATTGTGCGTCAGCGGTAGTCGCGGTGGCAGGCATCGCAGGCGTTCGACACGTCGGTCAGTGCGACCGACTGCCGCGGACAGTCGGCCGCGGACTGCGCCTTGGCAACCGAATCGCGCAGGTCGTTCGCGTACTGGACGAAGATGCGATCGGTCGCGCCGGGGGAGAGCAGGGCGCGTTCGAGATCCTGCGCCAGCAGCGCAAGATGCGCGCTGGATGCTGTCGCGTCGGCGCTCGTGCATTGGCCCAGGCGTGCCGCATCGCGTGCGTTGCCGAGTTCATGCTGCATCACGGCCATCACCGCTCGCGGCCACGCGTTGCGCCGCTGCAAGGCGTTCGCCACGGTCAATGCGATCATCGCGCCGAGCAGGATGCCGCCGATCAGGCAAATCAGATAACGCATGAAGTGCATCGCCAGTCAAAACACGATGGTAATCTGCGCGCCCTGATGGACCAACCACTGATCGAAGAACGTTTCCGCGGCATCGATCGCCTGTATGGCGTCGGCAGCGTCGCGCGCCTCGCGAAAGCGCACGTCTGCGTGATCGGTATCGGCGGCGTCGGTTCGTGGGCGATGGAAGCGCTTGCGCGCAGCGGCGTCGGCCGACTGACGATCATCGACGCGGACGAGGTCTGCGTCAGCAATGCCAATCGGCAGTTGCATGCGCTCGACGGCGAATTCGGTCGCGCCAAGGTCGCTGTTATGGCCGATCGCGCGCGCGCGATCAATCCGAGCATCGTTATCGATGCGATCGAGGAGTTCGTCACGCCGACGAGCCTGGAACGCCTGCTCGATCGCGGCTATGACCTCGTCATCGACTGCTGCGATGCTTTCCGCGTCAAGGTCGAGCTGATCGCCTGGTGCCGGCGGCGCAAGCTGCCGCTGATCACCTGCGGCTCGGCCGGCGGGCGCACGGATCCGACCCTGATCGCGGTACGCGATCTCGCCAAGACCGAACATGACGCGCTGCTCGCCCTGGTGCGCAAGAAGCTGCGCGAGGAGTTCCATTTCCCGCGCGGACCGAAACGCTACTTCGGCGTGCAGGCGGTCTACTCGCGCGAGAACGTGCGCTATCCGCAGGCCGACGGCAGTGTCTGCGGCACACGGCCCGGGCAAGGCGAGTCGCTCAAGCTCGATTGCGGCGGCGGCCTCGGCGCGGCGACGCATGTGACGGGCGCGTTCGCGTTCGCGGCGGTGTCGCGTGCGCTCGAACGGCTGCTGCGGCGCTCACCCGCTGCATAGCCCCTCAAGTGCAAGGCGTCGTCGCACGGGCGCCGAGACGATGACGTTGCAGCCAAGCTGCAGCGAAGAAACGCGAAGTCGTCATTGTTTGCGCACGAAGACTTAGTCAATATCCGCCTGCAGGCTGATCATTTAGGTCTCGAGGTGGATCGCTATGGGCTTCTGGTCGCGTTTTCCAATTTCGGCTGCACGCCGTGGCAGCGGCAGGGCGCCAGGCGGACGCGGGCTCGCAGGGTTATTCATACTGCAGCTATGGGTAGTTGGCGGCGCCGTTGGCGCAGCGCCCATCGACGAAACGGGGGCCGCAGGCGCTACGCGTACGTATGAGCTGCCCCAGGTCGCGCCTTCGGTGTTCGACGGCGATGTGCGCAATCTGCCACGCGCTGTCGCGTCGCATGGGCTGCATTCGTGGAACGAGCTGGAAGAGCCGGAGAGTGAAAAACCCTCGGTGCGCGCTGCCGCAGTGGCACCGAACATCGCGCGCGCGCCGATGCCGGCGCCACAACAGAATTTCGACGGGCTCAGTTTCAGCTCCGGCGTGACGGGCGGCCAGGCTGGCGCCGGATGGCCGCCGGACGTTAACGGCGACATCGGACCGAACCATTACATCGAGGCGGTCAATGACGCCTGGGCGATCTACAGCAAAACCGGTACGCAGATCGCCGCATTCACCGAGAATTCTTTATGGAGCGGTGCGGCCACGGGCACACCGTGCGACAGCAACAACCAAGGTGATCCGGTCGTCCTGCACGACGCCGTGGCCGATCGCTGGATCCTGACGGATTTCGCGTTCGCCGTCAGCGGCGGCAATCCCGTAGCGCCGTTCTATCAATGCATCGCGGTGTCGAAGACCAGCGATCCGGTGGCAGGTGGCTGGTACCGGTATGCCGTCCGCGTCGATGTTGGCGGCAGTGGACATCCTCCGAGCGGCACCCTGGGGGACTACCCGAAGTTCGGTGTGTGGAACGATTGCCTGTACATGTCGGCGAACGGTTTCCAGATGCCTGCGGGCAACTACATCGGCGCGATGTTCGCGTCGTTCAGTCGAGCGGACATGTACGCGGGCAATCCCTTGACGAGTTCGATCGGCTATATCGCCAATTCGTCGGATCCGTTCACGATGATCCCGAGCAATTTGCTCGGCACCTCGGCGGCCTCGTTGCCGCCGGCCGGCACGCCGAACTATTTCGTGTCCGAATCGCAGACCGCATTCGCATTCGAAGTGCGCAAATTCACTGCCGGAGCCAATTGCGGCGCAGGTGGCACACTGGGCGCGGCAACGAATGTGAGCCAGGCGAACTACACCAGCCCGAGCCAGAACATCGTGCCGCAGCCGGGCACGTCGAACAAGCTCGATTCGCTCGGCGACCGCATGATGCAGAAAGTGCAGTACCGCAAGATCGGCAGTGCCGAATCGCTGTGGGTCGTGCATTCGACACAGGCGAGCTCGTCATCGTCGGAACGGCCGCAATGGGCGCAGATCAACGTGAGCGGTGGCACCGTCACCACGACGCCGGTGCAGCAGCAGATCTATGCGCCGGACACCACGTTATGGCGCTGGATGCCGAGTCTTGCCGTCGACGGCGACGGCAACATGGCGCTCGGCTACAGCACGTCCAACGCGACCAGCCCGAACTTCCCCAGCATCGCGTATTCGGGTCGGCTCGCGAGCGATCCGCTGAACAACCTGCCGCAGACGGAGGCTGTGCTCAAGGCCGGTGCCGGTTCGCAGACCAATAGCTGCGGTGGTGCCGGTTGTCACCGATGGGGCGACTACACGGCGATGAGTCTGGATCCCGCCGACGACTGCACGTTCTGGTACATCAACGAGTACTACAGCAGCACGGCCAATGGCAGCGCGGGCAACTGGCAGACGCGTATCGGCAGCTTCAAATTCCCCAGCTGCGGGGTTGCGGCGATCACGCATACGGTGACGCCGAGCGTGGTCGGCGGCAACGGCGCAATCGCACCGTCGACGCCGCAGACCATCGACGATGGCGCCACCACGAGTTTCACGCTGACGCCGAACACGGGCTATCACGCTGCCGCCGTCGACGGCACCTGTGGTGGCAGTCTTGTCGGGAATGTCTACACCACCGACGCCGTGGTTGCGGACTGCACGGTCATCGCGAGCTTCGCGATCGACACCTACACGGTGACTCCGAGCGCGAGCGCCGGCGGTTCGATCGCGCCATCGACGCCGCAAACCGTGAACGACGGCGCGACGGCCAGCTTCACGCTGACGGCGAACAGCGGTTTTCAGATTGCGAACGTCGGCGGCACCTGTGGCGGCAACCTCGTCGACAACGTCTATACGACCCATGCGGTCGTCGCCAATTGCAGCGTCATCGCGAATTTCGCTGCGATCACCTTCACGGTGACGCCAGTCGCCGGCGGCGGTGGCAGTTTGACGCCATCGACGCCGCAGACGGTGAACGACGGCGCGGTCGTCGCATTCACGCTCACTCCTGCAGCGGGCTTTGCGATCGGTACGGTCGACGGTTGCGGCGGCAGCCTCGCCGGGAATGTCTATTCGACGGCGCCGGTGCATTCCGATTGCACGGTCAATGCGGCCTTCAATGCGCCCAGCCAGATTGCCGCGGCCTCGGGCGGCGGGCAAAGCGCCCTGTTGAATACGCCATTCGAGCAGCCGCTCGACGTGCGCGTCGCCGATAGCGCGAACTCGCCGATTGGGGGGGCCAGCGTCGCGTTCGTCGTGAATGCGGCCGGCAACGGCGCGGCGGCGACATTGTCCTCGGCAACGGCGACGACCGATGCGAGTGGCATCGCCAGCGTCAGCGCGACGGCGAATGCGATGGCTGGAAATTATGCGGTCGTCGCCAGTGTCGGTGGCGTCGCCGGCACGGCGAGTTTCAGCCTGACCAACGTGCAATCCAGCAATCTCACGATCGGTATTGACGACGGTCGCGATTACGCACGCTACGGCATGACGCTCGACTACACTGTCAGCGTGCACAACGCCGGGCCGACCGCGGCAAACGACATCAGCGTCGCCAATGCGTTCCCGCCACAGCTCGACATCACGCAAGCGACCTGGGTCTGCCTAGGTGGCGACGCCGGCGTCAGCTGCACGCCGAGCGGGTCGGGCGCCTTGTCCGACAGCGCTGTCGTCGTGCCTGCACAGGCGAGCGTGAGCTGGATGTTGACCGCGCCAGTACTGACAGATTCAGCGGACGGTTCGGTCGAAAACACGGTCTCGCTGACCAGCGCTACCGATCCTGATCCAACCCACCACAGCGCGAGCGACCTCGACTGGCTGGTGCTGCTGCGCACCGGCTTCGAACTCGGCGATGACGGCGCCCAGGGCATCGAGATTCCATGGCAGATGCCGCAACTGACGACCCTGCCGCAATCGCTGCATGCGGGCGAAGACATCACACTGAAGCTGTCTGCGCAGCCCACGGGTGCGCTGATCGTGACCGTGCTTGCGGGACACTCAACGGATGGCAGCGACCTGCGCGTGCAGCGGCTGAGCTTGCACAATCGGGTCTGGGTTCGCCTGCTCGTCGACGCTTCCGGCGAGCGCGCGAGCGCCTGGACTGCGAGCCGACCGGGCGACACGCTGAGCCTCCGTCTGCAAGCCGCCAGTGCGGGTTGGTTGCTGAAGCTCGAAGGCGCGGCACAGTCGATCGAGATGGCCACTGGACTTGCCGTCGATCGCACGCCGAGCTATGAATTGAAGGGCTCGCCAGACGCTGCGTACTGATCAGCGAAACGAAGTGCGCCGCGATAACGCGGCGCACGCGGCGTCTGCGCGCCGGTGCGTATTTCAGCCGATTTGCAGGTTGAACAATCGGGCGACGTTGCTCGACGTCGCCGCAGCCAGCGCGTCCGCGGATTCGCCCCGCAGTTGCGCAATCACGTCGAGCACCTCACGCAAGTGGGCCGGTTCGTTGCGTTCGCCGCGATGGCTGCTGAGCGGCTGATCCGGCGAATCGGTTTCGAGCAGCAGGAATTCGGCCGGCATCGACGCGACGATCTCGCGCAGGCGTCGTGCGCGCTCGTAAGTCACCGGCCCGCCGATGCCGATGCAAAATCCCAGTTTCCACAATTGCTGCGCTTGTTCGGCGCTGCCGGAGAAGCTGTGCACGACGCCGCGCAGCGCGCCGGCGCGACGGATCGACGCGATGACTTCGTCGATCGCGCGGCGCGCATGCAGGATCAGCGGCAGCGCGAATTCACGTGCGAGTTCGAGCTGTCGCCGGAAATAGACGCGCTGCAGATCGTGGTCGAGACCGTCGACGAAGAAATCGAGCCCGCATTCGCCGACGGCGACCGGGCGTTCGCGTTCAATCCACTCGCGCAAGCTGTCGAGGTGTTCCGGCCGGTGCTCGGAAAGATACATCGGATGCAGGCCGTACGCGGGATGAAGCCCGGCCTGTGATGCGCAGAGGTCACGCAGCTTGGTGAAACCGGCGATCGCGATCGCTGGTATCACCTGCGCCGCGACGCCAGCCGCACGCGCGCGGGCGATCACGGCGTCGCGGTCGGCGTCGAATTCGACGGCGTCAAGATGCGCGTGCGAGTCGATCAGCATGCGGGTCAATCCGCGGCGTGTGGCGCGGCGGACGGACGAAAGAATGGCGCAGGGAAGGCATGCCGGGAATGCCCGTGTACGATCGGCGGAGCCGTGTCGCCGCCGTCCTCGGCCGTCGTTCCGCTATTGGCCGGATCCAGCCAGTCGCGCAACCGCGCAGCCGCACTCGCGCCGTTCCAGGCGACAGCAAACTTGCCGTAGCAATCGTTTCCCGCATTCGGCAGCGCCCCGCTGCAGGCCGCATCGCCGCCGGACAGGGTGCCGATCAGGCGGCGCGCCTGACGGTGTGTGCTGCTGGAAGCGAACAAGCCCGAACCTGATGAGCCCCCTTCCGTCGTGCCCTGCAAATACGGGCCGGTGAGCCAATGCGTGTTCGTGCTGCTGCCGCCCGTATCGATGCAGTTGTCGGTCGTCGTCGGCGTCGGTCCGGCGGTGATTTTCTTGACGTCGCCGCTCGGATGGTGGATGCCGACGGTACCGGCTGGGGCTGCACCATCGGCATCCCAGCCGGCGTAGTAGACATTCCAGGCGGCATCCGGTGGCTGGTTCAGTTCGAGCAGGGTGAAGTCCACATCGGCGCGGGTCGCGCGCAGTGCCGCGGCGTGCTGGTCGTCGTTGAAATAGCCGCCGCTCGGCGCACTCGGAAAACCGCATTGGGTGGACTCGTAGTTCCAGTACGCGATGAGTGAGGCCGCTTCGGCGGCGCTGTCGATGCAGTGCGCCGCAGTCAGAAAGTAGTTGCGGCGGTCACGCGGCACGTCGGCCAGCAGCGTGCCGCTGCAGAGGTAGTAGTTGTGATTGTCGTCGTCCTGGAATTCGACGTAGGCAACCGCGCGGATCTCGTCGGGATAGCCCTGCCCGAGCGGGCAGACGACGTTGACGTTGCAGGAACCCGACGCACCGGGATCGCCGAGCTTGACCGCGTCGTCCCGACCAAACGCATCGCGAAAGCCGGCACCGATGCTGGTCAGCTCGAATGCGTCGCTGGCGAGCGTCTCGCCCGCGGGGAGATGAAGTTCGATCGTCGCGCTGTCGCCGGGGACTACCGGCGCCTGGAAGCGATCGGCGTACGCGTCGGCCGCCGTATAGGGGCCTTGGTAGTAGTCATCGGCGCCGATGATGTGCAACGTGGCGCCTGCCGGCAATGCGTAGTGACCGAAGCCGAGGCGCAAATCGGTTGCGCCACTGGCACGCACGCGAATGCGCCAGAGGCGGGAACCGTCCGGCAAGTCTGTCCAGACGCCGTCGTGTTGCGGTGTGATCGACACGGCGCTGTCGTCGGCAACAAGCAGACGCTTGTCGCGTGATCCGCTCGCCGTTGCTGCCGCGTCCATTTCGGTGCGGCGCCGAGCCGCATCGAGCGCCGGCACGTCGGTGACCGGCAGCTCCATGCCGACCTTGGCACGATGGACAAGGCTGTACGGCGGCTCGCCCTGGCGTGCGATCGCACAGCTCGCGGCGAATGCCAGCCAGAACACGGCTTGAGCGGCGATCGATACGAGCAAACGTTTCATGGGTTCCCTCCTTGGCGTCGAATCAGTCTCGATGGGCCGCGTTGCGATCGCGTCCGGCGCCGAGTTTGCGGTCGAGACGGCCGAACAGCTTCTTGAACAGGCGCGACAGCTTGCCGCGCTGGGTCTTGCGCAGCTTCTCATCCTCACTGGTCAACCAGGCGATCTGGATCACGCGGCGCTCGCCCTCGTGCGGCAGGTGCCCGTGGAAGGAATTCTCGGCGCGCCGGAACGCGACGAAGCGGCCGTACAGCGGTCGGATTTCCGGCGCTGCAAGGTCGTCGATGTCGTCGATGCGGTTGAGGAAACGAAAGCAACCCTCACTTGTGTCCGGCCAGCTTTCATTGAGATAGACGAGTGCAGTGATGACCTTGGAACGGCTGTCCGTATGGATCGTGCCATGACGCTTGTTCAGCAGCCGGCACAGCGTGACCAGATTCGGATACGTACCGAGGTCGGCCACGCCGAGTCGGCTGCCGACGGCGTCGGCAAAGTCGCGCGCGGACAGCTGTTCGATCAGGCGATTGATCGATGGACCGCAATCCTTCGCTTCGTACGGAAAGAAACCGGCGCTCGGATAGCGCGGAAAGTCCCGCGCAAGCTCGCTGCGCGTGCTGTCGGGCAGCTGCTCCTGCGCAATCAGGAACGCGAATGGCAGCTGGCGAACGACCGTGTCGGCGCGTTCGAGCCGGCGCGCATCGAGCAGAGCTTCGTTTTCAAAGGCAGCAGGAACGGCATTCATGCGGGGCGGGAGTCGTCGTACACCGCCGGAATTGTAGACCTGCGGTGGACAGCAGGGCAGCGCGGCCCTAGAATTTCGACTCGCCTCGATTCCTTTTTCCACACCCAACGGACTGGTCATTGCCAGCCCGCGGGTTTCGTCGCATCCGGTGTCGGCGCCCGGGCGCGGCGTGCGGCACGCAACCACAGGCGAAACAATGACGACTCCGGCTCTACTCGCACTCGCTGACGGAACTCTCTTCCGCGGCCTTTCCGTCGGCGCAGACGGGCAGACCGTCGGCGAAGTCGTTTTCAACACGGCGATGACCGGCTATCAGGAAATTCTGACCGACCCCTCGTACGCGCGGCAGATCGTCACACTGACCTATCCACACATCGGCAACACCGGCTGCAATGCCGAAGACGCCGAATCGAACCAGGTCCACGCAGCGGGTCTGGTCATCCGCGACCTGCCGATCGCCGCGAGCAATTGGCGCTCGCAGGAGACGCTGGCCGCCTATTTGCAGCGCAACCGCATCGTTGCGATCGCAGAAATCGATACGCGCCGGCTGACACGCATTCTGCGCGACCAGGGCGCGCAGAATGGCTGCATCCTCGCCGGCGCGGACGCCTCCGAAGAAGCGGCACTGGCCGCAGCGCGGGCGTTCCCCGGCCTCAAGGGCATGGACCTGGCCAAGGTCGTGTCGGTGCGCGAGCGCTACCCATGGCGCGACGGCAGCTACGACCTCGATCGCGCCGCCTTCGCACAGCCGGCGACGCGCCTGCGCGTCGTCGCGTACGACTACGGCGTCAAGCGCAACATCCTGCGCATGCTGGCCGATCGCGGTTGCGAACTCACCGTGGTACCGGCGCAGACGCCGGCCAGCGAGGTATTCGCGCTGCGTCCGGATGGCGTGTTCCTTTCGAACGGCCCGGGCGACCCGGAACCGTGCGACTACGCGATCGCGGCGATTCGCGAATTCGTGCGCGCACGCCTGCCGACGTTCGGTATCTGCCTCGGCCATCAGCTGCTCGGCCTGGCTGCGGGCGCGAAGACGATCAAGATGAAGTTCGGCCATCACGGCGCAAATCACCCGGTCATCGATCTCGACAGCGGTCGCGTGATGATTTCGAGCCAGAACCACGGTTTCGCGGTCGACGAGGCGACCCTGCCGGCGAACGTGCGGCCGACGCATCGCTCGCTGTTCGACGGTTCGCTGCAGGGCATTGCGCTGACCGACGCGCCAGCTTTCAGTTTCCAGGGGCATCCGGAAGCGAGTCCCGGCCCACACGACGTGGCCGGCCTGTTCGATCGGTTCATCCACCAGATGGAGGCGCGCGCGGCTGCCGCGGCGTAAACGACATGATCCAGCAACGACGTCCATTCCTTTTTGCGCTCGCCGCTGCAGTGCTGCTGCTCGGCGGTTCGAGTGTCTATGCGGCACAACCCAAACCGGTGAAGAACAGCGAGCCGGCGAAGCCGGTCGGCCGGCCGATCGAATACCAGGAACTCGAAACCCAGGTCGGTGCGGTGATCGTCGTCGAGACGAACCTCAACACCGCGCGTCGCGGCACCCTGATCAAGTACACCAATCCGACCCTGCTCTTGCAGCTCGGACCGGAAGCCGGCTCGATCGAACTCAGCGTTCCGCATGAATCGATCCGCCACATCACATTGCTGGAGCCGGCGCCGGCTTCACCGCCTTCGCAGGAAAGTGGCAGTGCCAAAAAGAACTGATCTCCGCACCATCCTCATCATCGGCGCCGGCCCGATCGTCATCGGGCAGGCCTGCGAATTCGACTATTCGGGCGCGCAGGCTTGCAAGGCACTGAAGGAAGAGGGCTATCGCGTCGTCCTCGTCAATTCGAATCCGGCCACGATCATGACCGACCCGGAAACGGCGGACGCGGTCTACATCGAGCCGATCAACTGGCAGACGGTCGAGAAGATCATCGCGAAGGAGAAGCCCGACGCGCTGCTGCCGACGATGGGCGGCCAGACCGCGCTGAACTGCGCGCTCGATCTGGCCGATCACGGCGTCCTCGAAAAATACAACGTCGAACTGATCGGCGCCTCACGCGAGGCGATCCGCATGGCCGAGGACCGCGAGCTGTTCCGCGTCGCGATGAGCGAGATCGGCCTGGAGTGCCCCAAGGCCGAAGTCGTGCGTACGTTCGAGCAGGCGCTCGATGCACAAGTCAAGGTCGGCTATCCGACGATCATCCGGCCGAGCTTCACGCTCGGCGGTTCCGGCGGCGGCATTGCGTACAACAAGGAAGAATTCGAGGAGATCGTCAAGCGCGGTCTGGATCTGTCGCCAGTGCACGAAGTCCTCGTCGAGGAATCGGTGCTCGGCTGGAAAGAGTTCGAGATGGAGGTCGTCCGCGACACGGCCGACAACTGCATCATCATCTGCTCGATCGAAAACCTCGATCCGATGGGCGTGCATACCGGCGACTCGATTACGGTGGCGCCGGCGCAAACGCTGACCGACAAGGAATACCAGCGCCTGCGCGATGCCAGCATCGCCGTGCTGCGCAAGATCGGCGTCGACACTGGCGGCTCCAACGTGCAATTTGGCATCAATGCCGAAGATGGCCGCGTCGTTGTCATCGAGATGAACCCGCGCGTATCGCGCTCGTCGGCGCTGGCGTCGAAGGCGACTGGCTTCCCGATCGCCAAGGTCGCGGCCAAGCTTGCGGTCGGCTATACGCTCGACGAGCTGCGCAACGAGATCACCGGCGGCAAGACGCCGGCATCGTTCGAACCGGCGATCGACTACGTCGTCACGAAGATTCCGAGATTTGCGTTCGAGAAGTTTCCGACTGCCGATGCGCGTCTGACCACGCAGATGAAATCGGTCGGCGAAGTGATGGCGATCGGCCGCACCTTCCAGGAATCCCTGCAGAAAGCGCTGCGTGGCCTCGAGACCGGCAAGAATGGCCTCAATCCAAGCAAGCTCGACACGGCTACTCCAGAGGGGTTGGCGACGCTGAAGCGCGAACTGAAGGAACCGGGTCCCGACCGCGTGTTCTACGTCGCCGACGCCTACCGTGCGGGGCTGTCGGGTGCCGACGTGTTTGCGCTGACGCATATCGACCCGTGGTTCCTCGCGCAGATCGAGGATCTCGTGCGCGTCGAAGGTGAGATCAAGGCGGGCGGTCTCGCTGCGCTCGACGCCAAACGCATGTGGCGCTTGAAGCGCAAGGGCTATTCCGATGCGCGCCTGGCCGAACTCGTCGCGACCGACGAGAACGCCGTGCGCGCGTTGCGCCGCGCGTTCAACGTGCGACCGGTATACAAGCGCGTCGACTCCTGTGCGGCCGAGTTCGCCACGACCACGGCTTATCTGTACTCGACCTACGAAGAGGAATGCGAGGCCGCCCCGACGACGCGCGACAAGATCATCGTGCTCGGCGGCGGCCCCAACCGCATCGGCCAGGGCATCGAGTTCGACTACTGCTGCGTGCATGCCGCGCTCGCGCTGCGCGAGGATGGCTATGAAACGATCATGGTCAACTGCAATCCGGAGACCGTCTCGACCGACTACGACACATCGGATCGGTTGTACTTCGAACCACTGACGCTGGAGGACGTGCTCGAGATTGTCGACAAGGAAAAGCCGAAAGGCGTCATCGTGCAGTACGGCGGACAGACGCCGCTGAAGCTCGCACGCGCGCTCGAAGCCGCAGGCGTGCCGATCATTGGCACCTCGCCGGATTCGATCGATCTCGCCGAGGATCGCGAGCGCTTCCAGAAGCTGATTGAGAGGCTGGCGTTGAACCAGCCGCCGAACCGCACTGCGCGCAATGCCGACGAAGCGCTCGCATTGGCGCGCGAGATCGGCTATCCGCTGGTGGTGCGGCCGAGTTACGTACTCGGCGGCCGCGCGATGGAGATCGTGCACGACGATGCGGATCTGTCGCGCTACATCCGCGAAGCCGTGCGCGTATCGAACGATTCCCCCGTGTTGCTCGACCGCTTCCTCGACCATGCCGGCGAAGTCGATGTCGACATCGTCGCCGACATCGAGGGCAATGTGCTGATCGGCGGAGTGATGGAACATATCGAGGAAGCCGGCGTGCATTCCGGCGACTCGTCGTGTTCGCTGCCGCCGTATTCACTGACCCCCGCCATCCAGGACGAGCTGCGCCGCCAGGTGACCTTGCTCGCGCGCGAACTCAAGGTCGTCGGCTTGATGAACACCCAATTCGCGATCCAGTACGACACCTCGCCGACGAGCGCCGAGGCCGTCGCACGCGTGTTCATTCTCGAGGTGAATCCGCGCGCTTCGCGCACCGTGCCGTTCGTGGCCAAGGCGACTGGCGTTGCACTGGCGAAGATCGCGGCGCGCTGCATGGTCGGGCAGACATTGGCCTCGCAGAACGCGACGCGCGAAGTCGTGCCGGACTACTACTCGGTCAAGGAAGCGATCTTCCCGTTCCTGAAGTTTCAGAACGTCGATCCGATCCTCGGACCGGAAATGCGTTCGACCGGCGAGGTCATGGGGGTCGGCCGCAACTTCGGTGCCGCGTTCGCGCGCGCCCATGAAGCCGCGGGCATCCGCGCGCCGTCGGCGGGCAAGGCCTTCATCTCGGTACGCGACGCCGACAAGGAACTGCTGCTCGATGTCGCGCGCGACCTGATCCGACGCGGCTTCGGCCTCGTCGCAACCGGCGGCACGCATGCCTATCTGAGTGCGCATGGTATCGTCTGCGAACGCATCAACAAGGTGCTCGAAGGCCGTCCGCATATCGTCGACCTGATCAAGAACGGCGAGATCGCGTTCATCGTCAACACGACCGAAGGCAAGCAGGCGATCGCCGATTCGTTCTCGATCCGCCGCGAGGCCTTGCAGCAGCGCGTGACGTACTCAACCACGGTCAGCGGCGCCAAGGCGCTGCTGCATTCATTGGACTTCCGCGACAGCGCTGATGTAAACAGCCTGCAGGAATTGCACAGGGAGCTGGCGTGAACCGACCACCGATGACCAAGAAGGGGGCCGAGCGTCTGCGCACGGAACTGGATCGGCTGAAGTCGAAGGAGCGCCCACGCATCATCGCGGCGATCGCCGAGGCGCGTGCGCATGGCGACCTCAAGGAAAACGCCGAGTACCACGCCGCGCGCGAGATGCAGGGCTTCACCGAGGGGCGCATCAACGAGCTCGAAGCGGCGCTGTCGAACGCCGAAGTCATCGACGTGTCGCGCTTGAATGCGGGCAAACGCATCGTGTTCGGTGCGATCGTCGATCTTTCCGACGAGGATTCCGGCGAGGATGTCAGCTATCAGATCGTCGGTGACCTGGAGGCGGACATAAAGCAGCGCCTGATCTCGATCTCGTCGCCATTCGCGCGCGCGCTGATCGGCAAGAGCGAAGGCGACAGCTTCGAGTTCCAGGCGCCGAACGGCACGCGCAACTACGAGATCACCGGCGTGCATTACGAGACCTGATTGCGGTGTCCCGCATCTGGGCTCGCCGCGAATGACATCATGAAGACGACCGCTGCGTGAAGCCGATCGCGATCCGTCGCCGTACCGCGTACGCCGCGCCAGCGACGTGGCCGGAGCATCTGCATCCGCTGCTCACGCGGGTCTATACGGTGCGCGGGATTGCGCCGGCCGAGGTGTCGAAAGCGCGATTGGCCGATCTCATCGCGCCCACGCGACTCGGTGGCATCGGGCAGGCCTGTGCACTGCTGGACGCGGCGATCGATGGCGATCGGCGCGTTTGCATCGTCGGCGATTTCGACGTTGACGGTGCGACCGGTACCGCCGTCGCCGTGCGCGGCCTGCGTCTGCTCGGCGCGCGCGAAGTGAGTTATCGCGTGCCCAACCGCTTTCGCGATGGCTACGGACTCTCGGTCGGTCTGGTCGAATCGCTCGCAGCCGACCCGCCCGACCTGATCGTCACCGTCGACAATGGCGTCGCCAGTCATGCCGGTGTCGCCGCCGCGAAGGCGCACGGCATCGGCGTCATCGTCACCGATCACCATCTGCCCGGCGCGACGCTGCCGGCTGCGGATGCGATGGTGAATCCGAACGTAGTCCATTTCGAAACCTGCGCGCATGCGGGTTCGCCGTGTGATGCCTGCGCGCGCGACGCGCAGATGAACGAAGCATTCGAGGGCAAGGCGCTCGCCGGCGTGGGCGTGGTGTTCTATCTGCTGCTCGCCTTGCGTGCGCATCGCCGAGCGCGCGGCGCGTACGCGTCACGCGAGGCGGAGCCGGATCTGTCGGTACTGCTCGATCTGGTGGCGCTCGGCACCGTTGCCGATCTGGTACCACTCGACGCGAACAATCGCATCCTCGTCGATGCCGGTCTGAAACGCATCCGCGGCGGACGTGCGTGCGCCGGCATTCAGGCGCTCTATCGAGCGGCCGGGCGCGAACCGGAGCGTGCCGTCGCAGCCGATCTCGGCTATGCCCTCGGCCCGCGCATCAATGCAGCCGGCCGCCTCGACGACATGAGCATCGGCATCGAATGCCTGCTCAGCGACGACCCGATACTTGCGGATGCGCTCGCCTTGCAGCTGTCATCGATCAATGCGCAGCGCCAGGAGCTGCAGTCGGCGATGGTCGAGCAGGGCGAGGCGATGGTCACGGAGTTCCTCGCGCGGCATCGCGACGACGAGCTTCCCCACGGCATCGTCCTGTACGAGCCGCACTGGCACCCCGGCGTCGTCGGCCTGGTCGCCTCGAAGCTCAAGGAGCGGCTGCATCGTCCGGTAGTGGCGTTTGCCCCGGCGCATATTGAAGAGTGCGAGCAGGGAGGCTCGCTTCTTGATTCTCGCGCGCCGGATGCGCGCATTAGTACGGAACTGCGCGGATCGGCTCGTTCGATCTCCGGTTTCCATCTGCGCGATGCCTTGGCCGAGGTCGACGCCACATGTCCTGGACTGATCATGCGCTTCGGTGGTCATGCGATGGCGGCGGGATTGACGCTTTCGTCGACGAATCTGGCGCGCTTCGCGGCGGAGTTCGATGCGGTCGCGCGGCGGCGCCTCGACGCCGAAGCGCTCGAGCGGTTCGTCTGGAGCGATGGCGAGCTCGCCCCTGATGAATTCTGCCTCGACGCCGCGCATGCTCTGCGTTACGCCGGGCCGTGGGGCCAGGCTTTCACCGAGCCGGCATTCGACAACGTCTTCGCAGTCGACTCGTGGCGCGCGGTGGGCGAACGCCATCTCAAGTTGAAACTTCGTTTGGACGATCGCATCGAACTGCTCGACGCAATTCTGTTCAATGCGCTCGACTGCATGCCGCCGCCGGCGCGGCTGCGCGCGGTGTTCCAGCTTGAACTCAATCACTGGAACGGACAGGAACGGCTGCAGCTTCTGCTGCGGCATATCGAACCGGCGTAGCACGATCGTTGCTGCCATCCTTCATGGCTGGGGTGCGCAAAAGCAAAGCCTGAAACGCGAAGAACACGAAGATGGTTTTTTGACCGACTGTTTTCCCTTCGTGTACTTCGTGCCTCAATCTTTGTCCTCGCTTGCGCAAAGTGGGACCATTCGACAGCCAACATGGGCGCGCGTCCCCGCGCCGCGCCGCCGATCAGCCTTTCTTGATCAGCTTCTCGATGTTCTGCGTGAGCAAGAGTGGTCGTTGCATGGCTTCTCCTTTGCGTGGGTTGGCGTCCGCCCCGATATGATCCGTCGGATGCCTCGACGCCATTCGCGCAGTCGTGCGGGACGCAACGAGGTTCCTGTTGCGTAGTGTGTAGGCCGCAGTGGCTGGCGACGCAGCCGCGCTGCCGTGGCCGGCACCGCTCGCGGGCTCGATTTGCTATCCTGCGCGCCCCAATTCAGTCGTCATACTTCGTGATCGAAACCAATCCGATTCATGCGCGCATCGCCGATCTGAAGGATCGTGTGGCGTCGCTTAGGGGGTATCTTTGACTTCGAGGCCAAGGCCGAGCGGCTCGAGGAAGTCACTCGCGAACTCGAAAATCCGGATGTCTGGGACAATCCGCAGCGCGCGCAGGATCTCGGCAAGGAGCGCGCGAATCTCGATCGCGTCGTCGGTGGCATCCGCAGCCTGACCGAAAGTCTGGTCGAAGCGGGCGATCTGCTCGATCTCGCCATCGACGAAGGTGACGAGGGCACCGCACTGGCGGTCGCCAAGGATGCCGAGACGCTCGCTGCGCAAGTCGACAAGCTCGAATTCCAGCGTATGTTCTCCGGCGAGATGGATAGCGCCAATGCGTTCGTCGATATCCAGGCCGGTGCCGGCGGCACCGAAGCGCAGGATTGGGCGGAGATGTTGCTGCGCATGTACCTGCGCTGGGCCGAAGGCCGCGGCTGGAAGACCGAGCTGCTCGAAGCGAGCGCCGGTGATGTCGCCGGCATCAAGAGCGCGACCTTCCGCGTCGAGGGCGATCATGCCTACGGCTGGCTCAAGACCGAGATCGGCGTGCATCGGCTCGTGCGCAAGTCGCCGTTCGACTCGGACAATCGTCGACACACCAGTTTCACCTCGGTGTTCGTGTCGCCGGAAGTCGACGACAGCATCGAGATCGACATCAATCCGGCCGATCTGCGCACCGACGTGTATCGCTCATCGGGTGCCGGCGGACAGCACGTCAACAAGACCGAGTCGGCGGTGCGCATCACGCATGTGCCGACCAACACGGTCGTGGCCTGCCAGACCGAACGCTCGCAACACGCCAATCGTGATCGTGCGATGAAGATGCTCAAAGCCAAGTTGTATGAATTGGAAATCCAGAAACGAAACGCCGTCAAGGATGCGCTGGAGGCGACCAAATCGGATATCGGCTGGGGCCACCAGATTCGCAGTTACGTCCTCGATCAGTCGCGCATCAAGGATCTACGCACCGGCATCGAGCGCACGGATACGCAGAAAGTGCTCGATGGCGATCTCGACGAATTCGTCGAAGCGAGTCTGAAGGCGGGCCTGGAAGCAGGCGCAAAACGCTCGGATGCCTGACGGTTCGATACGCTCGTCATCCCGGCGCATGCCGGGATCCATTTGTTCTTTTGGATAAAAGGCAAAACGGATTCCGACGACTGCCGTAAAGCCGATTCCCTTTTTCAGTTTCCACCCAGTGCCGATTCCATGAGCAATCCCACCGATAATCAGGCGCCCGACGAAAACAAGCTGATCGCCGAGCGTCGCGAAAAACTGCGCGCGCTCCGTGCTCTCGGGGTCGCATTCCCGAATGACTTCAGGATCGACGCGTTCGCCGGGGATCTGCAGAAGGAATTTGCAGATCACGAGCAATGGACCGCTGAGGCGCTCGAGTCCCTGCAGCGGCGCGTGAGCGTCGCTGGACGTTTGATCGCCAAGCGCGTGATGGGCAAGGCCAGCTTCGCGCAGATTCAGGACGTTTCCGAGCGCATTCAGCTATTCCTGCAGCATTCCGCTCTCGGCGACGCCTACGATGCATTCAAGGGATGGGACGTCGGCGACATCGTGGGCGCGCAAGGCGTGCTGACACGCACCCGGACCGGCGAGCTTTCCATAAAGGTCGACCGATTGCGTCTGCTGACGAAGTCGTTGCGACCGTTGCCGGACAAGTGGCACGGACTTGCCGATGTCGAGCAGCGCTATCGGCAGCGCTACGTCGATCTGATCGTCACCGCCGAGTCGCGCCGCGTATTCGAGCTGCGCTCGGCGATGATCCGCTTCATGCGGCAGTGGCTCGAAGCCGAGCCACGACGGTTCATGGAAGTGGAGACGCCGATGATGCACCCGATTCCGGGCGGCGCCACCGCGAAGCCATTCGTGACGCACCACAACGCGCTCGATCTGGACATGTACCTGCGGGTGGCACCGGAGCTTTACCTGAAGCGTCTCGTCGTCGGCGGATTCGAGCGGGTGTACGAGATCAATCGCAATTTCCGCAACGAGGGCGTGTCGACGCGGCACAACCCCGAGTTCACGATGCTCGAGCTATATCAGGCCTACGCGACCTACAACGAGATCATGGACCTGACCGAGGCGATGATCCGCGAAATGGCGCTGGCGACGCGCGGCACGACCACGTTGAGCTGGGAAGGTCGCGACATCGACGTCGGTCCGCCCTTCAGGTGTTGGGCGATGGCCGAGGCGGTTCGCCATCACAATCCCGACATCGGCGAGCATGAATTGCGCGACCGCGATGCGCTGGCACGGCATGCCACGCGGCTCGGCGTGCACGTCAAGAAGGAGTTTGGCTGGGGCCGTTTGTTGCTGGAGATTTTCGAGGCAACCGTCGAAGGCTCGCTGATCCAGCCGACCTTCGTCACGCAGTATCCGACCGAGGTCTCGCCGCTGGCGCGCGCGAGCGATGACGATCCCGAAGTCACCGATCGCTTCGAGTTGTTCGTCGGTGCGAAGGAACTGGCGAACGGATTTTCGGAACTCAACGATCCGGAGGACCAGGCGCAGCGCTTCCTCGCGCAGGTGCAAGCGAAGGACGCTGGCGACGATGAGGCGATGCACTACGACGCGGACTATATCCGTGCGCTCGAGTACGGCATGCCGCCGACGGGTGGACTCGGCGTCGGCATCGATCGCTTAGTGATGCTGTTCGCTGACGTGCCTTCGATCCGCGACGTATTGTTGTTCCCGTATATGCGTCCGGAAGCCTGAGGCGTGATGATCGTGCCTGCTGCGTGAGTACGTCCGGCGCCGCGTGGTCGGTGGCGTCCGGCATGAGTGGCAGCTGCGTCGATTGTGCTAGCCTAGACAACGGAAGTGCTCGCGCTGCGGAGGCGGCTGTCCGATGGAATGCCGGCGCCAGTCACACCGGTGCGCGCGTGGTCCACGGAGTGCTGCAAAAAGGGACGCAATCGGCCGCATCCGACCGTGGAGAACCTGCTTGAACGTACTGATCGTCGATGACCAGCCTTCCGCACGCACGATGCTGCGGCACGTCGTCGAGGCGATCGGACCCGGCGTGCGCACAGCGGATTTCGGCAGTCCGGTCGAAGCCTTGCGCTGGTCGGAGGCGAATGTCACCGATCTCGTCCTGCTCGACTACCGCATGCCGGAAATGGATGGCCTGGAGTTCGCGCGCCGTTTCCGCCGCTCGCTGTCACGTCGTGACGTCCCGATCGTGCTGATCAGCGTGGTCGGCGACGAGCCGGTGCGTCAGGCTGCGCTCGAAGCCGGGGTCATCGATTTCCTTGTGAAACCGGTGCGCCCGCGTGAGTTGCGTACGCGCTGCAAGAACCTCCTGCAGTTGCGCCAGCAGGGCGAATCCGTGAAGGAGCGCGCCCGCTCGCTCGAGAGCCGCGTGCTGGAGGGGCTGCACGAGGTCGAGCAGCGCGAGCGCGAGACGCTGTACCGGCTCGCCAAGGCGATCGAGTACCGTGATCTTGGTACAGGAATCCACTTGTTGCGAATGTCGCATTATGCCGAGGTCCTCGCCGAGGCCCTCGGCATGGCCGAGGAGGACATCAAGACGCTGACCTCGGCGGCCCCGCTGCACGATATCGGCAAGATCGGCATCCCCGACAACGTATTGTTGAAGCGCGGCAGTCTCAGCGATGAGGAATTCGCCGTGATGCGCCGGCATCCACTGATCGGCTACGAGATCCTGCGTGACAGCCAGAGCCGCTTCGTGCAGATGGGTGCGTTGATCGCGTTGCGCCATCACGAACGCTGGGATGGCAGCGGCTATCCGGACGGCCTGAAAGGCGAGGCGATTCCGCTGCCGGCGCGCATCGTGGCTGTGGCGGACGTATTCGATGCGCTGACGTCGGAACGCCCCTACAAACGCGCGTGGAGTTCCGATGAGGCGTTTGATTACATAAAAGCCAATCGTGGCACGCTTTTTGATCCTGCCTGTGTCGATGCTCTCCTGGCCCATCAAGCGCGTATCCTCGACATCCTCAACGCCAAGCTGGCTCCGCCAAGCCTGGGCGGGTGAAGCCGCGGGCACCCGGCCCGCAAGGTTGAAACGTATGAATTCCCTACTCGCGACGGTCAAGGCACGCTACGCAAAGCGGCCGGACAGCGAGCACGAGCAGGCGATCATCCGGCTTTGCATCCTCGGCATCGTGCTGGTCTACCTGTTTGGCGTCGGCAGCATCACCGGGTTTCAGGATCCGTCGCTGCGCGCGGTGTTGTCGCTGGTGGCCGTCGAATCGCTGGCCGGCGCAGCCATCCTGATCGCGATCGCGATGCAGCCGGGCGTATCGCGTGTGCGCCGCGTCGCCGGCATGTTCGTCGACTACACGATGATGGGCTCGGCGATGCATCTGATGGGTGCGCATCTGGCGCCCGTCTATGTCGTGTACCTGTGGGTCACGATCGGCAACGGCCTCCGCTACGGTCCGCGTTTTCTGATGGTCGCGGTTGGCCTCGCCAGTCTTTCCTTCGTGCCGGTCATCCTGTTCACTCCCTACTGGCTGGAGAACCAGGCGTTGGCCTGGGGACTGCTGATCGGTCTGATCGCGATTCCGGCCTACCTTACTTCGTTGCTGCGCGCCCTGACCCGGGCGACCGAGGATGCGCGCCGCGCCAACGAGGCGAAGAGCCGCTTCCTCGCCAACATGAGCCACGAGTTCCGCACGCCGCTGAACGGCGTCGTCGGCATGTCGGAGCTGTTGTCGACGACCAAGCTGACCAGCGAGCAGCGCGAGTGCGCGGAAGTGATCCAGGCGTCCGCGAAGACCCTGTTGGCCCTGGTCGAGGATGTGCTCGATATTTCGGCGATCGAGGTCGGCAAGCTGAAATGCACCGAGGCGGACTTCCGTCTCGCCGATGTCCTCGACGGCATCCAGGTGATGCTGCAGCCGCTGGCCCACAACAAGGGCATCGTGTTCGACATCAAGATCGGTCGCGGTGTGCCGGTGATCCTGCACGGCGACGGCGATCACCTGCGCCAGATTCTGCTCAATCTGCTCTCCAATGCGATCAAGTTCACCGAACAGGGCAGCGTCGCAGTGGACATCGCCCGCATCAATGCGGACGCCGATCCGATCGCCGCATTGCGCTTTTCGGTACGCGACACCGGGATCGGTATTCCGATGGACGCGCAGGGGCGCATTTTCCAGGCGTTCGAGCAGGCAGAAGGCGGTCATGGGCGTCGCTTTGGCGGTACCGGCCTTGGCACCACGATCGCTAAATCGTTGACCGAGCTGCTCGGCGGACATATCGCTTTCGAGAGCGTCGAGGGCAAGGGATCGAATTTCTGGGTCGAAATTCCGTTCCGGGCGGTTGAAGTGCCGCTGGAACAGGCCGGAAAGGCGGCGCGCAGCGGCGAGAACATCATCGCGTTTGACGATCCGTTCGTACGCCACCGTGCGCGCGTTAAGTCGCTGCACCTTCTGGTCGCCGATGATCAACCTGCGAATATCACGGTGCTGTGCCGGTTGCTCGAAAAGGCTGGCCATCAGGCGCGTGCCGTTCAGAGTGGCGAAGAAGTCCTGACCGCACTGGAGAACGAACGCTTCGACGGCGTAATCATCGATCTGCACATGCCGGGGATCAGCGGCCTCGATGTGCTGAAGCAGGTCCGGATCATGGAAGCAGGGCAGCAGCTGACACCGTTCATCGTGCTCAGCGCGGACGCGACCGCGGCAACGGTGCGTGAATGTGAACAAGCGGGTGCGCGCACCTTCCTGACCAAGCCGGTTGCGTTGAATCGTCTGCTCGAAGCCTTGACCGATGTCGCGCTGGGGCACGTGGACAGCGATTCCAGGGTGGCGCCGTCCGTTGCGTCGGGTAGAGCCGGACGCGAGACCGACAACGTGATTTCACGTGCCGTGCTCGAGGAGCTTGCCGAACTGCAACTCGGCGAAGGATTCGTCGGCCTCTTCGTCGACGAATGCCTGCGCGATGCGCTGAAGACGATTGGTGATCTGGAACGAAGCGGCGCGCTGGGACAGTGGGACGCATTTCGCGACCAGTGCCACGCGCTCAAGGGCGTCGCCGGCAATATGGGCGCGCTACGCCTGTCCAGTGCGGCGTCCGACGCGATGAAACTCGGCAATTGGCAGCTACCGCGCGAGTGGCAGCAGCGAATCCAGCAACTGCGGGAGCAACTCGAACTTGCGCGTACCTCGCTGAAGACCCCGACCCAGGCACCGCAGACGGGGAGCAGCGAGCCGGATCGCATTCACTGATCCGGCTTCGCATGTTGAGGGCGGGCGTACGTGGGTGCGCAGCCGACCGGTATTCCTCAGGAACTCGCGACTTGTGCAACTTCGAGGGGTGCGCGTTCCTGGTTTTCCACGATGAGCGGGCGCTTCTGCTGCGCACGTACGAGGCGTTCCATCGTCCGCAACGACTTCTCGCCGAGCTGCATGGCGGTATCGACCCAGATTTCCGTGACTTGCATCAATTCGGTCAGGGTCACTGGGTTGCGGATCTGGCGGACGCGATTCATCGCGGTGCGCGCATGTGGAATACGCTGATTGCGTCGGATCAGATCGTGCACGGCCTGCACGCCTTCGCCCTTCGGAACCAGCACGTCGATGAGACCGAGACGATGCAATTCGTCGCTCGAATAGATCGTGCCGTTGAGCATCATTTCTTCGGCGAAGCGCGGGCTGACACGCTGACACAGGAATGAGTAGGCGCCCATGCCGGGGAACAGATCGAACAGGACTTCCGGGAAGCCCATGCCGACGCCGCTTTCGGCGACGATGGTCTGGCACGACAGCGCGAGCTCGAGGCCGCCGCCAAGCGCATCACCCTGGACCAGCGCCACCGTGTGCGCATTGCGATTGAGGCCGGCATGAATTTCGTGGACGCCTTCGACGCACAAACGGGCATAGGCCAGCAGATGCTCGCGATTGCGTTCGCGGATCAAGCGGCAGAACAGCTCGAGATCACCGCCGAGATTGTAGACATTGGTGTCCGAGGTGATGACGACATGAGTCAGACTTGCATCGGAGTTGGAGGATCGCAGCGTCAGACGGTCGGTGGTGCGCTTGAGGAATTCCCGCATTTCCTTCATCAACGCCACGGAGAAGCAGGCGCGATACCCCGTGTCACGCGGAAAACGATGCGCGTGCATGAAGCACCAGTGGGCATTGGCCACCGGATCTTCCAAGGTGCGCAGGAGACGATAATCATTATCACGATGCAACGATTCGACGGCGGTCATGGCATTACCCTCAGGACAGGAAGCCGCTCGATGATCGCAGACCGAGCGGCAAACGCTCTGCACCCCTCCAGTGCCCCAGAACGGGACGATCGCAGGCAGTCTAGCCGAAGTTTCACCCGATATTGACAACGTGTGTCTCATATGACTAATCGGTAGTCTTGAAAATTGGTGGAGCGGGGGACGCAACGCAATGTGCGGGGATGCATGACCAACTCAAAACAAGAGGACGGCGGCCGCTTGCGGCCGGCGCGGATGCCGATCAGCTCGGCCATCTATCTGAGCAGCGGCAGCCAGGCCTGGAGCAGCGAAATCGAGAATATTTCGGCGACCGGTGTGCTGGTGGCCCGGCCGGAGGCCTGGAGCGGCAGGATCGGCGACCTGTACGCGCTGGACATGCTGTTCGGCGAGGCGCTGGATATTCACGTCGAGGCGAGGCTGGCGCGTGTCACCGAGGGCGAACTCGCCTTCGCCTACGCACGCATACCGGAGGACAAGGAGGCTCCCCTGTGGAACCTGCTGGGCGGCTACGCCGATCGGCTGGAGCCCTATTCGCAGACATAGCTCTTCCCCATTGGCCCGGCCGGCCGGATACCGAAAGGGCATCGCCGGCCCCCATTGACGACGCCTGCGGGCGTTGTCAATGGGCCCGCGCTTCCTAGGCGGCCGTCTTGGTGGCCGCGTCGCGCAGCTCGCGCCGCAGGATCTTGCCGACATTCGTCTTCGGCAGGGAGTCGCGAAATTCGATCAGCCGCGGCAGCTTGTAGCCGGTGAGATTCGCCTTGCAGTGCTCACGGACCGCTTCGGCGGTCAGGCCAGGATCCTTGCGTACGATGACCAGCTTGACCGCCTCGCCGGACTTCTCGTCCGGTACGCCGACTGCCGCCACCTCGAGAACGCCAGGCATCTGCGCGACCACGTCTTCGATCTCGTTCGGGTACACGTTGAATCCCGACACAAGGATCATGTCCTTCTTCCGATCGACGATATAGACGAAGCCCTTCTCGTCGATGCGTGCGATGTCGCCGGTGCGCAGCCAACCGTCGGCCGAGAGCACGTTGGCGGTCTCGTCGGGACGGTTCCAATAGCCTTTCATGACCTGCGGTCCGTGCACGCAGAGTTCGCCTGCGGCACCGATTTTCAGTACGTTGCCGTCGTCGTCGCGAATGGTCAGATCGGTCGATGGCACCGGCAGGCCGATCGATCCGTTGTACTCGGCGATATCGAGCGGGTTGATGCAGACGGCGGGGCAGGTTTCGGTGAGGCCATAGGCCTCGGCCAGCGTGCAGCCGGTCACCTTTTTCCAGCGTTCGGCGACGGCCCGCTGCACGGCCATGCCGCCGCCGAGGGTCAGATGCAACTGCGAGAAATCGACCTGGTCGAAACCTGGCGTGTTGAGCAGGCCGGCGAACAAGGTATTGACGCCGGTCAACGCGGTAAAACGCACGTTGCGGATATCGCGCACGAAACCCGTCATATCGCGCGGGTTGGTGATCAGATGGTTGAAGCCGCCGACGCGGGCGAAGGTCAGGAAGTTGGCCGTCAGCGCGAAGATATGATAGAGCGGCAACGCGGTGATGACGACTTCCTCGCCTTCACGCATGTTCGGGCTGATCCAGGCGAACGCCTGCAACATGTTCGACACCATGTTGCGATGAGTCAGCATGGCGCCCTTGGCGACGCCGGTGGTGCCGCCGGTGTATTGCAGGAAGGCGATATCGTCCGGGTGGACATCGATCCGCCCGAGCTTCGCGCGCGCGCCGCGCCTGAGCGCGTCGTTGAAGCGGATCGCGCGCGGAATCGAATAGGCCGGCACCAATTTCTTGACGTGGCGCACGACCAGGTTGGTGATCAGCGACTTCGGGAAATCCAGCATGTCGCCGATCGCCGTGCAGATCACGTGCTTGCACGGGGTGCCGTCGATGACGTCGGCGACGGTCTTGGCGAAATTGTCGAGCACGACGATGGCGCTGGCGCCGGAGTCGTCGAGCTGATGTTTCAGCTCGCGCGCCGTGTACATCGGGTTGGTGTTGACGACCGTCAGCCCTGCGCGCAGCACCGCCATGATCGCGATCGGATACTGCAGCACGTTGGGCATCATCAGCGCGACGCGATCGCCTTTTTTCAGCTGAAGATCGTTGAGCAGAAATGCGGCGAATTGCGCGCTGAACTTGTCCAGCTGGTCGTAAGTGATCTGTTTGCCCATGTTCGTGAACGCGGGCCGGTGACGAAAACGGTCGCAGCATTCCTCGAGCAGGGCGGCGACGGAGCGATATTGCCCCGGGTCGATCTCCGCCGGAATGCCCTTCGGATAACTTGCAAGCCAGGGCCGTTCGTCGATCGTCATTCTTCCTCCCGCAGTGTGGACATGCATGCGCTTCGTGTCGCCGATTCTGATGTGGCCCAGCCTGATTCTGCAGGCAGGGCATGCCGCGCAATGCCGGAGCAACCTGTGGCAGGCCCGATTCCGTTACCTTCTGCCGTATATCTTTGCACGCGCGCGATTGCAGCATAAGGCCGGAACGAGCGGCAAGCCGCATTGCAGCGCGATCGTTGCTCGACGTGTGATCGCAGCTGATGGGAGAGGCCTGTATGCGCAGAGGATTGCCGATACTGCTGAGCCTGTTTGCCGCCGCTTGTGCGCACACGCCGGATGCCGATGCGATCCGCCATGCGATCCAGTCGATCGCCGACGCCGCGCAGGCACAGCAACGTGCGTCTGTCCTCGCGCACGTTGCTGATGATTTCATCGGCAACGACGGCGAGCTGGATCGTGCCGGCCTGGAGCAGCTGCTGCGCGCGCGCCTGCTCGCCGGACGCAGCATCGGCGTCACCATCGGCACCGTCGAGGTCGAACTTGACGGCGATCGCGCGACGGCCCGCTTCGAGGCGACCGTTACCGACGGCTCAGGACGCTGGTTGCCCGACCGTCGCGCGGTTTTGCAGTTCGTGACTGGCTGGCGCCGGCAGGACCGGGAATGGCGCTGCTACAACGCGAAATGGAGTGAAACCCGCTGACGCGGCGCCCGCAGGCGCCGCGTCGATGTCGAGCGGGCTCAGGCGACCTTCTTCGCCGCCAGCTGGCGCAGCACGTACTGCAGGATGCCGCCGTGACGGAAGAACTCGCGTTCCTTCGGCGTCAGCAGCAGCACCTTGACCTTGAAGGTCTTGCGGCTGCCGTCAGCGGCCGTCGCGGTCACGCTGGCTTCCTTCGATTCGCCGCCTTGAAGGCCGGTGATGTCCAGCGTCTCCTGGCCGCTCAAGCCGAGCGACTGCGCGTTCTGGCCATCGACGAACTGGCACGGCAGTACGCCCATGCCGACCAGATTCGAGCGATGGATACGCTCGAAGCTCTCCGCGATGACCGCCTTCACGCCGAGCAGCAGGGTGCCCTTGGCGGCCCAGTCGCGTGATGAGCCGGTGCCGTATTCCTTGCCGGCCAGAACGACGAGCGGGGTCTTCTCGGCCTTGTATTTCATCGCGGCGTCGTAGATCGCGAGTTGTTCACCGCTCGGCACATGCAGCGTGTAGCCGCCCTCCACGCCATGCAGCATCAGGTTGCGGATGCGGATATTCGCGAACGTGCCGCGCACCATCACGTCGTCATTGCCGCGGCGCGAGCCGTAGGAATTGAAATCTTTCGGCGCGACGCCCTTGGCGATGAGGAAGCGCCCGGCAGGCGAATCCTTCTTGATGGAGCCGGCCGGCGAAATGTGGTCGGTCGTGATCGAATCGCCGAACAGGCCGAGCACGCGCGCGCCGTGGACGTCCTCGATGGTACCCGGGGTTGCGCTCATGCCATCGAAATACGGCGGATTCTTGATATAAGTGGAATCGTCCCACGCGTACAGCGCGCCATCCGGCGAGGCGATCTGGTTCCAGCGGCTGTCGCCCTTGAACACGTCGGCGTAGTTCTTGGTGAACATGGCTGGGTTGATCGCGCCGGCGATCGTGTCGGAAATCTCCTGGTTGCTCGGCCAGATATCCTTTAGGAATACCGGCTTGCCGTCGCTGCCGGTTCCGAGCGGGTCGGTTTCCAGATTGATGTTGAGGCTGCCGGCGAGCGCGTAGGCGACCACCAGCGGCGGCGAGGCGAGGTAGTTCATCTTGACCTCGGGATGCACGCGGCCCTCGAAATTGCGATTGCCCGACAGCACCGAGGCCACCGCGAGATCGCCCTCGGCAATACCCTGGCTGATCTCGACCGGCAGCGGGCCGGAGTTGCCGATGCAGGTCGTGCAGCCATAACCGACGACGTAGAAACCGACCTTCTCGAGTTCCTCCAGCAGGCCGGTTTTCTTGAGGTAGTCGGTGACGACCAGCGAGCCCGGTCCGAGCGAAGGTTTCACCCACGGCTTCGAGGTCAGCCCGCGCGCCGCCGCCTTCTTCGCGAGCAGGCCTGCGGCGAGCATGACCGCCGGGTTCGAGGTGTTCGTGCAGGAGGTGATCGCCGCGATCACGACGGCACCGTCGCGCAGCGTGAACGTGCAGCCTTCCTTTTCGACGCGCACGCCGCCATTGGTGAGGTCGTTGGCCGGATTGCCGATCGCGCTGGCACCGCCTTCATTGGCGAAGTCGGCGATGTCCTCGCCCTTCGGCTTGCGATTCGAGGTCAGGCCGACGAGTGCATCGCTGAAGCTCTTGCGCACGTCACCGAGCAGGACGCGGTCTTGCGGCCGCTTCGGGCCGGCCAGCGACGGCTTCACGTCGGCAAGATGCAGTTCCAGCGTCGTGGTGAACTCCGCGTGCGGCGTAGCCTCGTCGTGCCACAGGCCCTGTGCCTTCGCATACGCCTCGACGAGCTTGATCTGCGTCTCCTCGCGACCGGACAGGCGCAGGTAGTTCAGCGATTCCTGGTCGACTGGGAAGATGCCGCAGGTCGCGCCATATTCCGGCGCCATGTTCGCGATCGTGGCGCGATCGGCCAGCGGAAGGAACTTGAGACCATCGCCGAAGAACTCGACGAACTTGCCGACCACGCCGAGCTTGCGCAGCATCTGCGTGACCGTGAGCACGAGATCGGTCGCGGTGATGCCTTCGCCGAGCTTGCCGGTCAGCTTGAAGCCGACCACCTGCGGAATCAGCATCGACGAAGGCTGGCCGAGCATTGCGGCCTCGGCCTCGATGCCGCCGACGCCCCAGCCGAGCACCCCCAGACCATTGATCATCGTCGTATGCGAGTCGGTACCGAACACGGTATCCGGATAGGCCCAGGTTTCGCCGTCGCGGTCTGCGGTGAAGACGACGCGGGCGAGGTGCTCCAGGTTGACCTGGTGCACGATGCCGGTGCGCGGCGGCACCACCTTGAAGTTGTTGAACGCCTTCTGGCCCCAGCGCAGGAACGAGTAGCGCTCCTGATTGCGCTCGAATTCGATCGCGACATTGGTGTCGAGCGCGCTGGCCGAACCAAATGCGTCGACCTGCACCGAATGGTCGATCACCAGTTCGGCTGGCGCCAGCGGATTGATCTGCGTCGCGTCGCCGCCGAGCTTGACGACGGCGTCGCGCATCGCGGCGAGATCGACCACGCAGGGGACGCCGGTGAAGTCCTGCAGCACGACGCGCGCCGGCATGAACGAGATCTCGGTATCCGGCTCCTTCTTCGCGTCCCAATTCGCGACCGCCTCGATTTCCTTGGCAGTCACATTGAGGCCGTCCTCATGACGCAACAGATTCTCGAGCAGGATCTTCATCGAGTACGGCAGACGCTTCAGGTCGAATCGCTGGCCGAGTTTGGCGAGGCTGGAATAACGGTAGCGTTGACCGTTGACCTCGAAAACGTCCTGGGTCGAGAACGTGTCTGTCATGTGCATCTCCTGATCGTGCTGGCGTTCGCTTGCGACCGCGGCGTTCGCCGCGGGTGCGGTCCGCACTGACGCGGACCGGCGAATAGGGTCCACCATTATCGCGCAAACCATTGCCGCATCGCGACATCGACGTTCGTGGGGAGTCGGCGGCTTGCGCCGCCTGGGAGTCGCTTCGCCCTTCGGGCTGCTGAGAAGAGTAAAGGTAAGGCTGAAAAGTGTCTGCGTAGATGGAATCCGGAGAGAGCGGTTTCAACGGCGAAAAGAAAAAACCGCCCGGGTGTCCGCGATTGGTTCCTTCCTCCGTTCTTTCTCTTCCCCCTTCCCAGCGAACCCGCAGGGCGAAGGAACTCACCCGCGGTCGAGCGTGCTGCGCGAGAGCAGACCGCGCGCGAGCATCGCGTACTCGCGCCGGCGCAACAGCAGACGGATCTGGCTGCCGCCGACCTGACGCCACAGCACCGCCGCGCGGATCGCCGCCAGCAACAGGGCGCGGATCTGTTCGACGCGTTGCGGGTCGGCCAGGTGCAGTGGATTGCCGTGCACGACGACGCGCGGGCGCAGTTGTGACAGCGTCTGCACATACAGTTCGGCCAAGCGCGTCTGTACGCTGGCATGCGCCACGCCGAGGTGATCGACCTGACGCTGGATATCCTCGATGCCCTTGCGCAGTTCGGCCAGCATGCGCGGATTGCGGGCAAGGCGGCGCTCCAGGCGCAGCACGCCGAGTACCAGCCGCGTCAGGGCGAGGTCGCGCTCGCCATTGTCGAACTGGTCGAGCAGGGTCTCCAGGCCTCGGCGCACGCCGCTGATTCCTCCGAACACGTCTGCCGCACTGTCGGCGTCGATACGGAATACGCTGGCGAGGCTGGTCTCGACCACCGCCGGGTCGGCGCGACCATCGGTGGCGATGTCGCGCACCAGCCGGCACCCCTGCAGCACGCCGGCCAGTGCGATCACGCGCGACTCACGCATCGGTAGTGTCCCAGTTGCCGAACGGTGCGTCGCTGCGCTCGATGACGCCGCCGCCGAGGCAGATCTCCCCGGCGTAAAACACGACGGACTGTCCCGGTGTCACCGCGCGTTGCGGCTGATCGAAACGTACGACGCAGGTGTCGCCGTCGATGACGACTTCACAGGCTTGTTCCGGCTGACGATAGCGTGTCATGGCGCTGCAGCGGAACGCGGAGGCCGGCGCGTGCCCGGCGGTCCATGTCAGCGCGCTCGCAGCAAGCGTATGCGACTGCAGCCAGTGATTGGTATTGCCTTGGGCGACATACAACACGTTCGTCGAAACATCCTTGCCGATCACATACCAGGGTTCGCCGGCGGCGTCGCGGCGACCGCCGATGCGAAGGCCGTTGCGCTGGCCCAGGGTGAAGTAGAACACGCCAGGATGCTGGCCGACCGTGCTGCCGTCCGGTGTGCGCATCTCGCCTGGCCGCGCCGGAATGTATTCAGACAGGAACGCGCGGAAATCGCGCTCGCCGATGAAACAGATGCCGGTCGAATCCTTCTTGTCATGCGTGGCGAATCCCGCTTCGAGCGCGAGACGGCGCACCTCGGACTTCTGCAGTTCGCCCAGCGGGAAGCGCGTCGCCGCCAGCGCCTGCTGGCCAAGCGCATGCAGGAAATAGGTCTGGTCCTTGCCGGTATCGCGCGCGCGCTTGAGGCGCCAGAGGCCGTCGGCGCAGTCGACGCGGGCGTAGTGGCCGGTCGCGATCTGCGCGGCGCCAAGTTCGCGTGCGTGGTCGAGGAAGGTCTTGAACTTGATCTCACGATTGCACAGCACGTCTGGATTCGGCGTGCGGCCGCGGCGATATTCGCCGAGGAAATGCTCGAACACCTGGTCCCAGTACTCGCCCGCGAAATTGCGCGCGTACAGCGCAATGCCGAGCTTGGCGCAGACCGCGACGGCGTCCTTGCGATCCTCATCGGCGCGGCAGGGACCCTTGCGTTCGTCCTCTTCCCAGTTCTGCATGAACAGGCCGGCGATCGATTCGCCCGCGCGCTGCAGCAGCAGCGCAGCGACCGAAGAATCGACGCCGCCGGACATGCCGACGATGATTTCCGCACTTCTCACGAGCGCTTTCTGACTTCCACGCTCACGGATGAGCGGACAAGTAACGTATCGCGTCGAGCGGCAGTCGGCGTCCGCCGAGCCAGTCATCGACGCCGGCAAGCACCATCGGACTACGCAGTCGCGGTGTCGCCGCAGCGATCTCCTCGCGCGTCATCCACAGCGCACGCAGGATGCCGGCGTCGAGCGGACGTTGCGCATCGTGGCGTATCGCCTCGGCCGCAAACGTGAAGCGAACGAACTGGCGCCCGGACGGCGAACTCCATTGCTGAACGCCGAGCAGGCAGGTCAGCTCGACCTCCCAGCCGGTCTCCTCCAGCGTTTCGCGCATCGCGGCGGTATGCAGGGTTTCGTCCGGATCCAGATGTCCGGCCGGCTGGTTCAACACGATGCGACCGCGTACCTCCTCTTCGACCAGCAGGAAGCGCCCGCCCCGCGGCACTACGGTTGCGACCGTCACATGAGGACGCCAGACGCCGGCGTCGTCGTCAAAAGGGGAATCTTGCAAGGCAATCTGACTCATCAGCAGCTCAGTTTAACAGGCGACGAGCGGGGCCTTGCGACGCCCGTTTTCGGCATCACCTTGTGGCCCGGCTTCACGTAACTCAGGGGTATACTCAACTTGGCCGTCCAGATTCCACCGCTTATGGCGCAACGACCTGATCAACACACCGAACATCTGCCAGGCCTGGCCGTCGAGGAGGCGCGCCCTGAGGTTGTGCGTCCACCGCTGTACCAGGTGATCCTGCTGAATGACGATTTCACGCCGATGGACTTCGTCGTCGTGGTGCTGGAGACGTTTTTCAACCTCGATCGCGAACGGGCGACGCAGGTGATGCTGCACGTCCACACACGTGGCAAGGGTGTCTGCGGCGTCTTCACGCGCGAGGTCGCGGAAACCAAGGTGACCCAGGTCAACGAATTCGCACGCACGCACCAGCATCCTTTGCTCTGTACGATGGAGAAGGCGTGAACCTTGCAAGCTCACTGGAAAACGATTCTTCGATCCACATATAGGTTTCAGCGAATTTCGGAGACATTCCGGCATGTTCAGTAAGGATCTCGAAGTCACCATCGGCCAGTGCTACAAGGAAGCGCGTGAGCAACGTCATGAGTTCATGACGGTTGAGCATCTGCTGCTTGCGCTGCTCGACAACACCTCGGCTACCGCCGTGCTGCGTGCCTGCAGTGCGGATACAGCCAAGCTAGGGCGCGACCTGCGCTCGATCATCACCGAAACCGTGCCGGTGCTGCCGCCGAACGACGAGCGCGACACGCAGCCGACGTTGGGCTTCCAGCGCGTGTTGCAGCGAGCGGTCTATCACGTGCAGTCGTCGGGGCGAAAGGAAGTCACCGGCGCCAACGTGCTGGTCGCGATCTTCGGCGAGAAGGACTCGCACGCGGTCTATTTCCTCGGCCAGCAGGACGTCTCGCGGCTCGACGTCGTCAACTACATCTCGCACGGCATCGCCAAGATCGGCAACGATTCCGGCGGCGCGCAGCCGGCCGGCAACGAGGCCAATCGCGAAGGCGAGGGTGGTGAGGAGGCGCGCGGCAATCCGCTCGCCGAGTTCGCCAACAACCTCAACGATCTGGCGCGCCAGGGCAAAATCGATCCCTTGATCGGGCGCCAGGAAGAAATCGAACGCACGATCCAGGTGCTGTGCCGTCGGCGCAAGAACAATCCGCTCTACGTCGGCGAAGCGGGCGTCGGCAAGACCGCGCTGGCCGAAGGCTTGGCCAAGCGCATCGTCGAAGGCGAAGTGCCGGACGTGCTGAAGGATGCGACGATCTGGTCGCTCGACCTTGGCGCACTGGTGGCCGGGACCAAGTATCGCGGTGATTTCGAGAAGCGCCTGAAAGGCGTCATCAGCCAGCTCAAGAAGGAGCCGGGCGCGATCCTGTTCATCGACGAGATCCACACGATCATCGGCGCGGGCTCCGCGTCCGGTGGCACGATGGACGCTTCGAATCTGATCAAGCCAGTCCTCGCCAGCGGCGAACTGCGCTGCATCGGTTCGACCACATTCCAGGAATTCCGTGGCGTGTTCGAGAAGGATCGCGCGCTCGCGCGGCGCTTCCAGAAGATCGACGTCGTCGAACCGACGATCGCCGAGAGCGTGGAGATCCTGAAGGGATTGAAGACGCGCTTCGAGGAGCATCACAAGGTCGAGTACACCGGCGAGGCTTTGCAGGCCGCAGTCGACCTGTCGGTCAAGCACATTGCCGACCGCTTGCTGCCGGACAAGGCGATCGATGTGATCGACGAGGCCGGCGCGCGTCAGCACCTGCTGAAGGTGGAGGAGCGTAGCGGCCGCGTCGATGTCCCCGACATCGAGTTCATCGTCGCGCGCATGGCACGCATCCCGACCAAGCAGGTGTCCGCCTCGGATCGCGACGTGCTGCGCAACCTCGACCGCAACCTCAAGATGGTCGTGTTCGGCCAGGACGCGGCGATCGACTCGCTGACCGGCGCGATCAAGATGGCGCGTTCGGGTCTTGGCAATCCGAACAAGCCGATCGGCAATTTCCTGTTCGCCGGCCCGACCGGCGTCGGCAAGACCGAAGTCACGCGCCAGCTTGCGATGCAGCTCGGCATCGAGCTCGTGCGCTTCGACATGTCCGAGTACATGGAGGCGCACTCGGTATCGCGCCTGATCGGTGCACCTCCGGGCTACGTCGGTTTCGACCAGGGCGGCCTGCTGACCGAACAGATCGTCAAGCATCCGCACTGCGTGCTGCTGCTCGATGAGATCGAGAAGGCGCACCCCGACGTCTACAACGTGCTGTTGCAGATCATGGACCGCGGCGCACTGACCGACACGAACGGCCGTGAGGCGAACTTCAAGAATGTGATCGTCGTGATGACGACGAATATCGGCGCACAGGCGGCCGCGCGCCGCACGATCGGTTTCGTAGAACAGAACCACACGACCGACGCGATGGAAGCGCTCAAGCGCAGCTTCTCACCGGAGTTCCGCAACCGTCTCGACGCGATCGTGCAGTTCAATGCGCTCGATTTCGAGCACATCCTGCGCGTCGTCGACAAGTTCCTGATCGAGCTCGAGATGCAGTTGCAGGAGAAGCACGTCTCGCTGACGGTCGACGCGGAAGCGCGACGTTGGCTGGCCGAGCATGGTTTCGATCCGCAGATGGGCGCGCGCCCGATGGCACGCGTGATTCAGGAGAACGTCAAACGCCTGCTCGCCGATGAGCTGCTGTTCGGCAAGCTCGCCGAAGGCGGCAAGGTGCTGCTGTCGCTCAAGGAGGGCAAACTCGCGGTGGATTGCGAAGCGACGGAGAAGCTGCCGGTGGTCGTGGAGTAACCCTGCGATAGCCCGCCCTGCGACGCGATCGCCGGATGAAATCAGCCGAGGCCGGTCAACCGCCTCGGCTTTTTCGTGGCTTCAACTCAGCGAACTTTTTTGCCCGTCATCCCGGCGAAAGCCGGGATCCAGCGACTCTGGATGAGCACAGAGGCCACTCCTCGATCTTCGTCTGTGCGTGTAGCGCAGCGCTGGGCATCAATGGAGCCTTGAGCGCGCCGGGGTACTCGGTCCCGTGTCGTCGTACACCCCCGTTACTGCGCGGGATGACGGCATCCTGGCGTCACTTCATGCGGTAAGTGATGCGGCCCTTGGTCAGGTCGTACGGGGTCATCTCGACCTTCACCTTGTCGCCGGTGAGGATGCGGATGTAGTTCTTGCGCATGCGGCCGGAGATATGGGCCGTGACCACGTGACTGTTCTCGAGCTTCACGCGGAACATCGTGTTCGGAAGGGTTTCGAGTATCGTTCCTTCCATCTCGATGACATCGTCTTTGGACATTGTTCCCTTGGGGTGCGGGGGCCGGAAGGCCCAGAAAGGCGCGCGATTCTGCCACGTTAGGGCGGTGACAGGAAGCGAAAAGGCTTGGCGTTGAGGTTTTGGCGGCCTCGATCAGGCCGGATCGGCAAGATCGGACGCTCGCATTGCCGGAAAATGCTCGCTCCACGAACCTTCGATGGCGAGCCTTTCGACCAGCGGCGCAAGCCTGGCGCAGAACGTCGCCCGCGGCAATTCGAGCGCGCCGAGCGTGAACAGGTGGTCCGACGCGATCTGCGCATCCAGCAGCGGAAAATCCCACTGCCGCAGGGCGCGACAGAGTGCGAGCAGCGCGACCTTTGAGCCGTTGGTCATTGCACTGAACATCGACTCGCCGAAGAACATGCGACCGATTGCGACGCCGTAGATGCCGCCGACGAGGCGTCCGTCGTGCCAGGCCTCGACCGAATGCGCGTGGCCGAGCGCGTGCAGCCGCCGGTACGCAGCGAGCATGTCGTCGGTGATCCAGGTGCTCGGTTGATGCGCGCGCGGTGCGGCGCAGGCGCGTACGACCTCGGCAAACGCAGTGTCCGCGCGCAGGCTCCAATCGCAGCCACGCAGCCAGCGCGCGAGTCGGCGCGGCACGTGCATCGCACCGGTATCGAACACCGTGCGCGCAGCAGGCGACCACCAGAGGATCGGCTGGCCGTCGGAGAACCAGGGAAAGATGCCGCGTCGATACGCCGCCAGCAGGCGTTCCGGCGAGAGATCGCCGCCGGCAGCGAGCAGGCCGTCCGGATCGCGCAGTGCGCGGTCCACCGGCGGAAACTCGTTCGGGAGTGCGGGATCGAGAAACGGCAGGCGGATCATCGGGGAGTGCGGGTGGAAGCAGCAGGGCTGCGGGATCGCAGCACCTCAGCCCTCCCCGTCAAGGGGAAGGTTGGGCGAGGATACAGTTGCCGCCGCGACGGCCTGCGCATACGGGGAGTGTTCCAGCAAGTCCTCGCGATAGCCGTTCAAATGGTATGCCTCGCGCTCGAGCGCGTCGGCGACCGCGGCACGGAAACGCCGGTCGGCAATCCAGTGGAACGAGCGAGTGCGTGTCGGCAGGAAACCGCGCGCAAGCTTGTGTTCGCCCTGTGCGCCGGGTTCGAACGTGGTCAGGCCTTCGCGCAGGCAGTAGTCGATGCCCTGGTAGTAGCAGGCTTCGAAATGCAGTCCCTCGACTTGTTCGGTGCAACCCCAGTAGCGGCCGTACAGTGTGGTCGAACTGCGCAGCATCAGGGTGCCGGCGATCAGGGCGCCATCGCGCCGGCACAGTACGGCAACGACGCGGCGCGGCATCGTGCGGCCCAGATGGCGAAAAAAATCCAGGGTCAGGGCAGGGTAGTTGCCCTTGTCGTCGAACGTCGCCAGATAAAACGCATGCAGCGCCAGCCACTCGACGTCGTCCAGTTCGTCGCCGTGACGCAACTCGCAGCTGACACCTGCGCGCGACACGCGGGCGCGTTCCTGGCGGATGTTCTTGCGCTTCTTGTGGTTCAGTGCGGCGAGGAAGGCGTCGAAATCGCGCCAGCCACCTTGCTCGACGGGCTGATTGTGCCAATGGAACTGCCAGTCGAAGCGCGCCAGCCAATCGCTGCGATCGAGCACCGCCGCGTCGGCGTCGACGGAAAAATTCAGGTGTGCGGACGACAGGTCCAGGCGCTCGGCCTCCGCGCGCAGGGCCGTCACGAGTGCAGCGCGCAGCGCCTCGGCATCAGAGCCGTCTCCGACCAGCAGGCGCGGCCCGCTCACCGGCGAGTACGGCACGGCGCAGAGCAGCTTGGGATAGTAGTCGAGGCCGTGCTGCGCATACGCGCTGGCCCAGGACCAGTCGAACACGAACTCGCCGTGCGAATTGCCCTTCAGGTACAGCGGCGCGGCCGCGACGAGGCGGTCGCCGTCGTACAGGCCGAGATGATGCGACCGCCAACCGGTGCGCGCGCCGATGCAGCCGTGCTGTTCGAGGCCGCTTAGGAACGCGTGATCGAGGAATGGATTGTCGTCCGGCAGCAGCGCGTTCCACGCGTCGGCATCGATGTCGCGCAGGCGCGCATGGAAGCGCGCCTGCAGGGCGCGGCCGTCGTCCACGCTAGATCTTGTCGAGAAACTTCTCGGCATCCAGCGCCGCCATGCAGCCGAAACCGGCCGAGGTCACGGCCTGCCGATAGACCTGGTCGGCGACGTCGCCAGCAGCGAATACACCGGGCACGCTGGTCGCGGTCGCGCCGCCATGCAGGCCGGTCTGGATGTTGATGTAGCCGTTGGTCATCTCGAGCTGGCCGTCGAAGATCGATGTATTCGGCGTGTGGCCGATCGCGATGAAGGCGCCGTGGACGGCGATATCCTGGGTCGAATTGTCCTGCATGCTGCGCAGGCGCACGCCGGTCACGCCGGCGTCGTCGCCGAGCACCTTCTCGACCGCATGGTTCCAGATGATGTCGACCTTGCCGGCGCGCTGCTTCTCGAACAGCTTGTCCTGCATGATCTTCTCCGCGCGCAGCTTGTCGCGTCGATGCACCAGCGTGACCTTGCGGCAGATGTTGGACAGATACAGTGCTTCCTCGACTGCGGTATTGCCGCCGCCGACGACGGCGACGTCCTGGTCGCGGAAAAAGAAGCCGTCGCAGGTCGCGCACGCGGAAACGCCGCGGCCCTTGTAGTGTTCTTCCGAGGAAATGCCGAGGTACTTCGCCGTCGCTCCGGTCGTGATGATCAGCGCGTCGCAGGTGTATTCACCGGCATCACCCTTCAGGCGAAACGGCGGCTGCGACAGATCAGTGCTGTGGATGTGGTCGAACACCATTTCGGTATTGAAGCGCTCGGCGTGTTCGGCCATGCGCCGCATCAACTCGGGTCCCTGCAGGCCTTCGACGTCGCCGGGCCAGTTGTCGACGTCGGTAGTCGTCATCAACTGGCCGCCCTGGGCGAGACCGGTGATCAGGGTGGGCTTCAAGTTGGCGCGCGCCGCATAAACGGCGGCGGTGTAACCGGCAGGGCCGGAGCCGAGGATGATCAGACGCGAATGCTTGGCAGTGCTCATGAGAACCTTTGCGGGGGCCGAACACTTGTGCGGCAAGCGTTCCGAGGTTGTGGAGATAGGCACGGCGCAGGCCGAAGACAATGACCTACAAGTCGTGCAGACCTTCCCATATAATCCGGCCGCCCGCAGGGCGACCGTCTTGACTGTTTTCTTCCGACGCCGGTGCTTCGAGTGGTGCCGCCGGCGAACTTGGTTCCCGTCTGCTTCCGTGTGCCGCATTGCGGCGTGCGGGTGCGCGGGGAACCGGGAGAATGGAGGGAACGCGCGCGCGATTCAAGGCGTGTCGCGACGATCTTTCCGGCCCGTCTGCGGACTTTTCCAATCCGTTCCTCTGAGGATTTTTCAAAATGCGTATCGGTGTCCCCTCCGAAACCAAGACGCTGGAAGGCCGCGTCGCCCTGATTCCCGCCGCCTGCGCCGACCTCGTGCGCCGTGGCCACGAAGTGTTCGTGCAAGCCGGTGCCGGCCTCAAGAGCGGATTCCGCGACGAAGAATACGAACGCGTCGGCGTGAAGCTGGTGCCGACCGCGAAGAAGCTCTACGAAGTCGGTGAGCTGATCGTCAAGGTGAAGGAGCCGATCGCCGGCGATCTCAAGCTGCTGCGCAAGGATCATCTCCTGTTTTGCTACCTGCATCTCGCGCCCGAGCCGAAGCTGACCAAGCAGCTGCTGGATATCGGTCTGACCGGCATTGCGTTCGAGTCGGTCGAAGAGGCCGATGGCTCGCTGCCGCTGCTGGCCCCGATGTCGATCATCGCCGGTCGCATCGCGACGCAGATTGGTACGCACCTGCTGCATCAGCCGGCCGGCGGCAAGGGCAAGCTGCTCGGCGGCCTGCCATCGACCGAGCGCGGCAAGGTCGTCGTGTTCGGCGCCGGCGCGGCGGGTCGCAACTCCGCCGAACTGGCTGCGGCAGGCGGCGCGAATGTGGTCGTGTTCGAGAAGCGCCAGGATCGCCTGCGCGAAATGATGAATCTCGCACCCAATGTCACCGCGCTGTATCCGTACGAGGAAATCGTCGCGCGCGAAGTGAAGACAGCCGATCTCGTCATTGGCGCCGTGCTGATTCCGAGCGCGAAGGCACCACACGTCGTCACGCGTGCGATGGTGAAGTCGATGGAACCAGGCTCGGTGCTGGTCGACATCTCGATCGACCAAGGCGGCTGCTTCGAGACCTCGAAGCCGACCACCTATGCCGACCCGACTTATATTGTCGACGGCGTGACGCATTTCTGCGTGACCAACATGCCAGGCGCCGTGCCGCAAACCTCGTCGCAGGCGATCTGTGCGGCCATCCTGCCGTATGTGCAGCGGCTGGCGTCGGACAAGAACTGGAAGAAATTCGAGCCGCTCAAGCGCGGTATCAACGTCGAGGGTGGCAAGATCGTACATCCGGCTTTGAAACCGGCCTGATACATCAATGCCTTGCAAGCAGCATTTCAGGTAGATTGTACGGGTGGCTCGCGTCCTGAAACCGGTAAAACCGGCCCCCAAACTCAGCGAGCAGTGGCATAAGCGCCTGCGTGAAACGGCGTTTCTGCTGCTGCTGCCGCTGGCGATCTACCTGTTCGCCTGTCTGCTGACCTATAGCCAGAACGATCCGGGCTGGTCGCATGCGGGCGATCCCGAACGCGGCATCCACAATTTTGGTGGCGCATTCGGTGCCTGGATCGCCGATCTCGCCTTCTTCCTCGGCGGCATCGTGGCCTTCATGCTGCCGTTGCTGCTGCTGGTAGTCGGTGCCCTCGTGCTGCGCGGTGCCGCTGCCGAAGAGCGCTCACCGCTGGAACCGACGCTGCGCCTGGTTGGCTTCGTCACCTTCTTCATCGCCGCCCCCGCGCTGGCGTTCCTGCACTGGAGCGGGCCGACGATTCTGCCGGCCGGCGGCGGCGGCGTGCTTGGCAAGGCGATTGGCGGCAGCCTGATGCACACGTTCGGGCCACACGGCGCCGGCCTGTTCCTGCTGGCCCTGTTGCTGGTTGCGATCACGCTGGCAACCGGGTTGTCCTGGTTCAAGCTGATGGACGGCATCGGCCGCTTCCTGCTCGGTGCCGGTGCCGGCGTCGCCACCAAGATGCGTAAGGCCGAGGACTGGAACGCCGCGCGTGAGGCACGTGCCGAGCGCGAAGTCGTACGCAAGGTCGATACCGTCAAACAATCCAAGCGCGAGCCGATCAAGATCGAACCGATCATCGCGCCGATCGAGAAAAGCGAGCGCGCGCAACGCGAAACGCAGATTCCACTGTTCGCCGGCGCATCCAGCGACGGCGAACTGCCGCCGCTGTCTCTGCTCGACGAGCCGAAGCCGCAGACCAAGGGCTATTCCGAGGAAACCCTCGAAGCGCTTTCGCGCCAGGTCGAATTCAAGCTGAAGGATTTCCGCATCGACGCGCAGGTCGTCAGCGCGCATCCGGGGCCAGTCATCACGCGCTTCGAGATGCAGCCGGCACCGGGCATCAAGGGCAGCCAGATCTCCAGCCTCGACAAGGACATCGCGCGCGGCCTTTCGGTGGTGAGCGTACGCGTGGTCGACGTGATCCCGGGCAAGTCGGTGATTGGCCTGGAGATTCCGAACACCCATCGCGAGATCGTCTATCTCTCGGAGATACTCAGTTCAGGCAAGTACGACGCGCTGAAATCCCCGCTGGCGCTCGCGCTCGGCAAGGACATCGGCGGCGCGCCGGTCGTCGTCGATTTGCAGAAGATGCCACACCTGCTGGTGGCCGGCACCACCGGTTCGGGCAAGTCGGTGGCGTTGAACGCGATGGTGTTGAGCCTGTTGTACAAGGCGAGTGCGCGCGACGTGCGCATGATCATGATCGATCCGAAAATGCTGGAACTGTCCGTCTACCAGGGCATTCCGCATCTGCTCGCACCGGTCGTCACCGACATGAAGGAAGCGGCCAATGCGCTGCGCTGGTGTGTCGCTGAAATGGAGCGGCGCTACAAGCTGATGTCGATGGTCGGCGTGCGCAACCTGGCCGGCTTCAACAAGAAGGTGACCGAGGCCGCCGATGCCGGCCATCCGCTGCTCGATCCGCTGTTCCGGCCGGACGCCTCACAGCCGAACGTGACCGCGCAGCCGCTGCAGGCGCTGCCGTACATCGTCGTCATCATCGACGAGTTCGCCGACATGATGATGATCGTCGGCAAGAAGGTCGAGGAACTGATTGCGCGCCTCGCGCAGAAGGCGCGCGCGGCCGGCGTGCATCTGATTCTCGCCACGCAGCGACCGTCGGTCGACGTGATCACCGGCCTGATCAAGGCGAATATTCCGACGCGTATCGCATTCCAGGTCTCGAGCAAGATCGACTCGCGCACGATTCTCGACCAGTCCGGTGCGGAGACTTTGCTCGGCCACGGCGACATGCTCTACCTGCCGCCGGGAACAGCCGCGCCGGAGCGCGTGCACGGCGCCTTCGTCGACGATCACGAGGTGCACAAGGTCGTCGAATGGCTGCGCGCGCAGGGCGCGCCCGAATACATCGACGGCGTGCTCGAAGAAGTGCAGTCGCTCGGCAACGGCAAGGTCATCGGCGAATCCGGCCTGCCGGAAGACGAATCCAGCGGCGAGAACGGCGGCGACTACGACGAGCTCTACGACCAGGCCGTCGCGATCGTCACCGAGTCGCGCCGCGCCTCGATCTCGGGCGTGCAGCGGCGTCTCAAGATCGGCTACAACCGCGCCGCGCGCATGATCGAGAAGATGGAGCAGGACGGCGTCGTCAGCGGCGCCGAGACGAACGGCAACCGCACGGTGCTGGCGCCGCCGCCGCCGGAGCGGTAACGCGCCAGCTCAACCCGGATGGCCGGACCCTCTTGGATTCCCGCGTTCGCGGGAACGACGGCCATGGTGACGCGCTTGCGCATGACCCGCTTCGCTGTTGAGAAGCGCCTCGCGGGAATGACAGCGCTGGAAGACGGGCAGCTCGAGTCGCCAGCGCGCCGTCCGTGCAGCATTCAGCCGCAACGCCGATAATCCGGCGACCGAATCCCCTCGAGAGTTGCCCAGCGCATGCGCGTTTCTCTTTTCTTTTTGCTCGCAATCTGCAGTTTCGTCGCCCACGCCGCCGACACCGCGCGTACACGCATGGAAGCCTTCTCCAAAGGCCTCAATGCCGTCAGCGCCGACTTCAACCAGTCGGTCACCGACGCCAACGGCCATCGCGGCGATGGTTCGCAAGGCACCTTGACGCTGCAGGCGCCACGCCAGTTTCGCTGGGACACGACCAAGCCGTATGAGCAGACGCTGGTGGCCGATGGCGAGCGTGTCTGGATCTATGAGCCGGATCTGCAGCAAGTTTCGGTGCGCAGCCAGAATTCCGAGGAGGCGCACTCTCCACTGACCGTTCTGACCGACCACTCGCAGCTCGACAGCCAGTTCAATGCGAGCGAAGCCGGCGAGCGCGATGGCCTCACCTGGTTGAAGCTGACCTCGAAGGCGAAGGAGCCCGAGTTCGAATACGCCGAACTCGGCTTCGACGCACAGAACCTGCAGCGCATGCTGTTCAAGGATCAGCTCGGCAATACGACCGAAATCCGCTTCAGCGACTGGAAGCGCAATCCGAAACTGGCCGCGGGTTCGTTCAAGTTCACACCGCCACAAGGCGTCGATGTGATCGGCGACGTCAGGCCCGGCGCCGAGGTATTTCCCGTCAAGCAGTGAGTGCGAGCACGCGCGTCACGGTCGCGGCATCCAGATCGGCAAACGCGACCGGCTCGCGCGGTGGCAGCGGCGGTGTTGCCAGCGCCAGATGCCACCAGCCGACATCGAGCCAGGCGCCGTGCTTGTAGCCGACGTGGCGATACACGCCGATCGGCTGGAAGCCCATTGCCTCGTGCAGGCCGACGCTGGCCGCATTCGGCAGCGTGATGATGCCGTAGGCGTTGACGTAACCCTGCACACGCAGGAGCTCGAACAGGCGCGCATACAGGCCGCGGCCGATGCCGCGCCGATGCGCGGCCGGCGCGAGATAGACGCCGACATCGATGCTCCAGCGATAGGCCTTGCGCGAGCGGTACTCGCTTGCATAGGCGTAGCCGACGACCTTGCCGTCGAGTTCGCCGACCAGCCATGGATAGCGCTTTCCAATCAGCGCGATGCGCGTTTGCATCTCCGCAGCGTCAGGCGCTTCGGTTTCGAACGTGATGACTGTGTCGGTCGCGTAGGGCGCATAGATCGCGGCGATCGCGGCCGCGTCGTGGGCGTTGGCAGTGCGGTAGAGCGTGGTCGACATGGGCCATCCATCAATGGGCGCGTTCGCGCACCGGCGCGATCGACCGCGCGGTGCTGCTTTATGATGACGCGATGGCACGTCGAAAAGCATCCCCAACGGCAACCAGTCTGTTCGCCGAATCCGAAGGCCTGAAGCCGCTCGCCGAACGCATGCGGCCGCGCAGCCTGGACGAGATCGTCGGCCAGCAGCGCCTGGTCGGCCCGAACAGCGCGTTGCGTCGTGCGATCGAGGCGGGCCACGTCCATTCGATGATCCTGTGGGGGCCGCCGGGCTGCGGCAAGACCACGCTGGCCCTGCTGCTGGCGCGTTATGCGGATGCCGAATTCCGTGCGATCTCGGCCGTTCTGTCCGGCCTTCCGGATGTCCGCGCGGAACTGGCCGAAGCGGAAGTGCGCTATACGCAGGGCCGCCGCACCGTGTTGTTCGTCGACGAGGTGCACCGCTTCAACAAGGTGCAGCAGGATGCGTTCCTGCCGCACATTGAGAAGGGCATCATCGTTTTCGTCGGCGCGACGACCGAGAACCCTTCGTTCGAACTCAATTCCGCACTGCTCTCGCGTTGCCGCGTGCACGTGATGGAGGCGGTGCCGCCGGACGCGATCGTCGCGGCGTTGAAACGCGCGCTGGCCGATGACGAACGTGGCCTCGGTGCCATGCCCGTCCGCGTCGGCGACGAGGCGCTCGCGACGATGGCGCAGGCCGCCGATGGCGATGTTCGGCGCGCGCTGACCTTTCTCGAGATTGCCGCCGAACTCGGCGTCGACGGCGTCGTCGACGAGGCCACGCTGGCGCAGGTGCTGGCCGATCGCACGCGTCGCTTCGACAAGGGCGGCGAGCAGTTCTACGACCAGATCTCGGCGCTGCACAAATCGGTGCG
>JBDTYM010000008.1:0-68505 GCA_040005635.1 Dokdonella sp. | reverse complement strand
ACGGCGAGCTCCGAAGCTGGCCGACACTCGCTGAATCGATCCGGAGGCCTCTTGTCATGACGAAAATCCACTTCGCTCTCGCAATGGCGCTCTACACCCTGGCGGTTCCCGTATTGGCGTGCGCTGCATCACCGCCCGCTCCATTCACGGGGGTCGACCACTATGCGCTCTATGTGATGGACTACGGTGCCCCGATAGGTTATCGGCTGGCGCTGAAGAATTCGCAGCGGGTTACCGCATTCGTCGTGCAAAACGGAAACGAATACGACGAGGGACTCGGAAGCTTCTGGGACCCGGTCAAGGCGTACTGGAAGACCGGCGCCTCCAGCGAGCGCGAAGTGTCGCGCTGGCTGACCACCATCAGGGCGACGCGCTGGCAGTACACCAATGGCGCCAAGGATGTATCGATGGACGATCCGGATGCGTGGACGGTCAACCAGGCGCTAATGGATCGGACCGGCAATGCCGATATCCAACTCGACATGCTGTACGACTATCGAACGAACGTCACCCTGTATCCGGGATTCCAGGCGTTTCCGCGCGCACAAGCCGCCGATGCTGATCGCCTGGGGTAGGAATGACGAGATATTCCCTGCCGCCGGTGCAGCACCTTACAAGCGCGACCTGCACGACGTGAACTGCACTTGTTGGACGCCGGACACTTCACCTTGGAGACAAACGGCGCGGAGATCGCACAGCTCATCCGAGATTTCCTCGGCAAGACATTGAAAGCGGACGCGTCGACGAGATAAGAGGCGCGCTGTTGCGCACTCTTCCCGGACTCCGATCGGTTACGCGATTCGGACTCGCAGAGACGCGCAGCGTGCTGTGTCGGGATTGGCTAACGCGGGGCCGGGACAGTTCTGCGTTCGCGCAGCGCCAATCCGCGCTGCCGTACCCGAACTGAAGGCGACCGGCGAGAAGATGTTCGGAGTCGGCGACGACCTTACCGTGCACATGCATCGGCGGTAATCTTCAGGCAAGTCTGGCGAAATACCCCACGACTGCCAACCGACCTCATTGATTGCCAGGACCTCCTCAGGGAGAGCCGGAGGATTACCGACAACTGGCATACTCGCGGTCAGCGGCGTTCTGACGGGATGCCGGTGCGCAATCCGCCGGAGAACGGAGAAAGCCCATGAGCAGAGCCTTTGCCGATCTTGCATTTACGCCCGCCGTCAAGGCCGCGCAAACCCGATATGGCAGTCGGGCCCTCAATCAGCGCATCGAATCAGCGCACGACCGTCACGATACCCTCGGCGTAGCGGAGCGCGAATTCATCGAGCAGCGCGATGGCTTCTATCAGGCAACGGTGTCCGAATCGGGGTGGCCCTATGTGCAGTTTCGAGGCGGCCCGGCCGGCTTCCTCAAGGTCATCGATTTGAAAACGATTGGCTACGCCGACTTTCGCGGCAACGTGCAATACCTCAGCGCCGGCAACCTCGATGCCGACGGTCGTGTCGCCTTGATCCTGATGGATTACGCGAATCGAAGGCGGCTGAAGATCTGGGGCAAGGCACGCATCGTCGATGCAGCGGAGGACCCCACCCTCGTCGACTCTCTGAAAATCCCGACATACCGGGCGCGCGTCGAGCGCGCCATCATCATCGGCGTCGAAGCATTCGATTGGAATTGTCCGCAGCACATCACGCGTCGGTTCACCGAAGAAGAAGTTCAGACAGCGATCGCGCCTCTGCTCGCCGAACTCGAAGACCTGCGCGCACGCCTCGCGCGCGGCGAGGCAGCGAACGCCGAGACCGATAAGGAAAGCGCAGGTCAGAACCAGTCGGACTGAGCGACCGCCTATAGCCGTACGCGCCTGCCTTGAATGCACGCAGCGCCTGGACGTCGCCTCGATGGGTGGTGAGAACGACGATGCGCGCATGCGGAAAGTCGATGCGAATCGCCACGATCGCATCGATGCCGCCCATCTCCGACATCTGAAGGTCCATCAGCGTCACATCCGGGCGGTGTTCGCGAAAACGCTCGACGGCTTCACGGCCATTGCCTGCCTCGGCGACGAGCAGCATATCTGCCTGCCTATCCAGGCCGCATGCCGGAAGAGGCAGTTGGGCCTCGGGGAAGCCGACGTGTGGGTCAGGGTCGCGCTCGATGCGGCTCCGATGATTGGGCTGCTGTCGCCGCTTACCACCGTGCTCAGCCTCGCATTGTCGATCTTCAGCGCGCTCGAGCCGGTGTCTGCCGCGTCAGCGTTACCGCTGTTGACTGCGTTGAATGCGCTTGCTCTCGGCTTGCTCGGTCCCGGAGCCCACTCGCTCGATGCTCGAATTTTCGGTCGGCGGCTTCTCGTGATTCCGAGCAAGGATCGTAATCGGCTTTGAGGACGTGACCCGAATGAGGCACGTTCGCCCTATCCATTTCGGGCTTGCCGGGCCTGCCGCTCCGCATCACGATGATCCGACAGAGCCGATCCGCAGCCCTTTCATTTTCGTCGCGAGAAACCGCCTGGATCCAATACGCATGGAGGTCACCATGAACACAGAAGCAGCGAACGCACCGAAAGACGAGCAGAGCGACGTCGTCTATGTCTGCGTTGACGAGCGGCGTTTCAATCAAATCAGCGCAGACCTCGACGCTTCACGCCGCGTCAATGCGCGCCAGGCACTGGCGATGGCATCTGCAGGCCACGATCTACGGCAACACTTGCAGACGATCCTGATGGCGCTGGACCTGATTCGGCCTGCTCTCTCAGAGGGCGAGCCCCTGCGTTGGCTCGCTGTGGCGCGGGAGCAAGTAGAAGCCCTTGCGGGAGGGTTGGCAGAACTTGCTGTGGAGGCAAACATTGGCGCGTACACCGATCAGCGCAAGCGATCATCGTTCCCGATTGCCGAAGTGCTGGCGCGCATCGAGAAGAAGTGGCTGCCCGCAGCGCTCGCCAAGAAATTGCACCTCAAGATCGATCGAAGTCCACTGCGCGTGAGAAGCAACGCCGACCTGCTGCTGACCATCATCGACAACCTGGTGGGCAACGCCGTCAAGCATACGAATCGGGGCAGCATCGGTGTTCGTCTGTCCGTCGAGAGAAACACCCTGATGATTTCAGTGCAGGATACGGGCCCGGGAATCTGCGCCGACAGCCTGGAATGCATTTTCGATCCATACTGGCGCGGAACCGACGATCACGTCGGCATGGGACTTGGCCTTGCCATCGTGCAAAGCACGGCGTCCTTGCTGGACCACCGCATCAGCGTGAATTCGAGGGTCGGCCAAGGCTCGTGCTTTACCGTGCATGTCCCGCTTGCCACCCGCAGCACCGAAGGCCTAGCGCAGGTCTCGAGAGACAGGCCTTGCACGGTGCCCGGCTAGATCCGATCAAAACTCGGTCAGATCCGAGCCGCTGTGCACCGCTGCGGCCGCACAACGCCGGGACAGGTGTCGTTTCTTGGATAGAGCTTGCGGGCCCACGCCGATTGACGCCGATCTATAGCCGTCGACTTCGACGATGGCTTGCGCAAACGCCTGCGGCGCTTCATTGAGGCACGTTGTGACCGATGCCCTGCAAGATCCATCGTGAATATTATTGAATATTATCCCGAGAACTTCCTGGCATACGACCTTCTGTCCGCGGCCGCGCCACCGAAATCACTGGCAATGGTGATCGCCGGCACCGTGATGACAGGAGCTTGGGCCAGCGCCCTTTCCAGATCGTCGTATTGCGGATCGCCTTTGGCCGGCTGACACGCCAGCGATAATTGTGGGTCACGATGCTGACGTGATCCGGATTGGCGAATGCAGCCGCCGGGCGATGAGCCTGGCGATGTCGTGCCTGTACTTGTCGTAGCGGATGCGGCCACGTTCGGTGAAAAAATAATACTGATACCGCCATTCCGATTCGCCTGCCGGCGCGAGCGCCGTGTGGACGGGATCGAGCGTGATGTCCTCGATGCGGCGCCCGCAGCGCTACTCGTGCGGGAGATCGTCGGCATGCAAGCCTGGCGCGACCGCTCGAATCGTTGCAGCTGCAAGCGGAGGCCATGAACGCTCCGCTTGAATGCCCGCGCCTGGACGCATGGTTCGGGCGCTCCGTCCGTGCCGACTTCAGGCCGGACACAGACGGACCTCGCGATCTGAATTGCCTACGGATCGAATCCCGACTGGAAGATCTCATCGGGCGGCGCTTGCTGCGTCTGGATCTCGTAGGCGCCCACATCTTCCGCGCCGAATACGTTGCCTATGTCGGCCAGATCGATGGTTCGCGGGTTGCCGTCAAGATCGACACCATCCACATCGGGTGCAAAATCGACGCCTGGGGACGTGCGCATCAAGTGGTAGTCACCGTTCGCAGGGTCCACGAACTGTGGTGCCAGGTCGACGATGCCGGTGCCTCCCACAAATGCACTGATGTCAGTCGTCAGCACGTAACGCGTCGTCAGGTCCGCGGCGGGCGCCCCCGAAAAGAGCAATGGCTGCATGGCTTCCGCGTCGTAGATGATGGAATTGGTGATCTCGAGGAAGTTCACTCCCGCAGCGACGCTCGCGTTCCCGAAAAACGTGGGAGGCAGATAGTGATTGCCAGCGATCGTGCACGTATCGACGATCAACTGCGTTCCGGCGCCGGGGCCGACATTGCCGCCTGCTCCGATCACATCAGCCAAAACTGTGTTATCCACGAGCAGGCAGTCATGCAGATGGACATAGTCGCCACCGTCGACCGCATCCGTATCGGTGATGAATCCGATCAGCTCCTCGCCTGAATTTCGGCGGGCGCTGAAGCGGCTGGCTGAAAAGGCTCCGCCGGATTGAATCAGGACGGTACTGCCGCTGTTGACCTCGGTAAAATTGTCGCTGATCTCGTTGCACGTCACTCCGGGTGCGCAGCGCACGGCTCCCGGTGGCGCATCGCAACCACCGTCCGAATTGATGAACGCAATGGAGCCTTGCTGGTTGTCCTCATCGGCGTAGAGCGCGGAGCCATTGAGCGCGGAATTGTCGTCGACCTCGAAATCCTGCGCGCAAAGTTTGGCCGTCGTGGCACCGTCTGCGTAGGGCTTCAGGAAAATGCCCCCGCCCGTATTTCCCGCGGAATTGCTATTCACCAGTACCGGGCTGTCGGCATCGGTCGTGAAGACGTTGACGAAGGCTGAACCCTGCCCTGTCGCCAGAGCCGCGATGCCACCGCCATACGGAGCGTCGTTGAGCTCGACGTCGGCACTGATGTACGCGACAGCTGGTCCCAGCACTTCGACGCCACCGCCATAACCGATGCCACCTTCGCCGAGCGCGTGGTTGTGCGTGATATAGATGTTGTATTCGCCTGCAGCGTGCGGGGTATTGAATACCGTCTGTCCTTCGACACGGACACCGCCGCCGGCGATCAGCGCGGTATTGCTCGACACGGTGGTTGCCTGCAGCGTGAGCACCGCTGGCCCGCTCGGATTCATGTCGATGCCGCCACCGTAGGCGGCCTGGTTGTCGTGCACCCACACCGCGTAGAGGTCCAGTGAGCCGCTACCGCCGAAGTAGATGCCGCCGCCGCGGTGATCGCCGTCCAGGTTCGCCCCGGTAATCTGCATGTTCGTCATGTAGACATTGCTGTTGCCTTCGATCTCGAACACGCTGTGGCCGGACGTACCGCTGATGACGGTCTGATCGAGCGCGGGATCGATGTCCTCGCAATCCGAAAAACCGCCCTGGATGTTGAGATCCTGATCGGTAATGACGACGTGCTGGCCGTCATAGCTCTGATCCATCGCGATCCAGACGAGATCGACGCCTGGATGCTGCGCAGCGGCGTCAACCGCGTCCTGGATGGTGTGATAGGGACAGTCCGCACTGCCGCCAACCTTGTAGACGATGAAACCGCCGTCCGGCGTATCGAGCGCAAATGCGCCAGACGCACCAATACCGAGCAACGAAGCTGCAACGACTGTATTCAATTTCCTCATGACACAACTCCCTCGTGTGATCCGTGCACAAGGAAACGCCGTGTCGCTGGGAAATTGGACAAGCCAGGGAGAAGGGGCCGAGTGCTGGAAGAGCGGTCCGATCGGAGGGATCGTCGTATTTCACGCGCACAGGAGCCGCTTCGGCGACAGGTCCGGAATCGGCTCGGGTGTCTGGCGGATCAGCCGAACGTGAACGAAAACGCCTCCGCACCCGCATCGAGAAATTCGATCTCGAATTGTCGATCGACGATCGGTTGCGGCTGCCGGATCAGCTGGTAGAGGCGCTGTTCGGACAGCGTACCGTTGCCTTCGCCATCAACATCCATCCCGTGAGCGGCGCCTGGGGGTTGACCGTCGATACGAACGCGGAATCGCACGGGCGTTCCTCGCATCGCCGGCCCCATGACGAGATGAAGATCGCGCGCGTGAAATCGGTAGGTGATGCGACCGTTGACCTTGTTCATCACCACGGCTTGCTGCTGCATCGTCCAATCACCCGAAAGCGCCCAGTGATTGAGTTCCAACTGCGCCGGGGCGGCATAGACGCGGGGCTTGTTCGACACGGCGCCGGTGGGCGAAGCAAAGTTCTCGGTGCGTGCATAGCCGAGATAGTTCTCCGGGGACTTCAAGCTGGCCAGATCGGCGGCCGCTTCCAGACCGTCGGCCTCGACCGAAACCAGGTCATGGCCAATGCCGCCGACTCCAGCCTCGACCAGCAGTTGTTGAATGATTCGTTCCGACTCCGCGTACCCGCCCTCGCCGAATTGATGGTGTCGGATACGCCCTTGCGCATCGACGAGATAGAGCGCCGGCCAATATTCATTCTCGAAAGCACCCCATATCGCATGGTCGCTATCGATCGCGATCGGATAGTCGACCTTCATATCCTTCGCGGCGCGGCGGACGTTGTCGACATTTTTTTCGAATTCGAATTCGGGCGAGTGCACGCCGATCACGACCAATCCCTGATCCCTGTACTTGTCGGCCCACGCGCGGGTATAGGGCAGCGTGCGCAGCCAATTGATGCAGGAATAGGTCCAGAAGTCGATGAGGACGACTTTTCCACGCAAGCCGGCCGCCGTCAATGGCGGCGAATTGAGCCATCCTGTCGCGCCGCCGAGGGAAGGCAGCCTGCCTTCAATGGGCAACTCGGCGAGCACGGCCGTCGTCTGCTGCGGCGCCTTCTTGTCCTTGGCAAAAGCCACGAACAAAGTGCCGACGGCGCCGACGAGCACCATGGCGACCAGAAACAGGCTTGCTTTCATGAGGAACGCCTTTAATTTAGAACGGAGTGTGCCGGCGACGTCACCGCGTTTTGTGGAAGGTGATGGCTCCGCAGCCAACACGGCTGCCGCTCATCATTGTTATCCCGATGCGAGTTCCCACACCGCCGCCGCGAAGGCGGAGGGATCTTCCTGCGGCAGGTTGTGCCCGACGTTCGCGATGACGCGGTGCTCGCGCCTGCCGCTGAACTTACCTGCCGTCGATTTCCCATCCGTTGCAGCCACCACGCCATCCGCGTCACCGTCCAGCGTGATCGTCGGCACGCTGATGACCGGTTGCGCGGCAAGCCGCTGTTCGAGATCCTCGTACTGCGGATAGCCTGCCGCAACGCCGAGCCGGTGACGGTAGGAATGAATCACGACGTCGACGTAGTCGGGGTTGTCGAAGGCGCTTGCGCTGCGATTGAAGGTCGCGTCGTCGAAATGCCAGTTCGGCGAATTGCGCGTCCACATGATCCTTGCAATGTCGCGCCGATTCGCCGTCAGCCCGGCGCGCCCGCGTTCGGTCAGAAAGTAGAACTGGTACCAGAACGCCGCCTCGACTTTTGCCGCGGCTGGCAGCCCTGCCTTGGCGATGTCCTGTATCAGGTAGCTGTTAACCGAAACCAGGCCCCTGCATCGCTCCGGCCACAGTGCTGCGGCCACGCACGCTGCGCGTCCGCCCCAGTCATAGCCGGCCAGCACCGCCCTCGGAAGCTTCAGCGCATCCATAAGCGCGATCACATCGGCACCGATCGACGCCTGTTGGCCGGACCGCGGCGTCGCGCGATCGAGGAAGCGCGTCGTGCCGTGGCCGCGCAGATGAGGCACGATCACGCGGCACCCACGCGCCACCAGCAAGGGCGCGACGTCCACGTAACTATGAATATCGTAAGGCCATCCATGTAGAAGCAGCACGGGCTGTCCATCGCTCGCACCGGCTTCGTAGTAACCGATGTCGAGAACACCGGCTTTGATCTGCCTGATCGGATCAAGTGACGGCAGCCTCTCGGGCTTCTCGCTCTTCGCGGACGCCATTTCCATGAATGGCATCTCGATGGCGACGATGCCAGCGGCCGCGATGCCGAGGAACCTGCGACGGCTGCGCGACATGCCGTCGGGGCGGCCGGTGGTGTGGACATTCGCGCTATACAGCACGCTCTCCTTGGCTTCGATGGTCATGCGGGATTCCTGCTGAAAACGATTGCGCCTCTCCAACCGGATGCGACGTCCGCATGCGATACCTGCACGCGATCAGACTGGAAACGCCTCGGCAATGCGATTGCACGATGGTATCGGTCGATGCCTCGGCGTCGGTCGACGCATTGACCGGGAGTCGCCGCCGACGCGGACGCACCACCGCATCAGCGCAAGACCGACACCAAAGTAGGATGGGCAGCGACGCCCGCGATAGCGCATCCTCGTGAAGCGACGGCTCTGGAGAGAAGTCCGCTATGGAGAACGAATTCATCCACCTCGTCGATGCGCTCCCCGGATTGGTATGGACAGCATTCGCAGACGGCACGATCGACTTTCTCAATCGACGCTGGTGCGAATACACCGGGGTCGAAGTCGGCGATGCGTATGCTCGGGGATGGCAAGCGGCGATCCATCCCGAAGACCTGCCTTGGCTGATCGAACGCTGGCGATCCATTCTGGCCTCCGCCCAGCCGGGTGAAATGGAGGCGCGGCTGCGGCGCTTCGATGGCGAGTATCGCTGGTTCCTCTTTCGCATGAGCCCAATGGCCGACGCATCCGGACAGGTCGTCAAGTGGTGCGGAGTGAACACTGATATCCAGCACCGAAGGCAGGCTGAGGACGATGACACATTGAAGCGCAGCGAGGCACGCAAGGCCGCGATCCTGGACTCGGCGCTCGACTGCATCGTCACGATCGACCACGAAGGCCGTATCACCGAATTCAATCCGGCGGCGGAGCGCACTTTCGGCTATCGCCGGAACGAGGTGCTGGGCCGACATCTGGCCGGGGTTATCGTCCCGCCGTCACTGCGAGAGAGGCACCAGCGGGGGTTGGCGCGCTACTTAACCACGGGCGAGGCGCAGGTGATTGGACGTCGTGTGGAGATGACGGCGATGCGCGCCGACGGCAGCGAATTCCCGGTCGAACTTGCGATCGCTCGAATTGCGCTGGATGGGCCGCCGTCCTTCACGGGTTATCTGCGCGACATCACGGCGCGCCGAAGGGCTGAAGAGAAGTTGCGCCGCAGCGAGGCTTGTCTGGCTGAAGCGCAAAAGTTGAGTCGTACCGGCAGTTTTGGCTGGAGTGTTTCGAGTGACGAACACTTCTGGTCGGACGAGACCTTCCGCATTTTCGAGTACGACCCCTCCACCAAGGTCACCATGCAGCTGCTGCTGGACCGTGCCCTTGCGCAGGACATCCCGCTCATACGTCAGGCGGTTGCGCTGGCCGCCGAGGGGCGGGATTTGGACTACGAATGTCGTTTCATGATGCCCAGCGGCGCTCTGAAACATCTCCACATCGTTGCTCATGGCCAGCGCAACCAGAATGGTCGACTGGAATACATTGGCGCGGTCCAGGACGTCACCGCGCGTCGCCTCTCGGAAGAGGCGCTGGGCAGGGTCCGCTCGGAGCTCGCGCATGTAGCGAGGGTGACCAGCCTCGGCGCATTGACGGCGTCGATCGCGCACGAAGTCAACCAGCCGTTGTCGGGCATCATCACCAACGCCAGCACCTGCCTGCGGATGCTGGCCGCCGATCCACCCAATGTGGACGGCGCACGCGAGACCGCCCGGCGCACCATCCGTGATGGCAACCGCGCCGCCGATGTCATCACGCGATTGCGCGCGCTCTTCGCCAAGAAGGCCGCCACCAGCGAGTCGCTCGATCTCAACGAGGCTGCGCGAGAAGTGATTGCGTTGTCGCGCAGTGAACTGCAGCGAGGGCGGGTGAATCTGCGCACGGAACTTGCCGACGGCCTTCCCGCCATAACAGGCGATCGTGTGCAGCTTCAGCAAGTCATTTTGAACCTGCTCCTGAACGCCGCGGACGCGATGATCGGTGTCGACGATCGCCCGAGACAGCTGGTGATCCGAACGGAACGCGAGGAAGGCGAGCGTGTGCGCCTGACGGTGGAGGACGCGGGAGTGGGGTTCGACTCGCAAGACACCGAGAAACTCTTCGACGCGTTCTACACTACCAAAGCTGGCGGAATGGGAATCGGCCTGTCCGTCAGTCGCTCCATCATCGAGAGCCATCAAGGCCGTTTGTGGGCGGCACCGAATGAAGGGTCCGGTGCCGTGTTTTCGTTTTCAATTCCGCGCAGGCCAGAGAGTCTGGCGGCGCCTCACAGTCTTGGCGGCGTTTCGACGCCTGCTGCTAGGGATGCGGAACATTTCATGGAGAATCTGTGATGGTCATTCGCTCGCTCGTTTCGGTAGTCGATGACGACGAATCCGTGCGCGAGTCGCTGCCCGACTTGCTGCGCGAATTCGGATTCGCGGTGCAGGCGTTTTCGTCGGCGGAGGAGTTCCTCGAATCCGATTGCGTCGGCCAGACGCGATGCCTGATCCTCGACATCGCCATGCCGGGGATGACAGGCCCCGAGCTGCAGCAGGAACTGACGCTGCGTGGGCAAGCGATCCCGATCGTCTTCATCACCGCTCAAGGCGATGAGACGACGCGACCGCGCGTGCTCGGGCAGGGTGCCGTAGAGTGCCTGTTCAAGCCCTTCAGCGATACGGCTTTGCTCGGCGCGCTCAATAGCGCTTTTCGCGTGGCCTGAAAGATGCGCCACCCGCTCCCATCAAGGGCCCCAGACTGCGCACGTGAGCGTGAATCGAGGTCATCATCCATGTCGCAAACCACACCCATCGTGTTTGTCGTCGACGACGACATCTCGCTGCGCGAATCGCTGGAATTGCTGATTCGATGCGAAGGCTGGCAGGCGGAGACTTTCGCGTCCGCGCAGGAATTCCTCGCCCACTCACGAGCCCTCGTGCCGAGCTGCCTGGTGCTCGACGTTTCTCTTCCGGACCTCAACGGTCTCGATCTGCAGAAGCTCGTTTGCGTCGATCGGGCCGAGATGCCGATCATTTTCATCACCGGCTACGGGGACGTGCCGATGACCGTGCAGGCCATGAAGGCGGGAGCGGTTGAATTCCTGACCAAACCATTCAACGATGAAGTGCTTCTGCGCGGTATCCGGCACGCCATCGAGCGCAGCTCCAACGCGTTGCATCACGAGGCTGAGACGAAGACGCTGCGCGACTGCTACGCATCACTCACCCGGCGCGAACGGGAGGTGATGGCGCTCGTGGTGTCGGGCTTGTTGAACAAGCAGGTCGGCGGCGAGCTCGGCATCAGCGAGATCACGGTGAAGGCACACCGAGGCAAGGTGATGGCAAAGATGAAGGCCGATTCTCTCGCCGACCTGGTCAATATGGCCGCGAGACTGCGCCCCGCGCTCGCCTAGGCTTTGCTTCGGGCGTTCGGCACTAAGCATTTCGCCGGGTGACGCTGCGCGTCACGCTGCCGATCAACGCCAGCGCTGCCAGCGCGATGACGACGGTCCCGAATCCTTGCGCCGTTGTCAGGATGTCGCCATGACGCGCGACGAAAACTCCTGCGACGATCGCCGGCAAACCCATCGCCAGATACGACACGATGAAGATCAGCGACAGCACGCCGGCGCGCTCGTGCGGCGCTGCAAATGGCAGGATGGTGCGCACGCCGCCCTGGAATCCCGCGCCGAAGCCAACTCCGGCGACAACGGTTCCGATGAAGAACACGCCGAGTGCATGGAAAGGCAGACTCGCCATCGAAATGCCGACACCGACGATCAAGGCCAGCGCGCCGAAGCTCATCATTGCCCGCGCCTCGCGCTGCTGCAGCGCCAACACCGAAATGCCCGCGCTGCAGGCGAGCGCAAACAGGGCGAGGCCTCCCAGCAGGGGCGAATTGGAACCCGTCATGTTACGCACGAGCATCGGACCCAATGAACCATAGAAACCGGCGAGCGCCCAGCTGGCGACCAGGATCGGTATCGCCAACAACAGCGGTTCGCGCGTGGCCGCAGGAAGCTTGAATTGCGGCTTGAGCGAAGCGAGCGCACCTCGGCGTGGCGAGATCGTCTCGGCCATCAGCACAACGCCGATGCCCTGGAAGACCAGGACTACGCCGAGAAACGCATAGATCAGATGGGTCGGCGCCGGCAGGTATTGCACCATCAAGCCGGCGAGGATGCCTCCCGTGGCTGTTCCGAAAGCGGGCGCCACGGCGTTGGCGACCGTGCCTCGCGTCCGATCCAGATCCAGCATGCCGGCGCCGACGGCGGCGACGGCCGCGCCCGCAGCCAGACCTTGCAGGACACGGGCAACCAGCAGTTGCGTCACGCTGTCCGCTGTCGCGAACAACAACATCGTCAGCGCCTGGGCTGCGATCGTCGCAAGCAGCACCGGCCTGCGACCGAGATGATCCGACAATCGACCGGCCAGCAGCAGGGCAACCAGCACCGCGAGCGCGTAAATGCCGAAGATGACCGTCACGACGATTGGCGAGAAACCCCACTGCGCCTGGTAGGTCGCGTACAGGGGCGTCGGCGCGCTGGAGCCTGCGAGAAAGGAAACCGTGATCGACGCCAGCAGAAAGAAGGCGACGGTCGGCGAGAGCGGACGATGGCGCAGCCTGTTTGCCGGTTCTGGCGCCGCTTCAAGAGCTTCGCTCACTGGATGCGCTTCGACGCCGCCGCTTAGGGAGCGTGACGAACGCGCGGCACTACCGATGGTCGTGCTGGGCACGGGGCATCTCCGATATAAAACAGACAGGTCTGTCTGCTGATAAGTTGAATCATACAGACCTGTCTGTTATTGTCAAGCGATGAACGCCAAAACCGCCACTAACGAGCGCCGATCCGCCAGGGATCGGCTGCTCGACGCCGCCGATGAGCTGTTCTATTCGGAGGGCATCCAAACCGTCGGCATCGACCGCGTCATCGAGCGCGCCGGCGTCGCCAAGGCTTCGCTCTACGACGTGTTCGGCAGCAAGGAGGAACTGGTTCGCTGCTACCTCCAACGCCGTCACGAACTTCGACAGATCCGCATGCGCGAGCGAATCGCCCTGCACGAGCATCCGCGGGAGAAGATCCTCAGTCTTTTCGATGCATTCGCCGAGTACGCGGCGAATCCGAAGTTCAGCGGTTGCGCGTTCGCACGTGCTGGCGCCGAGGCAAAACCCGAGAGCAGCGTAAAGGCCGCTGTCGACGAATCGCGCGCATGGACACGGGCTTTGTTCACGCAACTCGCGCTTGACGCAGGCGCTGCCGATCCGAACTTGTTGGGCTTGCAGCTGGTATCGCTCTACGACGGAGCTTCGATGTCCGCCTATATCGATCGCAATCCGCAGGCGGCCATCGTGGCGCGCACGACGGCCGCAGTCCTGGTGGACGCTGCCGTGGCCCGCTAGTGTCCTGTCTCACAAGTACCATCAAATAATTCCGGCGTCTTTCGCCGCGATACCGCGTTGCTCGTCGTCACCATAGCCCCGCTATGGCTCCTCCTCGCGCCTTGTCTCGCGCCGAAATCCATCCGGAATTTCTTCGCGCTACTTGTGAGACAGGACACTAGAAGGCGAACGACAGAGCGCGTGCCAAGCGCGCGGCGTCCGCGCAGGGGCGTTGACGGATCCTTCATCTCGATCGTTGGAAACTTCAGAGGCGTCCGCCAAGATCCCCGAGGCGGTCGCCTGCAACGACGCCGCGCGTGAGCGCCGCGAAGCGATACCTGACAAAACGATTGTCGGGCTCGTACCAATGTCGAGCCCGATTTTTTTCGCGGCGCGCAGTCGCGTCGGTCTGCCCTTTCGAGCGGCTCTCGTTCGATCGCTTGGTAGCGATGTCGCGCAACGGGGTTTCCGAGGGTCGCCGCCATCAGCGGATACACTCCGACGACGGCGCGAGCGGACGCGCCCCACCCGCATCGACGTGCATCGAGTCAATTGCCTTTCGAGGGTGGCGTGCCATTCGCTCTTCAGCGAATCAACAAGGAGCGACGGATGGAAACTCTTTCTGCGACCTCGAAAGACTTCCCAGCGGGCGCGTGCGCACGTGAAGCTGTCTTCACCTCTCCCCATTCAGCTTCGATAGCGCACGTTGGATGACGGGAATGGGAGTGCGTCGTGCAGGACATCACTGAGTTTGTCGCTACGTCGTCGATCCTGTGCGGCAGGTCGGCTCTCGCCCGACGCCCGAATCTGAAATGTCCTCGCTGTAAGCGCAACGCGACCATCGACTGCGAATTGCGGGTCGATGCAGAGATGCGCTGCATGGGGTGCGGCGAACTGGGCGAGTTTCGGCAATTCCGGGAGGCCGACGCGAGAGCCGGCGCGGACCTGATACCGGCTTGTCCGGAGATCTACTTTCCACATGATCGCCTCACTCGCGATCGCCCGTGATCCGGCAAGGAGATTGATATGCGCGCAACAATCATGGTGGAGCGGTATCTGGCCTCTTACGGCTCGTACCTCATCGGAACGGATGCGGCCGCGATGCTGCGATCGATCCGCGGCGTCTCCGCCGTCAACGTCGACAGGCAACACCTGGATCGAGCCACGCTCAGTTTTGAAGCGGTCGATCGGCACAGCCTGTTGGCTCGCATCGATCAGTTGTTCGAGTCGAGGGGCTTGCACAGGGTTTGACGGAGTTCACGCGAGCGCATAGGGCCGCGCGCCGAAGCATGACCGAGTTTTCCGCCTTTTTACGTTCTAGTCAAAGGGAGTCGGGCCGCAACCCGCCTAAGCGCGCTCACTCCCGGCTCGCATTGGGATAGCGCTCGTACTATCCGCTGGGCCGCGCCGCCTGATCCCGCGGCGCGGCCTTATTTTTTTCGAATCACGCCGCTCAAGGTTTGTGGCGCTGGGTGCGGCGCTGATTTTAAGTCGCGCGCAGAAAACTGTGCCTCGCGCCATCGAGGGTGCCATTGCCGACAATGTTGCGCCTGAGCATGCATATCGACTGCGCGGCTTCGTCCACTTGCCCCAGCTCACTGCTCGACGACCTCATCCGGCGCCACATCGCCCGCCTTCACGGCATACGGGCGGGCGTCGTTGAGCAGGTGCGCAAGGAAACGCCCCGGCTGCTCCTGCATCACCATATGCGCCGAATCCTCGAACCACACCAGCTTCTTGGCGGGCGCCTGCAGCGTGGCGAACCATTGCGCGGCAACCTCGTGCGAGACCGAATAATCGTGCCGTCCGATGAAGAGCAGCACCGGTAGATCGAAGTGCGTCGCGTGGGTGAAGTCAGCCTCACTGAGCGGCCCGAGCAGATAGCGCATCGAGAAGGCACTGCCGTCGTCAATCGCGGCAAGATCATGATCGCTGTACTCGGGCGACAATGTTTCCGCCTCGACGTCGTACTGGAAGTTCGCGCGTCCCCACGCCAGTCCACCGTAGTATTCGAGCCACTTGCGCTGCTTGACGATCGAAGCGAAGTCGATCGGTTTATCCGGGGACGGGTACGGCGCAATGCTGGCGAGATCGCGCAAAGCTTGCTTGTTGTCGTGTGCCTTCGCTTCGCGCAGCGCAAAGCGGTAGCCTTCCGCTTCGCTCCGACGCATGTTCACGATCTGCCCGACGCCGATGTAGGCGTAGAACCATTCCGGATGCGCCTGCGCCACGCGAATGCCGAGCAGTGAGCCCCAGGAATGACCGAGCAGGAAGATCTTCTGCTTGTGGTAGGTGCGACGCAGGTAGGAGACAACCTCTTCGGCATCCGCCGTCATCTTCGCCACGGTCATGCTCGACCCGGTCTGTGTGGCAGCGTTCGCCGCGTAGGTCTTGCCGGCGCCGCGCTGGTCCCACTGCACCACGGTGAAGTAGTCCTCCCATGGTGTCTGGAAGGTATAGGCCAGCGGCATGTCCGGCGAGGCCGGTCCGCCGTGCAGAAACAGCAGGATCGGATTGCGGGCATCATTGCCGCGCACCGAGATCCACTGCCGGGTGCCATTGACCGGAATCTCGAGCTGCGTCTCGATCCCATGCCCACTCACGATCTTGCGGGAATTCGCGATGATGTCGCGCGCACTCTGCCGCGTGAACACGGGCGCCACCTTCGTCGCGTCATCGTTGGCCGCACTCGACATGCCCAGCATTGCACCGAAGCAGACCATTGCTCCCAGCAACCCAATGAATCGCATTGCAGATGCTCCAGCGGATGATGCGACGAGCCTACCGCTGATGCGAGCACCTGGTATGTGCCGATTGACCCAAGCCAGACAATGCGCGACGAGGCGGCTGCCGCGGTACGGCAAGCGACACCGGTTTTTCAGAACAGCAAGCGTGCTCCGATCTGGAATTGTCGATCGGTCTGCTGCGGTGAAATCCCGGCCTCGATCCGCTGGTTGCGATCACTGCGCACCGCCACGAACTCGGTGGTCAGCCGCAGCCATGCGACGGGCCGCCAATTCAGAGCGATCGTGGCTGCGTTGCCGTGTTCTCGCGTGCGGTCGGCCAGCGTTCTCGGCAGTTGCGCGGTCGCAAACGTATCCACGCGCACGGCGACCCGCCATGGCTCGACGGACCATCCCAACAGTACGTAGGCGGCACGGAAGTCCGTCGTTGAACTGAACGTCGGCAGCGGAGCAATCTCGGTCGAGCCGGTCACCGCCTGCGCGAGGATGACGAAGTTCTGCCAATCGGCTTCGGCGCCTGCGCTCCAGAATCGCGTTCGCCAGCTGAAAACGGGAGAAGCGCCATCGCTGTGCGTCGAGGGATCAGCCCGATTGTCGTAGCGAAGCAATGTGATGCGAGCAGTGCCGGGCGCTTGCCAGCTTCCCCCAGCGTACCAGCCGAGTCTTCCATCGTTCTCGAGGAATGGATTGAATCGCAGCGGAACCCTGGCGTGGTTGTCGATCGCATACACGTCTGGCTCGCGCACGCGGGTACCGAGTCCCGACGTCAGATCGCTCAAGGCCCATCCCCGGGCTGCGAGGAGTTCTCCCGCCGGATCATTGCTGCGCATGAGCGCCGTGACGCCGGTGACCGAATCAGCTTGGCCGCGCCATTCGAGTTGTCCCTCCAAACCGATGCTGCGCAGCTCTTCTCCAACCCAGCTGTTGATGGCCGATGGCGTCAGCGTCCATGGACTGGTCCATCCGATGGCACTGTTTTCGAGCGAGATCGGGGGGAAGAATTCGCCCAGCTTCACCGACGCGCGCAGCGGCGTCGTCGAGACGGGCCGATAGCGCAGATAGGCCTCGAGCACCGACGCGGTGTCGGGGCCCGACGTCTCGTACTGGATATCCGCGACAGCCAATACCGACGGAACAACCTGCCATGTGCCAACCAAGCCGCCCTGCACGCAGGATGCTCGGAAGTCACCGCCACCAAAACGCGTCTTTCCGAGACCGCCTTCTGCCCAGCTCGTACTGGACGAAGGCGCCAGCAGGCGACAATCCAGATAGCCATGCACACTCGCGTCCTGCGCGTTCGCACAGGTGACCATCGCCAGCAGCAGGCCGGCCGGATTCCGCCGGGCGCTCACGACGCCCTTTCGCGCAAGATCGCGCTGGGCAATGATCGGGCATCCAACATGCGTTCAATCGAGGGCGCATCACCGGCTTTTGCAATGTGATAACCCTGCACGTGATCGCAACCGATCTTGCGCAGGAAATTGAGCGTGCGCCCGTCTTCCACCCCTTCTGCCGTCACGCGATAGCCCAGCCGATGGCCGAACTCGACCATCGACTGCAGCAGCACCTGATCGCGTGAACTGCCCGTCACTTCGCCCGTGAACAGACGGTCGATCTTCAGTTCGCGAACGGGCAGACGTCGCAGGTAGGCAAATGACGAATGGCCGATACCGAAGTCGTCGACGGCGAGCTCAACGCCGTATTCCGCGAGGCGATTGAATATTTCGATCGCCGCTTCCGGCTTGCTGATCACGGCGCTCTCGGTGAGCTCGACGACAACATGGCGCGGATCCACTCGATGACGATCGAGCGTGTCTTGCACCAGTTCAGGCAAGGCGATGTCGTCCAGATCGCGCGCGGAAAGATTGATCGAGACACGCACAGGACGGCCGCCGCGATTCCACTTCGCAGCCTGCGCCACACTGCGATCGATCACCCAACGACTGAGCGCGCGAATGTTGCCGGTTTGCTCCGCCAGTTCAATGAATGCGTCCGGGAACAGAAGTCCCCGCGTCGGATGCCGCCAACGCAGCAACGCTTCCACTTCGTCGATCGTGTTGGTCGATAACGTCAGCTTCGGCTGATAACAGAGCAGCAGCTGATCTCCTTCGAGCGCCGCGCGAAGATCCCCCATCAGACCGAGCCTTTCAGATCGGTGCGGATCGGTCGCCGCCTCGTAGACCGCGACGGCGTGTTCTTTCCCCGTCGCGTTCATCAGCGCCACTTCCGCGCGGCGCAGCAAAAGGTCGGCTTCGTGGCCGTGGGCAGGTGCGAGCGCAATGCCGACGGCAGGAGCCGTATCCAGCGACAGGCCCGATTCCCGATAAGCGCCAGAGAGCGTTTCGACGATGCGCGTGGCCATCGCCACGGCGTCTTCAAGCAGTGTGTGAGGAAGCCAGATCGCGAATTGCGTATCGGTCGCGCGCGCCACCGCGGCATGCGCGCAAAGAACCTGCAGTCGTTTGCTGGCATCGCGCATGGCGCGATCGCCGATCGCATGCCCAACCGTCTGGATGATTTCCGGCAACCTCATCAATCCTGCCAGCAGCAACGCGCCTTGTGCGGGCTCTTCACTCAGCGATTTGCGCATTGTCAGTTCGACCGCATGACGATTTGGCAGCGTCGTGACGGCGTCGTGCATCGCCTGATAGTGGATGTGCGCCTCGCGCTCGGAAATGGCCTGCGTCATTCGCGTGAATGCGCCGGCCAGCTGACCGATTTCACCGCGCCCCCGCGCGGGCGGATCCGCCGTGTAGTCGCCCGCTTCAATGCGACGGGCAGTCTCGGCCAGCGCCTCGATCGGGCGCGCCACGCTGCGCGCCATCGCCATCGCTCCGATCAAGCCGGCGGCGAGACCCAACAAGAGAAGACCGGCCCAGGCGTATGCGACGGTTCTGTACGGAAACAAGGCGTCATCGAGCGAATAGGCGAGCAATACGGCCACCGACGCGCCACGTTCGGACTCCTTGAGACGCTGCGCCAACGCCACATACTCACGGCCGTTCACTCGAACGACGGTCGGCTGCAACGGCAATTCGGATCGATTGCGCATCAGCTCGGCGGCAATTGCCAGGCGACCGCTGTGCGCCATGTCGACCCAGCTTCCGCGATCGTCCTTGAAAATGAGTTCCAGCGAATTGGGCACGGAAGACATTTGCTGCAGGTGGGCTAGCAGCGCATCGTCGACGGGAATGCCCGCGGCAATCAGCGCTACGGGTGCAGGAGCATAGATCGGGACGACGATCATCCAATAGGCTTTGCCCTCGAGCGCGACGACGGCTGCGGCCGGATGTGCGAACGCGACATCGATCAGATCGGGAAACGGAAATGGTTTCGCGGCCACGTTCAGCTCTGATGTATCCGAGCGCACCGTACCATCGAGTCCAATCAGCAGCATGCGCGTCGCGCCAATCCGCCTGCCGTGATTGCGCAACGCGGAATACACGGTCCCTTCGTCCCGCTGCGCTATGGCGGTGCGCAGCGCATAGTCCAGTGACAGCAGGTGGACGTTGTCGGCGACGCGATCGGAAATATCGTCGAGCTGACGGCTGACCGCATCCGCCTGTGCGACGAGCTGATGCTCGCCTTCGGCAATCACGCCGCGCCGCGCGACTTCGTAAACCAATACGGCCGTGAACACCTGCACCGCGACCAGCGTCGTGACGAACAGGAGAGCTAGCCTCAGTCGAAAGCTCATGGCATCAGTATTCGCTGCGTTCCCGATCGCCCGCGCCCGCGCGTGGATCGGGCAACAACTGCATCAGGAAAGTCAGGTTTGCCGCCTCATCCTGCAGGGTGAGGCGCTGTTCCGGCTGCGCTCGACCAGGCCTGAGCTGCGGATGCCAAACACGCACCGTGACGTGTCCCTTCGGCAGGCTCGCGAACACGACGCGACCGTCGCTGCCGGTCTTGGCGACATAGGCGGCGTCCGAGACGTACAGGTGCGCGATCATATGATCGTGAATATTGCAGCCCACCGCGATTTCGCCGCTGTGATCAAGAGTCACCTCAGGGGCGCTGTTACCGGGTGCAATCACGAACTCGAAACTCTTGGCTTGCGCAAACGAGTACACATGATGGCGAGTACGATCGCTGTTGTGGAATTCAACGCGGTCACCCGGTCGGAAGATTTCCACATAGGGAATGAATGTTTCGCCACGCTGATCGATGATTCGAGTGACAGGCGCGAAAGATTGCGTGACATCCGCGTCGCCACGCACTTCGATCACCGCATCGGCCACCGGCGAAAACCGCTGGCCGACAACCAGAACCACAAGCTCCGTTGCGTGCGCGACGATGCCCGGCGACATGAGCGTGGCGGCTGCCAAGACAAAATACGGATTCATCTACCCTCTCGCCGGGGACGCCCCCGCCTACTACCCGCCCTCATGTCCCGATCAGGTGCATGCGGTGCCGCCGCCTTCCGTGCCCACGTCAAAACGCCAGCCCGTGTCATCTTGACGCACATAGCGCGCTTTGTTTCACCCAGCACCGTTTGGAAAACCACCCACGACGGCCCGCATTTCGATGCGTCAATGCGGCGAAACCGGTCGACGACAGGCGGCCCCTTTGGGGCCGGATCGCTCGACCTGGGAACGCAACACTCGGCAATGCTCCCCGGCGAGCTCGCCGAAACGCGCCTCGCCGCAATCAGGCTCGAAGCAAGTTCCGAGCCACGCTGCCCAGGCTTGGCGCGAGAGTTTTCGTGCGAACCGACCGCTTTCCCGCGGGGAATACTGCATACCCCGGAAAGCATCGGCTCGCAGTTGCGTGCATGGGACCACACAGAGCGCTTCCGGCTCGGCCGCAGGTTTTTGGCCTTGGCTGATGTTCTCTGCGCTGCGGCTCACCGCTCAATCGGCGGTTCCAGCGCGGCACGGACGATCGAATGCCGGCATCGAATATCGAAAACGAACGCCTTCACGTGAGAACCCAGGTCCGAACGATTCGGTAGGCCGGCTCGCCCGCAACGCCGGCGGCGAGCGAAAACGATCGTATCGGCCACGTCAGCGGGGACATCGGCAGCGTGCCGTAGATGCGGTCTTGGCTGCGCAGCCAAGTCACGCGCGGATGGAATGTTCGCATGGGATCGGGCACGTCGTTCCTGGTCGCGCCGCGCAGCTCTTCCGCCAGCGACTTCAATTCCCGCGGAACGACGGTCGGCGCGAATACGCACGGCGCGAGGCCGCTGCTGTCGAGACTGAGCGCATGGTTGAATTCGATTTCGCACGGCTTCGCGACGATGCCCTCGCCCACCGTGATCGCCTTTGCTTCGACCTCGATACTGGACGACACGAAGCGGCCGACGAAGTGGCAGGTCAGATGGAGACGTTCGCGTGCAACCAACCGACCGCGCAGGTTGAGGCTTGCCTTGAACAGACCTGCTTCCGCATAGGCGAGGTCGCGCGCGTCGACGTCGGGGAAAATCGCGAAGAAATAGGTAACGGACATTAGAATTCGCTAAGGAGCCCAATCGGGCTCGATCCTGTTGAACAGTTGCAGCGCCGAGGCGGCAAGTATCGGATCGTTCTCGTCGGCGAAGAAACGGTAAGCGCCGCCGATGTCGTAGAACTCCCCGATAAGTGGCAGCTTGTTGTGGAGAAAGCTCGCATCCTTCGTGTGTGCGAGCGTTGCGACCTCTTCATGGGTGAGTCTCCAGATGCGGCAGACGAACTGACCGTCGAGAGTCCTCACATCCCACAAGCGGGGGTTCCCCTCCTCGTCGTAGGCGACCAAGGTCTCGTGCTGGGTCATGTCACATCCCGCTTTGCCGATGGCTATAGATATCCCCCCCCAGCTGAACGCCGACGCGCGACGCATTCCGATGCCACCTCTCCCTTTGAAAAGGCAGTTTGCTCGCGGCCCTCGGCGATGCCTACGCCGCAAGGTTCGACGAATCAGCATTCGCCCGCTGACTCGCTCACGCGTTGCCGCTTGCCTCTTGCCGTGGCTCGATCGAGGCAATGTCCGAAACGACCGTCCAGTGGCGTTCTAATCGCCCAGACCAATGCGGTCTTGGATCGAAAGGGGCTTGCGATGAAATCCTTGACGCGATTGCGCCGGCAGCGACTGGCGGCTTGCCTCGGTTCGGCACTTGCAATCGGCGCGCCCGAGGCCGTGCTCGCGCACATCGATTCACTGCCGCAGGCAAGGACCGTTCGACGGGACCCGACAGTGCGTGCGCTGTCGGCTCCCGTCGACGCCAACGCTCGTGGCGCCAAACAGCTGGCCAGCGCGCCCAGCGTCAGCAACTGCAACGACAGCGGCGCAGGCAGTCTGCGCGACGCGGTCGCCGCTGCAGCCAGTGACGACACGATCAACCTGAGTTCGCTCGTCTGCAGCACGATTACGCTGACCAGCGGCGCGATCCCCGTCATCGTCACGAACCTGACGATCAGCGGCCCCATCAGCGGCGCGCTCACGCTCGATGGTGGCGGCACCGATCGCGTCTTCAGCCACACCGGCGGCGGCCAGCTGACGCTGCAAAACCTGACGTTGACGCATGGCTTGGCAGCCGACAAAGGCGGCTGCGTGTATTCGAGTGGCAGCGTCAAATTGCAAAGTTCGCACGTAACCGAGTGCACGGTCGAAGTGGCGAGCGGGTTCGCCTTCGGCGGCGGCATCTACACGCACTACGATCTGGATCTGGAGGCTTCGACGATCGCTGCGAACTCCGTGCGCAGCGCTGTGGCCGGCGCCAGCGGTGGCGGCGTGTTCGCGGGTCGCACCCTTACCGCGCATGCCTCATCGATCAGCGGAAATTCCGCGGGATCGAGCACCGGCAGCTACGGCGGCGGCGCATACGCCGGGAGAGCCTATGTCGATACGTCGACGATCGACAACAACTACGCGCACTTCGGCGGAGGTATCCACGTCGCTGCGTTCTCGAACGGCGTCTTCCACATCAGCAACAGCACGATCTCGAACAACTCGGCGTACCAGGTCGGCGGCCTCGATACCTGGGTCAACGGGGATTTTCAGTTGCGCAACAGCACGATCGCGTTCAATTGTGCTGCGGTGACCCACGGCCTGCTCAACTTTCCATATGGCATCGGATTGAATGCGCTGTCGTCGAGCCCGATCGATCTGCAAAGCTCAATCATCGCGAACAATACGATCTGTACAGCCGCTCGGCCCGATTCCGCGTTGGACGTCGGCGCCTACGACTTGAGCGCGCTCGCTGCCGTCACCGGCGCGAACAATCTCGTCACGACCTCGAGCGTCACGCTGCCGCCGGATACCTTGCAGGCCGATCCGATGCTCGCCGCGCTCGCCGACCGCGGCGGACTGACGCTGACGCTCGCCTTGCTGTCCGGCAGCCCCGCCATCGACGCAGGCAACAATGCGGGCGCGCTGACCTACGATCAACGCGGCTACGGCTACACGCGCACGGTCGGATCAGCGCCGGACATCGGCGCTTACGAAATCCAAAGCACGGGCGTCACACATGCGGTCAGCAACTGCGCCGACGCCGGTCCCGGCAGTTTGCGCGATGTACTGGCCGCCTCAGCCAGCGGCGATGCGGTCGATCTCACGCAACTGGCGTGCACGACGATTACGCTCACGACCGGCGCCTTGCAGGTACCGATGGACAATCTCGAACTGCACGGACCTGGAGCGAGCGCCCTGACGATCGATGCGAATCAGCTGGATCGTGCGATCGAACACAGCGGTCATGGTGTGCTGCGCATCGCCGGCCTGACGTTCGAAAACGGGCTCAGCTACCTTGCTTCCGGCATTGCAAAAGGTGGCTGCCTCGTGTCCGCGGCCTCGCTCGAAATCTCCGACGCGGTCATCACCCGGTGCCAGGCGATCGGCTACAACGGCTACGGCGGCGCGATCTATGCGCAACGGCTTTCGATGGTCGGCAGCACGGTGTCCGCAAGCGGAGTCAACGCGCTGCACAGCGGTGCGAACGCCAAAGGCGGTGGCATTTTCGCTGCCTCCAAGCTGGACATGCTCGAAAGCACGGTCGATGGCAACACGGCGCCAGCCAGTCCGCCGCTGGCTGTCGGAGTCGGTGGCGGCATTTTCACAGGCCGCTATGCATCCGTTTCGATCGTGCGTTCGACCATCAGTGCCAATCAGGCGGTCGCGGGTGGCGGCATGTACCTGTTCTCCTATGACGTACAGCTGATCGAGAGCACGATTTCCGGCAACCACGCCGGAATTCTCGGAAACGTCACGTTTGGATCCGGATCGATCATCGCCAGCACGATCGCGAACAATACCTGTAGCGAGCAGAATTATCAGATCAGCTGCGGATTGCTCGCAGCAGGACGCACGGAACTGCAAAGCACATTGATCTTCGGCAACATCACCAATGGAATTCCGTACGACGTCGGCGGTGTTGGTCATCTGGTCGGGGCCAACAATCTGATCGGCGCCGCGCCTATCCTGGTGCCGCCCGATACATTGCACGACGACCCTCTGCTCGGGCCGCTGCAGGACAACGGCGGACCCACGCTCACGCATGCCTTGCTGCCAGGAAGTCCCGCCGTCGACCACGGCAACAACGTACGCAGCCTGGCGCAGGATCAGCGCGGCATCGGGTTTGCGCGCGTGATCGGGGCGGCCGCCGACATCGGCGCGTTCGAAGCGGAGCCGTCCGACGACGTGGTCTTCAAGGACGGGTTCGACGGGGACTGACTTCAAGGCGCCGGCGACTCAGGACGACGAATCGTCGCGGCAGCGCGAATCGCGAGGATGATTCTGCGCACGCTCGTCGCTCGAGCATGCGCTGCCGCCGTACCAGCCATCGACATTGCTGGAAGCGCACGACGCGCAATTGGCGCAACGTCAATTGGCTGTATTGCCGTCGTTGCCGGGCCGACTCCGAGCGCGAACGGTGATACAACATAATTCCCTGACCGATTCATTGCGCAAGGTGGATAGAACAGCCTCACCGACTCACTCGCTGCGCCGACGGCTCGAACCTGTAGCGGGCGATCCGTCTCCCAGCGCTGTCTCGCGACTCGCCGCCGGGATCGGCATGAGCAGGCAACTCTTCGCAGCGACCATGATCGGTCTCGGCGTCCTTGGCCTCATCTACGGCGACTTCGCCTTGGTCTGGCAGCGCATTCCGATCGAGAGTCTGCCGGGGCGTGAGTACTTCGCCTACGCCTGCGCCGTCATTGAGCTCCTCGCGGGCATCGGCTTGCTGCTGCAGCGGACGACCGTCCTTGCGACCCGCGTGCTGTTCGCGTTCCTGCTGTTGTGGGTGGTACTACTCAAACTTCCTGTCGTATTGCGGGGGCCGCAGATCGAGGCCACCTGGCTGGGCTTCGGCGAGATTGCCGTGATGCTCGCGGGCGGCTGGACCCTGTTCGCGGTCGATGCAGGTTCCGGGGAGCGCCGACATCTGAAATTCGCCGTGGGCGCAAATGGCATCCGCTGCGCGCGCTGGCTTTTCGTCGCGTCGCTGCCAATGATCGGACTTTCGCACTTCGTATACGCCGCAGAGACTGCCGCTTATGTCCCGCACTGGATGCCGTTCCCGCTCGGCTGGGCCTACCTCACCGGCGCAGGCAGTCTCGCTTCCTGCCTCGGCCTGTTGTTTTCCGTGTGGCCGCGCCTTGCGGCCACGCTGGAAGCCGTGATGCTCGGCGTGATCACGGTGTTGGTCTGGGGCCCTGGCCTGCTCGTCATTCCGCCGGATCGAACGCATTGGACCGGCTTCCTGATTTCCTCGGCCATCGCGTGTGGCGCCGGCATCGTCGCGGATTCGTATCGGGCAACCCGCTGGTTTGCCGTCGGCGCGTTTGAACCCGTCGCGCCTGGCGACTAGACCGCCGCGGGCAAAGCAAGCCTGCGCGTTCAACAACCGAATCCATCCGGCGCTGAACAGGTCAGCGATCAGCGCATCGCCACAGCAAATACGTCGCCTTCGAATGGCCGGCGACGGCGCTCCGTTGACACGCTGCGCTATTCCATCGCTGCATGCGGCCGGCCCGCCGCAGCCGGGGCCTTGAAGTCGTCTACAGCGGATCGAACGGCAGAAACGGGAACGATCTCGACAGGATCCGGCGCGTCTCATACAGCGCCGCGTTCTCGACCTCGGCAAACGTGAAGCACTGACCGCAGCCGAGGCATTCGACCGCGTCGCCGCCGCGCGGGAGCGGAGGGAAGTTCAGCGCATCTGCTCGGCAATGCGGGCATCCCAGTAACATGGGAGATGCATTGCCGGCCAGCTGTTCGAGTTCGAGTCTCGTCATGGGTCACCTCCAAGTCTGGAAACTAGCTGGCCAAGTCTGAACAAATCCATTTCTGCACATTTGCCCTGCGCGTGACTGACGTGACGTCAGCCAGGATCGATGCCGCGCCGGCCCGGCCCAGGATCGCCGGCATAAGCTGTTTCGCCTGACATCGCCCTGTTGAACGCGTTGCAGCCAGAGCGCCCTGGCGGTCGACATTGGCTTCGCGACGACAGGTTCAGCAGATCTTCCGTCGGATGCGCCTTCAGTCGGTGACGAAGAGACAGACCCGCGCATAATGCCGGCACCGCGCAATCACACGGCAAGCCCGGTGGAAACTGGAAAACCGGTATTGGGGGATCGAATGCTGCAGGACTTCACCACCACGTTTTTGCTGATCGTCACCGGCCTGTTTCCGATCATCAATCCGCCCGCTTCGGCGTTGATCGTGCTGGGGCTGGTGCCCCACGCCACCCAGGCCGAGCGTGCGGACCTGGCAATGCGTATCACGATCAACAGCTTCGTGATCCTGCTGGTGTCGTTGTCGGTCGGCGCCTACGTCCTGTCCTTCTTTGGCATATCCATTCCCGTATTGCGCGTTGCCGGCGGTATCGTCATCGCGATGGCCGGTTGGAATCTGCTGCAATCTCCGGATGTCGACGATACCGACGAACCACTGACAACCGTACATGCGTCTTCGCTGCGCACGAAGGCGTTCTATCCGCTGACGCTGCCGCTGACCGTGGGTCCGGGATCGATCGCGGTGGCTGTCGCCTTGGGAACCGGGTTGCCGCGCGCCGGTCTTTCGCCGGCGCATGTGATAGGCGTGGCGGCAGCCCTGGTCCTGTTGTCCGTGAGCATTTATCTGTGCATGCGCTTCGCGGTCCATGTCGAGCGACTGCTCGGCGCAGTCGGCACCCAGGTCGCCGTAAGATTGTTCGCGTTCGTGATCTTCTGCATCGGCGTGCAGATCCTCTGGCTTGGCTTGTCCGAACTGCTGGCGTCGATCCCCGCGCACTGACGGCACGCGTGCCGCGGCGCAGATCAGCGCGGACCCACTGGGACCGTACGTTGCCGCGGTTTCGTCGGCTCAGGGGATCACCAGCAGCAGCACATAGGCAAAGAACACGACCAGATGGACCAGCCCCGACAGCACATTGGTGCGGCCGGTGCCGAAGCTGACGATGCTGAGTGTCAAGGCGAGAATCAACAGGACCTCGTCGCGGGCGACGAGCCCGAGCGTCAGTTCGCGTCCGCTGATCAGGCAGACGACCGCCACCGCCGGGATCGTCAGTCCGATGGTTGCGAGTGCAGAGCCCATCAGAACGTTGATGCTTCGCTGCAGCTGGTTTTTCAGCGAGGCCCTGACCGCGGAAAGCAGTTCCGGAAACAGCAGCAGGGCGGCAATCAAGGCGCCGATGATCGCATCCGGCCGTTGCACGCCAATCGCCGCCAGACCGGCTTCGGCCCCCGCCGCTACGCGTTCGGCCAGCAGCACCACGGCCGTCAGACCCGCCAGCAGGCAGGCGATGCTGGCCCACAGTGGCGCAGAGGACTGCAGCGAGGCCTCGCGTGCCATGGCCGCGAGCGTGTCGATGAAGTCGCCGCGATGCCGCACCGATTGCATGTAGAGGAAGGCCGAATACAACAGTACCGACAGCACGCTGACGAACGCGAGCTGCCCCGCCGAGAAACTCCCAGGCGAGGTCGTCAGGGTGAAGTTCGGCAGGATCAGCGACAGCACTGAGAGAGCGATCAGCACGGCGAGATACGAGTTCGTGCCCTGCGGCTTGTGTTCCTGCTCGCGAAAGCGCAGCGCGCCGAGCGTGAGACAAAGTCCCACGCCGCCGGTGCAGATGATCATCACGACCGAAAAGACCGATTCGCGCGCCAGCGTGGGATTGTTCTCGCCGTTCAACATGATCGACACGATGATCGACACCTCGATCGTCGTCACGGCCAGTGTCAGCAGCAGCGTGCCGAAGGGCTCACCCAGCCGGGTTGCCGCGATCTCCGCATGACGCAACGCGACCAGAACGGTCGGCAGCAATAGCACGATCGAAAACGCCGGCACCGCGAATTCCACCCATTCGCGCTGCATCATCGGCATGCCGGTGGTACCGCGCACGATCATGGCGAGGATCAATGCACCGAACGGAAGCACGTAGCGCATCGCCTGCCGCCATGGACGACGTGGGGCAAGCGTGGATGTGCTCATCGACATGTCCACTTCCCCGATCGGCGATGCGGTCTGCTGGCGCCGCGAACGTTATTGCCTGGAGCCGCCCAGATGCTCGATGAGCGCAGGCTTCGGCAGCTGCGCCGCCATGCAGTCGGCGAGCAGAGGCGGCGCATCCGCGTCGTCCGCGCGCGTGAGATTCGCGCGCGGGCCCTTGGTCCACCACACGTAAGGCCCGGAAACATATCGCGCACCGGAGCCCGCGAGCACCGTGACGAAGACGTGATGCACGCCATCGATCGGCAGATAGGCGAGCGAATCGCCGTCCACCGTGTTGATGTAGGACACGGCCACCTCCTTGTCGCCTCGGCAGACATACGCTCGCGTCTCCTCGTTGGCGATCACACTGTGCGGGAACGATACCGAGTCGCCTGCGGCATGGGCGAGAGCCGGCAGCAGCACGTTGACGAGGGCGGTTTTGGCAAGATTTCTCATGGGAGGTTTTTCCACATTGCAAACTTTAGTCAGAGCAGATGCGCGCCGCACGCGTCAGCGCACATGTCCGAGCCGATGACATCGCACGCGGAGCCGCTACCCCTCTGCAGCAGGCCGCCGACCCTGCCCGGATGCCGGCGCGACTCATCGAGCCCGCAGCAGGTCATATCCCGACCGTCTCATTTCGCTGCGGCGCGGAACGGATACGCCTTGAAGATATCCGTCACCGCGGCATCGATGGCCGGGCCTGGATTGTCGAGCTGCTGGTCGGTCACGCGCCCCACCGCGACACCCTCCCACACCATCTGCTTGTGCGCTGCGTCGATGATGTCGACATTGAGCGTGCCCTGCGTGTATTGATCGACATTCGTCTCGTAGGCGTAGGTGGGCCATGGCGCATAGAACGCCGAACGACGATAGCCGTAGTAGCCCCACGTCGGCACGGGCGTCTGGTCGACCCTCACCTTGTCGGACAGACGGCCACTGAAATTGACCAGCAAGTCGGGCGACTGCGCAACGAAGCGATAACCGCGCGCTTCCAGTTCGCGTTGCGTTGCGGCCTTCAGGCGCTGCGTCGTCAGGGTCGAGTAACCGTCGACGTCCGTGCCCAGCGGAGAGCTGAAGCCGAAAGTCCGATAGGCCGCAAAATTCGCCGAGTGATCGTAGTCGGAACGAATGCGCGGGCCGCTCGTGCATGCGGCCATGAGGGCCATCAGGCATGTCGAGGCAAACAGATTCAGGATTCTCATCTTCGACTCCTTGGCGTGGGTAAGAGAATGTCCGCCTGCTCATGCGCTGATGGCCAACAGCAGGGCGGGCGACGGTCGATGCTGGGTATGGCGGATCAGACCTTCCTATCGCGGTGGCTGCATGGTCTTCGGCCGCTCCATGGCCCGGACGCAGAGCGTCACCCGCCGCCGCGCGATCTTGGCCTGCGGCGCTGGCAACACGGCAGGCCGAACCCGCATCTCGCCAGAACCATCATCTTCGCGCGTGGCGTGACGATCGACGTTCTGCACGGCACCGAAGATCCGTTTCGATCCCACCACGCCAGGAATAGCCGTTGATCGTCAGCGGTGTACTCTGACCACGACAGGTTCGCAAGGATTTCCAACGACGATTCCCGCTGTCGCATTCAATGAAGAGGGCAGTCCGACCGCCATCGGGGCCGCGCCCGCCGAGGAAGCGTTCGCGCTGGATCCGGCGGCGCAGGCGCAACGCCGAGCTGACCAGACGAGTCAACGGAGCCGGCACCAGCCGCGCTGCCGATGCATGCGTTCAGTGGCTCCTGCTCGAGCAGTCCAGCCTTCGGATAAGCGGAGTGCCTGAAGGCCACCGCCGCCACTCAAGCCGTCGGAATGCTCAGCTCCGCCCAGTCAAATTCCTCCTGCAGCCGGCTGAACGCCTGGTCGCCGATGGCGCCGCTCTGCCACAGCGCGTGCGTCGTCTCGCGAGCAGCGGTGATGGCGCGGCGACGTTGCTCCGCCAATGGGCTTTGTGCGGCAGATCTCGGCACGCCGCCCACACACGGATCCTGCGCGGCAGCGGCATATTCGTGGCGCAACGCTTCGGCATCGGGTGACGTTTCACCGTCCAGCGTTGCCAGTGCGGCGCGGTAGGCAGCATTGCGCGCGCGCTGGAATTCACGCTCGACCGGCGCGTCATCGTCGAAACGCAGGTGCTTGAGCAATGGACGCAGGCTGATGCCTTGCAGCACGAGCGTACCGAACACGACGCAGAATGCCGTCAGCAGGATCAGGTCGCGATAAGCGAAGTCTTGCGGCAGTGCAAACGCCGCGGCCAGGGTGACGATGCCGCGCATGCCGCACCAAGAGATGACCAGGCCGCTCTGCACGGTCGGCTGCAGCATCGGCCGCGGCGGATGGAAGCCGACGCGGCGGATGCGCCAGCGTACGACGGCGTTGTAGCTCATGCACCAGGCCAGTCGCACCACGATGACCGTCGCCAGCACCGTCAATGCAACGGCGCCGTAGTCGACTCGGGCGGACGCCGACAAGCGCGTCCAGATCGGTCCGATCTGCAAGCCGATCATCACGAACGCGAGCACGTTCAACATGAAGATCACGGTGTCCCACACCGCGAACGATGGAACGCGCATGCGCGCGGGCATCATCCCGGCGCCGTTGCGCGCGATCGTGATCGCATAGGTGACGATCGTGAGGATGCCCGACAGGCCGATACGTTCGGCGAAAATCCACACGGCGAAGGTGGTGACGAATTGCACGATGATCGAACTCGGCACGTCGTGGATGCGTCGGAACAAATACATGATTGGCCATGCCAGCAGGAAGCCTGCGAGCAGGCTGCCGATCACGGTCAGTACCAGCGCGGGCGCGACCTGACCCAGCGAGAACGTGCCGCTGACGGCGGCCGCCACCGCCAGGCGATAGATCAGCAATGCCGTCGCATCGTTGAGCAGGCTCTCGCCCTCGAGGACCGTCACCAGCCGCTGCGGCAGATTCGCATGGCGCAACACAGCGCTCGCCGCCGCGGCATCCGGCGGCGCCACGATCGCACCGAGCGCGATCGCGGCCGGCCATGACATGCCGGGCACCAGCGCATGCGCGACCAGCGCGACCGCGGCGGTGGTCAGGCCGACAACGATCAGGACGAGGTTGGCGATAACGATCCAGTTGTCCTTCAGATCGCGCAGCGAAGTGTCATACGCCGCATCGAGCAGCACCGGCGCCACGAACAACGCGAGCACGAGATTCGGATCCAGGCCCCAGTTCGGTGCACCCGGTACCAGCGAGAGCGCGGCGCCGCCGAGTGCGAGGAAGGTGGGATAAGGCGCGCCGAGGCGCCGCGCCAACGCGGCCAGCAGGACCGCGCCGAGCAGCACGGCGATTACGGATTCAAAGAGCAGCATGCGTGCGTTCCCGCTTCGGCGCCTTGCGTGAAGCATGTGCGCAAGCGGGCATATCGCGTCAAGCCCGAGGCAGCGTCAAAATCAGGCGAACGGATGTCAGGCCGGCGCTTTCGTGGCAACCTAGGCGCACCGGCAGATCGCCCGCGCGGCGGTGCCGTCACTCCATCGAGGATCGCTCGCATGGCCACACGCGGTTTCAGCGGTCGGCCCCGGCCGCAGGTCGGTGCAGGACGCGTTCCACCCGGTCAGTCCCTGACCGACGACTTCCCGGTGCTGTCGGCCGGCCCGACGCCGACGGTCGGTACGTCCGACTGGACGTTCACGCTGAAAGCCGGTCCGAAACCGATCGCACGCTGGAGTTGGGCGGAGTTCAATGCCCTGCCACAAACGACACTGACCCGCGACATCCATTGCGTGACGAAATGGTCGAAGCTCGACACGCATTGGCGCGGCGTCAGCATCGACGACCTGCTCGCCGCAGCGGGCGTGGAGGCGCCGACCGGCTACACGCTGGCCCACTCGTTCGACGGCTACTCGACCAACGTACCGACCGCCGACCTGCTCGGCGGCAAGGCGATGATCGCGCTCGCCTACGACGACGCCCCGCTCGCGGCCGAGCACGGCGGCCCGGCGCGCCTGCTTGTTCCACATCTATATTTCTGGAAATCTGCCAAATGGGTCAATGCGCTACAGTTCACCCAGCGCGACGAGGCGGGTTTCTGGGAACTGCGCGGTTATCACATGGTCGGCGATCCCTGGCGCGAGCAGCGCTTCAGTGGTGACTGAAAATCCGCCCGTTGCGAGCGCGACGCCGAAACTGCTCTGGCAGACGGCAACGATCGGCGCGATCGCGGCGCAGACCTCGCGCGTGAAGAGTTTCCTGTTCGATCTTGCACAGCCGTTTGAGTTTCACGCCGGCCAGCACGTCGATGTACGGCTGACCGCGCCGGACGGCTATCAGGCACAGCGAAGTTATTCGATCGCCTCGGCGCCCGCGACCGCCGGCGTGATCGAGCTGGCGATCGAGCGGCTCGACGACGGCGAAGTGTCGCCGTTCTTCCACGACGTCGCACTGGTCGGCGACCGCATCGAGCTGCGCGGCCCGATCGGCGGCCATTTTGTCTGGTCGGTGCAGGACGGCGGACCGTTGCTGCTGCTCGGCGGCGGTTCCGGCATCGTCCCGCTGATGAGCATGCTGCGCGAACGCGCCTCGCACTCGGCGACACTGCCAACCCTGTTGCTGTATTCCGCGCGCAGCTGGGACGAACTGATCTTCCGCGACGAATTGCTCGCCCTGCACGATCGCCATGATGGCCTCGAACTCGTGTTCGCGCTGACACGCGAACCGGCGCGACGCGAGCGCGATTACGCGCGCCGCGTGGATGCGGCTATGCTGGACGAGACGCTCGCCCGCATCGACGGCGGCGCGCGACATGTCTTCGTCTGCGGGTCCAATCCGTTCGTCGAGACAGCGACGAACGCCCTACTCCACAGCGGGCTTGCAGCCCCCCTCATCCGGACCGAACGCTATGGACAGTGAGCAGGCGGAACTCGATGCCGACACCGAGGCCCCGGCGAAGCCGGGCTATGTGCTGTTCGACTACGCCGCTGCTGAACTCGCACGCGCGATCGGCTGCCTCAGCTGGCGCGGCGCGCGCCTGCACACTGGCGTGCATCAGGCACGCAAGTCGATCCGGCGCACGCGCGCGACGCTGGCGCTCGGCATGCCGCAGCTCGGCTCCGGCGCCGTCCTGGTCGATCGCGAACTCGGCCGCATGAACCGCAGTCTGTCGAAACTGCGCGATGCGCACGCATTCGTCGTCGCGCTGGATGGCCTGCTCGAAAAGACGACAGCTTCAGACGCGCTCGTGGTATTGCGCCGCCTGCGCCGGACCGCGGCGGCGCAGCGCGCCGCGCGCGCACGCACGGCGCTGCTCGAAGATCCGATGCTGACCGACAAGCGTGCCTTGCTGGCCACCTTGCAGGCGGCGCTGCCGGCACTGCCATGGAACCTCGTGCAGCGGACCGACGTCGACGCCGCGCTGACGCGCAGCCTGCTCGATCTCGACGCAGCCGGCGCACGCGCGCTCGCCAGCACGCGTGACGAGGACTGGCATCGCTGGCGCCGCCGCGCGCGACGCTGGTCGCAACAACAGCGCGCGCTCGGCGACAAGGTTGGCGCGCACGCGCCGATGCAGCACCACGGCAAGCGTCTCGCGATCGTGCTCGGTGAGGCGCAGGACTTCGCCTTGATCCTTGCCCATTGCGGCAAGCGTTCGGCGTTCGCCGATGCCGACCGTCGCGTTCTGCGTGAACTGGCGCAACAAGGGCTGCGCGCCTTGCGCGAGCGCATAGCGAAGAAGGTCGCTGATTTCAAGCAAACATCGTGAAGCCGCGCGAACTGCCCGCTCAGAGCGTCGCATACGCGGCGCAATCAGCGGCGATCTCGACGAACATCGCGTAGCCGCGCACATCGGCGAGGCGCTGATAGCGCACATGGGCCGCGACGAGCGCTTCCTGCGTCGAGGCAATGTCGGCGGGATTCATCAGCAGCACGCGGCAGCCTTCACTGGTTTCTCCCATTTCGCTTTCGATGCTCTCGCTTTGCGGCAACGCTTCCCGCTCCGGCAGCGTGAGCCGTTCGATCGAGCTCCCAAGATAGAGGCGCAGGCCAAAGCGCGGCGCCGTCTCGACGAACAGCACGCCATGGGGCGGCAGCGGCAGTTCGCGCAGCATCGCCTCGGCCAGCCGCCGGTCGTCCTCGGCGACTTCCAGATGCGCCGGCACGACGCGCGCGCCGACGATCAGCAGGCACCACAGCGCGAGCAATGTGCGCGACCAGCCTGCCTCGAAGCGCAGCGGCTGTAGCGCGAGAGCGGTCAGCACGGCCAGCGGCGCGAACAGCGGCAGCAGATACAAAGGCAGGCGCGAACGCGCGAGCATGAAGACCGTCAATGGCAACACGATGCAGCACAGCAGCAGGCGCAGCGCGCGGCGATTGCCGATCAACGGCGCCCCCTGGCGACGTGTGCGCCAGACGAACCAGGTGAACAAGGGTAACCAGGGCAGGCTGCCGACGAGCAGCGTCGGCAGGTAGACCTTGAAACCGCCGTACCAGGCTTCGTGGCGATGCATCTTGTCGCTGGCGACGCGGTTGACGACTTCCTCGACCAGAAAATAACGCAGCACCTGCGGTTCGCGGATGGCCACATCGACATACCAGGCGCCGCCGACGACCAGAAAAAGCAGCAGGCCGTCCCAGCGACACACGCGCGCGAAGCCGCGCCAACGCCCTTCCCATATCGCGAACGCGACGCAGCCGGCCAGAATCAACAAACCCGGCGGCCCCTTCGTCATGAACGCAAGCGCGGCGGCCAACCAGAGCAGCAGGCGTGCATGGCGCTCGGCACGCGCATCGGCCGCCCACCACAGCCACACGAATGCGGCCAGCTGCAAGGTCTCCCACAGCGCGAGCAAGGTGTCGGTGGTCACGATATTCGCAGCCACCGACGGAAACACGAAGGTCGCGTACACCAGTGCCGGCAACCACGCACGCTGCGGCGTGAAGCGACGGCCGATCCACAACAGAAGGAACAATGTGCCGGCAAACGCGAGCGCATTCGGCAGGCGCGCGGCAAATTCGTTGCGGCCGAATACACCCATGCTGGCCGCGACCGCCCAATAGGTCAGGGGCGGCTTCGACCAGTGCTCGACTTCCGGATGCAGCATCGGTCGAGTCCAGTCGCCACTGTCGAGCATATTCAGCGCGACGATCGTGTAGCGGCCTTCGTCCGGTGAATAGATCGGCCGCGAACCCTGGAATGCGCAGGCATAGGCGAGCACGATAGCGATCAGCCACCACCAGTGCGAGCCTCGCGGCGCTTCGCGCGGTACGTTCACTCTCAGCGGTCTCCTGCGTCTTGCCGCCGGCGCGGTGACGGCGATGCTCGAGGGCAATGCTTAAGCAAGCCTTAGCACGGTACGGAGCCCGCGGCGGCGACGTCGCGCAGTCCCGTACACTGCGCCATCGCCCTGCCCGCTCCGATTTTCGCGGAATGACATTGCGCCATTGCTACCCGGAGACTGCATGAAACCGACCCGCCAACTGCACGAACTCGGCCAGAGTCTGTGGCTCGACAACATCACGCGCGAAATCCTCGACGACGGCACGCTGCAGCGCTACATCGACGAGCTGTCGGTGACCGGCCTGACGTCGAATCCGACCATCTTCGACGAGGCGATCGGCAAGACCTCGGCCTATGACAGCGGCATCGCCGAGAAAGCACGCGCCGGCAAGACGGGCGAGGCGCTGTTCACCGAACTCGCGCTGGAGGATCTGCGCCGCGCCGCCGATCTGTTCCGGCCGATCTTCGAGGCCAGCCACGGTGAGGACGGCTGGGTCTCGATGGAGGTGTCGCCGCTGCTCGCCGATGACAGCGCCGGCACCATCGAGGCGGCCAAGGCGATCCATGCGCAAGCCGATCGGCCGAACCTGTTCGTCAAGATTCCCGGCACCGTTGCCGGTGTCGCCGCGATCGAGGAAGCGATCTTCGCCGGCGTGCCGATCAACGTGACCCTGCTGTTTTCGCGCGAGCACTATCTCGCTGCGGCCGAAGCCTATCTGCGCGGAATCGAACGGCGCATCGCGGCCGGCCTCGATCCGAAGATCACCTCGGTCGCTTCGTTGTTCATCAGCCGCTGGGACCGCGCCGTCGCCGAGTTGGTACCGCAGGATTTGCGCAACCGCCTCGGCATCGCGATCGGCCGACGCACCTATCGCGCCTATTGCGACCTGCTCGCATCGTCGCGCTGGACCCGGCTCAGCGCGGCCGGCGCACGCGCGCAACGGCTGCTGTGGGCGAGCACCGGCGTGAAGGATCCGAACGCGTCGGATACCTTGTACGTGGAAGCGTTTGCTGCGCCGGAGACGATCGACACGATGCCGGAGAAGACCTTGCTCGCGCTCGCCGATCATGGCGAGATCAAGGGTGCGATGGCGGCGGACGGCGGCGATGCCGAAGCCGTGCTGGCCGCATTCGCGCAGGCCGGCATCGACGTCGACGCGCTGGCGACACGCTTGCAGTACGAAGGTGCACAGGCATTCGTGAAATCCTGGCAGGAGCTGATGAAACGGATTGCCGACAAGAGTGCGAAGCTTGGAGATGGCGCGCAGGCGACGGCACGATGAGTGGCGCTTCGACGGCGACCGTCGGATTGACCTCACGGCCCGAGTGGCTCGCGCTGGTGGCGCACGCCGAGTTTCAGCGCGTGGCACATCTGCGCGACTTGTTTGCCGCCGATCCCGACCGCGGCGAGCGCTTCGTCGCCGAAGCGGCAGGGCTCTATCTCGATTATTCCAAGCAGCGCGTCGATGCACAGACGCTGCGCCTGCTGCGCGAACTTGCCGATGCCGTGCAGTTGCCCCAGCGCATTGCCGCGATGTTCGGCGGCGAGCGCATCAACACGACCGAACACCGCGCCGTGCTGCATGTCGCGCTGCGCGCGCCCGCTGACGCGATCATCGAGGTCGACGGCACCGACGTGGTCGCGGACGTACACGCGGTGCTCGATCGCATGGCGGCGTTTGCCGAATGCGTGCGCAGCGGCGAATGGAAGGGCCATAGCGGACAGCGGATTCGCAACATCGTCAATATCGGCATCGGCGGCTCCGATCTCGGCCCGGTCATGGCGTACGAGGCGTTGCGTCACTACAGCCGGCGCGATATGCAGTTCCGCTTCGTCTCGAATGTCGACGGCATCGATTTCGTCGAGGCGACGCGCGATCTCGATGCCGCCGAGACGCTGTTCATCGTCTGCTCGAAAACCTTCACCACGCTGGAGACACTGACCAATGCGCACGCCGCGCGCGCCTGGACACTGGCCGCGCTCGATGGCGACGCGGCGGCGGTCGCGAAGCACTTCGTGGCGGTCTCGACCAACGCCGCCGAGGTCGCCAAGTTCGGCATCGATACGGCAAACATGTTCGGTTTCTGGGACTGGGTCGGTGGGCGCTATTCAATGGACTCGGCGATCGGTCTGTCGACCCTGCTGGCGATCGGCGCTGACGGCTTCCGCGACCTGCTGGCCGGCTTCCGCGCGATCGACGAACACTTCCACAGCGCACCGTTCGAACACAACCTGCCGGTGCTGCTCGGTCTGCTCGGCATCTGGAATACGAACTTCCTCGGCGCCGAGACCGTCGCGGTGCTGCCTTACGAGCAGTACCTGAAGCGCTTTCCGGCGTACCTGCAACAGCTGACGATGGAGAGCAACGGCAAGCATGTGACGCTCGACGGTACGCATGTCGACTACGCTACCGGTCCGGTCTACTGGGGCGAACACGGCACCAACGGCCAGCATTCGTTTTACCAGTTGATCCACCAGGGCACGCGCCTGATCGCCTGCGATTTCATCGGTTTCTGCGAGGCACTGGCGCCGCTCGGCGATCAGCACGACTTGCTGATCGCCAACCTGTTCGCGCAGAGCGAGGCGCTCGCATTCGGCAAGACTGCCGACGAGGTGCGCAAGGAAGGCACACCCGAGGCTCTGGTGCCGCATCGCGTGTTCGAGGGCAACCGTCCGAGCAACACGATCCTTGGACAGCGGCTTACGCCACACACGCTCGGCGCGCTGGTTGCGCTGTACGAGCACAGCGTGTTCGTGCAAGGCACGATTTGGAACATCGATTCGTTCGACCAGTGGGGTGTCGAACTCGGCAAGGCGCTGGCGAAGCAGACCGCAGCGGAACTGACGAGCAGGGACGAACCGCAACTCGCACACGACAGCTCGACCAATGCGCTGATCCGGCGCTACCGCGCGCGGCGGGCGCACGCAACATGAGCGAGAACGTGAATCCGCTGGCCGGGCACGCGGCAACCGAAGCGCCGCTGGTCGACATCGCTGCGCTGGTCGATGCCTATTACCAGCGCAGACCGGACGCGTCCGTCGTCGCGCAACGGGTCGCGTTTGGCACCTCGGGCCATCGCGGTTCGTCGTTCGATGCAAGCTTCAACGAAAACCACGTGCTCGCGATCACCCAGGCGATCTGCGAATCGCGTCGCGCGCAGGGCATCGACGGACCGCTGTTCATCGGCATCGACACGCATGCGTTGTCGGTGCCGGCCTTCGAGAGCGCGCTCGAGGTACTCGCTGCGAATGGCGTCGAGACGATGATGGCCGCGGGCGGCGAATACACGCCGACGCCGGCGATCTCGCAGGCGATCCTCGTGCACAACCGCGGCCGCAAGCGCGGCCTCGCCGACGGCATCGTCGTGACGCCGTCGCACAACCCGCCCGGCGATGGCGGCTTCAAGTACAACCCGCCGAATGGCGGCCCCGCCGATACCCGCCTGACCACCGCGATCGAAACACGTGCAAATGCACTGCTGGCGAGCGGACTTGCCGCCGTCCGCCGCGTGCCGTTTGCGCAGGCGCGCAACGCGGCAACCACGCATGCGCATGATTTTCTCGGCGGCTATGTCGACGACCTCGGCAACGTCATCGACTTCGACGCGATCCGTGCAGCCGCGCCGCACATCGCGGTCGACCCGCTCGGCGGCGCCGGCGTGCACTACTGGGCGCGCATCGCCGACCGCCACCGCATCCAGCTCGACGTGATCAGCGAACAGGTCGATCCGACCTTCTCCTTCATGACGCTGGACTGGGACGGCCGCATCCGCATGGATCCGTCGTCGAAGTACGCAATGCGTCGCCTGATCGGACTCAAGGATCGGTACGACGTCGCGTTCGCCTGCGACACCGATCACGATCGCCACGGCATCGTCACGAAGAGTGTCGGACTGCTGTTGCCCAATCACTACCTCGCCGTGATGATCGACTATCTGTTTCGGCATCGGCCCGAGTGGAATGCTGACGCCGCGATCGGCAAGACCGTCGTCAGCAGCGCCTTGATCGATCGCGTCGCGCAACGGCTCGGCCGGCGCTTGCTGGAGACCCCGGTCGGATTCAAGTGGTTCGTCGACGGCCTGCTCGACGGCTCGCTCGGCTTCGGTGGCGAGGAAAGCGCCGGCGCCTCGTTCCTGCGCCGCGATGGCAGCGTCTGGTCGACCGACAAGGACGGCATTGCAGCGGCCCTGCTGTCTGCGGAGATGACGGCGCGTGGTGGGCGCGATCCGGGCGAACTCCATGCGCAGATCGCGGATGATCTCGGCCGCTCGTATGCCGAGCGCGTCGATGCACCGGCGACGCGTGAACAGAAGTACAAGCTGTCGAAGCTATCGCCGACGCAAGTGAAATCCGCACAGCTCGCCGGCGAAACAATCCAAGCCGTGATCGATCGCGCGCCCGGCAACGACGCACCGATTGGCGGCATCAAGGTGATCGCTGCGAGCGGCTGGTTCGCCGCACGGCCATCCGGTACCGAGGACATCTACAAGATCTATGCGGAGAGCTTCAAGAGCGAAGCCCACCTGGCCGATTTGCTGCGCGAGGCGCAAGGGATCGTGGATGCGGCATTGCATGGCGCTTGAAAAACTCCCTCTCCCCCAACGGCTTCACCATTGGGGCAGAGGGCTGGGGTGAGGGGCAAGGGTTACCTCCTGCGACAGGCGCGGGAGAGGACACCCATTTTTCGCGGCATCGGAGGAAATCGCGGTGAAGTTGCAGGAGCTACTAGGCATCGACCTCCCCGTGATTCAGGCGCCCATGGCAGGCATACAAGGCAGCGCGCTCGCGATCGCCGTATGCGAAACCGGCGGTCTCGGCTCACTGGCGTGCGCGACGCTTTCGCCCGACGCGCTGCGCAGCGAACTCGGCGCGATCGCCACGAAGTCGCGCCAACCCTACAATGCGAACTTCTTCTGTCACGTGCCACCGATCTTCGATGCCGTCCGCGAGAGCGCGTGGCGCGCGCTGCTGGCGCCGTACTATCGCGAACTCGGTGTGGATATCGACGCGCTTCCGCAAGCGCCGATGCGCAGGCCATTCGATGCCGCGATGGCGGATCTGCTCGAAGAATTCAAGCCGCCGGTCGTTAGCTTCCACTTCGGCCTGCCTGCGCCCGACCTGCTCGCGCGCGCGCGCGGCTGGGGTTCGAAGATCCTCGCTTCGGCGACGACCGTCGACGAAGCGCGCTGGCTCGAAGCGCGTGGCGTCGACGCGATCATCGCGCAGGGACTCGAAGCTGGCGGCCACCGCGGACATTTCCTGTCGCACGATCTGACCCTGCAAGCCGGCACATTCGCGCTACTGCCACAAATCGTTCGCGCCGTGCGGGTGCCGGTAATCGCGGCAGGCGGCATAGCCGACGCCGAAGGTGTCGCTGCGGCACTGGCGCTCGGCGCTGCCGGCGCGCAGATCGGCACGGCCTACCTGCTCTGTCCCGAAGCGTCGACGAGCGAGGTGCATCGCATTGCCCTGAAGAGTGACGCCAGCCGGCACACCGGGTTGACGAACGTATTCAGCGGCCGTGCGGCGCGCGGCATCGTCAATCGCGCAATGCGCGAACTCGGCCCGCTCAGCACCGCGGCGCCGGAGTTTCCGCTCGCTGCAGGTGCGATCACGCCGCTACGTGCGGCCGCCGAAAGGGCTGGCAGCGGCGATTTCTCACCACTGTGGGCCGGCCAGAATGTGAGCGGCTGTCGCGCGATCTCCGCGGCTGCGCTGACGCGCGAACTCGCCGCGTCGATCTAACCGTCGAAGCCGTCGGCGAAGATCGCGTCGCCCGTCCACTCGTACGCACCGATGTCGATCGTGCCGACCACGGCACGCGTCGCGCCTGCGGCGGCATGCACATAGACATCGGCCGGCAGCAGCGACTGTCCGGCGCCGCTGCCGGGATCGACGCCGGCATCGATCACCGGCGAACCACCCAGCAGGCGATAGTCGTAGTCAGCTGCATCGACGAACAACGCGTCGCTGCCGCTGTAGTTGTGGTCGAGCACGGCGTTCGCCTGCGTAGTCGGCGTGCCACCGCCGAAGAAAATATTGTTGCGCGCGACGACTGGCGTTGTGGTCGATGCACCGATCTGCAGGAACGTGCCGCTGCCGCGATCGTTGACGAAGGTGTTGTTGACGACGAACAAGCGGTCGTCGGCATTCTGGCCGGAGCCGGGTTCGCTGAGGTAGTCGAGCATCGCCGGATTCTGTGTCGTCGCAGGCTGCTCGATCAGGTTGCCGATGACGAATGACAAGCCGCCGCTCGGCAGATTGATTTCGTAGCTTTCGCTGCCGCCGCTCTCGCCGGTCAGGCGGTTGTAGAGAATCTGGTTTTCGAGCGCGCGCGTTTTCAGCAGATGCCCGACCACCGCGCCATGCGACCAGTTGTAGCGGAACACGAGTTTGTCGACGTGGTTGATGTAGAGGTTGTGCGAGTAACCGTCACCAGCGCCGTTGTGCGCAAACTCGCTGTATTCGATCGTGATCGTGCTGCCGGTTTTGTCGCCGGCGAGGATACCGTCCTCGTTGTCATGGAAATAGGCATGCCGCACCGTCAGGTTCACGCCCTCCTGGCGGATGCCCGCGCCGTTCGCATCCGGTACGTGGCAGCCCGAGAGTTCGATGTTGTCGACGGTCGTGTCGTTGCCGCCAATGACCCAGATCGCTTTGCCTTGTGCGTTCTGTCCGGCGGCATCGATATGCGGCCGGCCGTTGACGCCGAGCAGGGTGAGCCCGTTGGTCGACCATGCGCAGACATCGCCGTCGTACTGGCCGGATGCATCGATCTGGATCGTGTCGCCGGCCGCGGCCGCGGCGATCGCAGCGCACGGCGTCGCGTACGTCTGGCCGGGCCCGACGTGTCTCGTCGCTGCGGCAGCAGACGCGGCCATCACCCCGAACAGGACGGCAGGCAAGCATTGCAAATACATCGTGAAAGCTCGGCGGAATGGACGGTCAGGATCATTTCACAAGCGCACGCGTCGGACGCGGCGCGGCGTCGCGGGTTCGACTCCGCGCACAAGTAATTTCGCCGACGATACAAAAACCGTCGTTAAGAGAGCCGCGAGGCGATCAGCTTCCGCGCCAAACCGACCCCTTGCCACTTACCAGACTCCCCCCGGACAAAAAGCTGCCGGGGGAGAGGGCTTTCGTTGTTATCAGCTTTTCAGCTTGTAGCCGGTTCGGAAGATCCACCACACGACCGCGAGACAGAGCAGCAGGAAACCGATCGTCGCGCCGAGGCTGAGCACGATGTTGACGTCGGCGACGCCGTAGAAGCTCCAGCGAAAGCCACTGATCAAGTACAAGACCGGGTTGAGCAAGGCGATCTTCTGCCAGATTGGCGGCAGCATGCCGATCGAATAGAAGGCGCCGCCGAGGAAGGTCAGCGGCGTGACGACCATCAGCGGGATCACCTGCAGTTTCTGGAAATCGTCGGCCCAAATGCCGATGATGAAGCCAAACAGACTGAAGGTGACTGCGGTCAGCAGCAGGAACCCGACCATCCACAGCGGATGCGCGATTTCGTATGGCACGAACACGCGCGCGGTGACCAGGATCAGCAAGCCGAGCATCATCGACTTCGTCGCGGCCGCGCCGACATAGCCGATCAGCACCTCGATGAAGGACACCGGCGCCGACAGCAGCTCATAGATCGTGCCCGACCATTTCGGCAGGTAGATGCCGAACGCGGCGTTCGAGATGCTCTCGTTGAGCAGCGACAGCATGATCAAACCGGGAATGATGAAGGCGCCGTAGCTGATGCCGTCGACGGCGCCCATGCGCGAACCGATCGCTGCGCCGAACACGACGAAGTACAACGAGGTCGACAGCACCGGAGAGGCGATGCTCTGCATCAGCGTGCGGAACGTGCGTGCCATTTCGAAGCGGTAGATGGCGCGGATCGCGGTCGTGTTCATGCCGCCACCCTCCCCGCATCCGAGCGCAGCAGGCCGACGAAGATGTCCTCCAGCGAGCTCTCGCTCGAATGCAGATCCTTGAAGTCGATGCCGTGCTCGCCGAGGCGGCGCAGCAGCCCGGCGATACCGGTCTCTTCGCCCTGCGTGTCGAACGTGTAGATCAGCGCGAGGCCGTCGGCGGACAGCTCCAGTGGCAGCGCGCCGAGTTCCGCCGGAATCTGCGCCAACGGACACTGCAACTGCAGGGTCAGCTGCTTCTTGCCCAGCTTGCGCATCAGCACGACCTTGTCCTCGACCAGGATCAACTCGCCCTTTCGTATCACGCCGATGCGGTCGGCCATCTCCTCAGCTTCTTCGATGTAGTGCGTGGTCAGTATGATAGTGACGCCGCGCTCGCGCAGCGCACGCACCATCTGCCACATGTCGTGGCGCAGCTCGACGTCTACACCGGCGGTCGGCTCGTCGAGGAACAGAATCTGCGGCTCGTGCGCGAGCGCCTTGGCGATCAGCACGCGACGCTTCATGCCACCGGACAGCGCCATGATCTTGCTGTCCTTCTTGTCCCACAGTGAAAGATCGCGCAGCACCTTTTCCAGATAGGCCGGATCCGGCGCCTTGCCGAACAGGCCGCGGCTGAACTTCACGGTCGCCCACACGGTCTCGAACGCGTCGGTATGCAGTTCCTGCGGCACCAGGCCGATTTTCGCGCGGGCCGCGCGATAGTCGCGCACGATGTCGTGGCCGTCGGCGATCACGCTGCCTTCGCTGGCGCGCACGATGCCGCAGATGATGCTGATCAAGGTCGTCTTGCCGGCGCCATTCGGCCCGAGCAATGCAAAGATTTCGCCGCGACGGATCGTCAAGTCGACGTTCTTCAACGCCTGGAAGCCGCTTTTGTAGGTCTTGCCGAGGCCGCTTACGGTAACAATCGGCGTGGGCGCGCCGGCTTCCCGCGGCTGAGTGGCAGCTTGCATGGATATTCCCTTTCGTGAGACGAGCGTGGACGATGCACCAGCCGGGCATTGTAGACATGGCGCGCGTGCGGCGGAGTTCAATCGCCTCGATGCACCTGTCGATTTGCCGCCTGCTCGTTCGTCGTGAAACCAAGAGCCGCGAATCCGCGTCCATCCTGCGTTCTCGCGCATACGGCCGCACCTCACCAACCATCAGGAATTCAGTATGTTGAATGCCGACCCCCATCCGACGTCCAGCGCCACCCTGCACGGCAGGCAGCGCTGGATCGCGCTCGGCGTGCTCTGCCTCGGCACGCTGATGATCGTGCTCGACACCACCATCGTGAACGTGGCGCTGCCATCGATCCGCAACGATCTCGGTTTCAGCGAGGCGACCCTGGCCTGGGTCGTGAATGCCTACCTGTTGACCTTCGGCGGCTTTCTGCTGCTCGGCGGGCGCCTCGGCGATCTGTTCGGGCATCGGCGCATCTTCCTGTTCGGCATCGTGCTGTTCACGCTCGCCTCGCTCGCCTGCGGCCTTGCCACGACGCGCGGCGTGCTCGTCACAGCGCGCGGCATCCAGGGGCTCGGCGGCGCGGTCGTCAATGCGGTGTCGCTGTCGCTCATGATGAACCTGTTCACCGAGCCGGCCGAGCGCGCGAAGGCGATGGGCGTGTACGGTTTCGTCTGCGCCGGCGGCGGCAGTATCGGCGTGCTGCTCGGTGGATTCCTGACCGGCGCGCTCGATTGGCATTGGATCTTCCTGGTCAATCTGCCGGTCGGCGTGGCGGTGTTCGCGCTGTCCCTGCTCGTATTGCCTGGGGCACGCAATGCCATCGGCGAGCGCCATCTCGATATCGCCGGCGCGATCACCATCACCGCGTCGCTGATGCTTGCGGTCTACGCGATCGTCAATGGCAACGAGGCCGGCTGGATCTCGGTGCCTACGCTCGGCTTGCTCGCCGTCGCGCTGGCGCTGCTGATCGCCTTCGTGATCATCGAAGCGCGTGTGAAGTTGCCGCTGGTACCGCTCGGCCTGCTGCGCCTGCGCAACCTCGCCACCGCAAATACGGTCGGCGTGCTGTGGGCGGCGGCAATGTTCGCCTGGTTCTTCCTGTCGGCGCTGTATCTGCAACAGGTGCTCGGCTACGACCCGATGCAGGTCGGCCTCGCATTCCTGCCGGCGAACCTGATCATGGCCGCCTTCTCGCTCGGCATCTCGGCCAGGCTGGTGATGCGTTTCGGCCTGCGCCTGCCGCTGGTGGCGGGCCTGTTGTTCGCTGCGTGTGGCCTCGCCTGGTTCGCACGCACGCCGATCGACGGCCACTTCCTCGTCGATGTGCTGCCCGGCATGCTGCTGCTCGGCCTCGGTGCCGGCATCGCGTTCAATCCGATGCTGCTGGCGGCGATGGGCGATGTCGAACCGAGCGAGTCCGGCCTCGCCTCGGGCCTGGTCAACACGTCCTTCATGATGGGTGGCGCGCTCGGACTCGCGGTGCTTGCGAGCCTGGCGAACTTCCGCGCCGAGGGCCTGCGTGCCGCAGCGGCGAATCCGCTTGCCGCATTGAATGGCGGCTACCATGCCGCGTTCTTCGTCGGCGCCTGCTTCGCCGGATTGGCGGCCGTACTGGCGGCTTTGCTGTTGCGTGAAACGACAAACGAAGCCGCCGCGGCGACGACATGACGCGCAGGCGTCGCATGCGCAGCGTCGCATGCGCCTATGGCTTGACGTGCGGGTGCGATCCCGGCGTGAATGCTCCCTTCCCCACCGAGGTACCCACGATGCTCAGCAATACCCTTGCAACGAAAACCCTGCTTGCCGTTTCCACACTGGCTGTCTGCGGCGCCGCCTGCGCAGCACCGGTTACCTACAACATCGATCCCGACCATACCTACCCGAGCTTCGAAGCGGACCATATGGGTGGCCTCTCGGTCTGGCGCGGCAAGTTCGACAAGACCTCGGGCACCATCGTGCTCGACAAGGCAGCCGGCAAAGGCCACGTCGACATCACGGTCGATGCGGCGAGTGTCGACTACGGCCACGCCAAGATGAACGAGAAGGCGAAGAGCGACGAACTGCTCGACGTCGCCAAATTCCCGCAGGCAAGCTACAAGGGCCGCCTCGAAGGCTTCAAGAACGGTGCACCAACGCGTGTGGTCGGTGAGCTGACCTTGCACGGCGTGAGCAAGCCGGTCGAGCTGAAGATCGAGTCGTTCAAATGCGCACAGCATCCGATGCTGAAGCGCGAAGTCTGTGGCGCCGATGCGCTCGCCACGTTCGATCGTGCGCAGTTCGGCATCGACGCCGGCAAGAAGTACGGCTTCAAAATGGACGTGACGCTGCGCATCCAGGTCGAAGCATTGCAGGCCGAATAACACGCGCCAACGCGGAGTGCCCAGCCTATCGCTCGGGCTCTAGAGGCATCCGCTCGCCTCGTTCCGCATGAGGGTGCTGATCGCGCCGCAGGAGAACGACACGCCATTCGAAACCCGTATCGCCGATCGCGGCGATGCGGGCTTCGCGTGCGGATTTCCTGAAGGCATGGCCGATCGGCCGCTTCCCGGTGCTGCGCGACGAAACGCGCGCAGCCACCATTCCGGAATCGACCATCATCATCGAGTATCTTGCGCAGCACCATTCTCGCCGCGTATTTCGATCGACTGCTGCTGCGCCCATCGTTCGTACACGTGCTGAAGCAAGCGCTACCCTACCTCGCGCTATTCCCGGCGTAGGCAGGCGCATTTCGCATCGCTCACGGCGCTGCGCCGGCAGCCGAATTGTTCCTGCACGCGCGTGCCCGTTCGAGCAGCAGGACGCGCTCACGCTCGTTGCGCGTCAACCCGGCCGCGCGTTCGAACTCGTCACACGCTTCGTCGAAACGACCGAGCCGCCTTAGAAAGTCGCCGCGCACACTCGGCAGCAGGTGATAGCTCTTCAACGAAGGTTCGGCCACCAGCGTGTCGACGAGATCGAGACCGGCCTGCGGCCCGACCGCCATCGTGATGGCGACAGCGCGATTCAGCTCGACGATCGGTGACGGCGTCAATGCGGCAAGCTGCGCATACAACGCGGCGATGCGCGCCCAGTCGGTGTCGGCGGCGGTCAGCGCACGCGCATGGCAGGCTGCGATGGCCGCTTGCAGTGCGTATCGGCCAAGCGCGCCACCCAGCCGCTCGGCACGCGCGAGCGCGGTGAGACCGCGGCGGATCAGCAGGCGGTCCCAGCGTGCCCGGTTCTGTTCGAGCAACAACACCGGCTCGCCACCCGGACCGACGCGCGCATGCATGCGCGAGGCCTGGATTTCCATCAACGCGACCAGACCGTGCACTTCCGGTTCGCTCGGTGCGAGCTCAGCGAGAATGCGGCCGAGCCGCAATGCGTCCTCGCACAAGGCCGGGCGCAGCCATTCTTCGCCGGCGGTCGCGGCATAGCCTTCATTGAAGATCAGATAGATGACTTCGAGCACGGAAGCGAGGCGTGCCGCGAGTTCATCGCCGCGCGGTACCTCGAATGGCACCTGCGCATCGGCGAGCGTGCGCTTGGCGCGCACGATGCGCTGCGCAATGGTCGCTTCCGGCACCAGGAACGCACGCGCGATCTCGTCCGTGCTGAGACCGCCGAGAAGACGCAAGGTCAGCGCGACACGCGCCTCGGTCGACAGCACTGGATGGCAGGCCGTGAAGACCAGCCGCAGCAAGTCGTCGCCGATCGGATCGTCGAGCGCCGATTCGAGTCTGGCCGCGACATGGTCGCCCTCGCCTTCGAGTTCATGCGCAAGTTCGCCGTGCTTGCGCTCGAGCAGCTGGTTGCGACGCAGGCGATCGAGCGCGCGGTGCTTGGCCGTGGTCATCAACCAGGCGCCGGGATTGTCCGGCACGCCCGCCTGCGGCCAGGATTCAAGCGCAGCGACCAGCGCGTCCTGCGCGAATTCCTCGGCCAGGCCGACATCGCGCAGCATGCGCGCGAGGCCGGCAATCAGTCTCGGCGACTCGATCCGCCAGACTGCGTCGATCGTGCGATGGGTGTCGGGCGTCATGGCGGCCGATCAGATCATCACGGCGCAGCCAGTGCAAGTCGGCGCGAGACGAGCGTGTCTTTCGCGCCGGCACACGATCGCGCGCCGCCGCGCCTGGTTTCCGCGGTCGAAGCCGTCCGCAAAATGCGATCGTTGAACTCGAACGAGCCAATGTCGGCGGCAGCACCACAACGACGATCAGATTGTTCGGTCCGCTTACCTGGGGAACGCCAACGCCAACATCGACGCTGATTTCGCCGTCAACCAGTCACGCGATTTCCGAAGAGGGATTCCGCTGCATCGTAGATTGACGACTCACCAAGCATCGCAGACAGTTTGATGGCTAAAAAAGCCCTCGATATCCTTCGAGGGCGCATCGGAGACGCCTGGGGAGTAGTCGACGTTCCGCAGAAACCAATTGCACGACAACAACGTGCCAAGCATCCTGCTTGAAAGAGAATGCCGCATACAAACGTCGTCTGCTCAGGGCTGGCGCAGGGAAAGCCCCGTTTCCCGACCAATGTTTTCCGCGAGTGGCAGCGTAATTTCGGCCTGCAACAGCGTCACTTTGGCGGCGGATTCAATATCGTTGAACGTCGCGCCAAGAGTTGGACCCAACGCGAAGATACGCATCAACTGAAGAGCGACCTGATGATCAGCTGCCAGCTCGATCAATGCGTCGCGAATGGCCGGCAGCGGCTTGCTCTCGTCCGAACCACGAATCAGACAGTACAGCATGACCAAGGCGGCCCCTCCTTTGCGAAGAGCCTCTTCTTTCGAATTGCATGCGGACATCGTGGTTCTCCAATATCGATTTACTGCAGCGCAGAAGAGTTCGACGCCTCTGCGTCGTCTTGCGCGCCACCTTGCTCGAGGTCTGATGCACGCTCCCGGGCATGTACTGACTGCCTCCAGATAAGAACGAGCTTGCGCTGGCGATTGCGCCAACCGAGATGCCTGCCTGGAGAACGAATCTCGTGCGCGGCCGCGCAACGAAGTCCGATCCCGATGGACTCGACAAGGAGAACCGCTCAGCGGCGATGACATCGTTCGCCGTCCAAGCGCGCGAGAAAGGAGGGAAATCAGCCAGCACACACCGTGCTGGCGATATCCCCTTGCCCGCTATAACTCGTACGCACATACGAGCAAGAGCGCATTCGCGGCTGCCTTCGGCTGCGCCGCGTGAACTGCAGTCACAATCCGAGAACGCGTTGCCCCTGCTCGTCGGCACACGGTCAGCGGCGCTTCGCCATCCGCCGATTCGCGGCGAGAGCTAACGATTCGATCCGATGCGGCGCGGCCATTTCAGATGTTTGGACGCTTTAGACGACCGAAATCGCTTCGTTCACAGCCAACGCTGCGAACGAATCATTCGATGATTCGCGCCCCTTGCCCGTCTCAAGCCCGGACGCGTACTAAGATGGGTCGACAGCGCCGCTCAAACCGGCTTGGCGCAATTGATCATCCAGGACGCACCGAAGCGGTCGACCAGCATGCCGAAGCGCTGCGCCCAGAACGTCTCCTGCAGCGGCATCTGCACGGTGCCGTCCTGCTTGAGTTCGTCGAACAGGCGCGCCGCCTCGGCCGGGTCGCTGATGCCGAGCGAGACCGAGCAGCCTTGAATGCCGCCATAGGCATGATCGGGATGACTGTCCGAGGCCATCAGCGCCTGGTCGCCGACTTCCAGGCGTATGTGCGCGATCCGCTCACGCGCAGCAGCAGGCATGTCCTCGCAGCCCGGCATCTCGCCGAAAGGCAGCTGGGCGGTGATCTTGCCGCGCAGGCAGCGCGCATAGAAATCGAAGGCGGCCGCGGCGTGGCCGTTGAATATCAGATAGGCATTGATCTGCATGGAAACTCCGTGGTGATCTCGTGGATGACGCAGGGGCCCACGCGAAACGGCTATCCGCGTTGCGCGCCTGCATCCTCATGACGAATGGGCGATTGCCTGACGGACGACGGCGAAATATTTCGCCGCGGTCACGACGGCGCGGCGTCACCGTCCAGCGGCAATCTGCGCGCGCAGGCGCTCTTCCTGCTCGCGCAACTCGGGCGTGAACTCCGCACCGAAGTCCTCCGCCTCGAACACTTGGCGGATCTCGATTTCCGAGTCGCCGCCTTCAAACGGGTTCGGGCAGCGCTTGGCCCATTCGATCGCCTCCTCCCTCGATCGCACCTGCCACAACCAGAAGCCGGCAATCAGCTCCTTGGTTTCGGCGAACGGTCCGTCGATAACGCTGCGTCGGGCGCCGGAAAAGTGCACGCGCGCTCCCCTCGAACTCGGATGCAGCCCTTCGCCAGCAAGCATCACCCCGGCCTTGACCAGTTCCTCGTTGAACTTACCCATCTCGGTCATCAACCGCTCGCTCGGCATCACGCCGGCTTCCGAGTCGTGAGTTGCCTTCACGATCACCATGAAACGCATCGTCGTCTCTCCTTACAGGTCGGGTTCGAGCCCGCGTTCCGATCGATTCCGGAATGGGCTCTTGTCCAGACGACGATCGAGCGATGCCGGAATCGACAGCGCTCGGAATTCATTTGCGCCGGATCGATACCTATCGATACCGTCCCGGCCTGCGCATTCTCAATGAACAGACACCATCACCAGCGACGGCGTCTCCCGATAACGCTCCGGAAACACCTGCTTCAGATTCGCGATCTTCGGCAGGTCGTTGGCGACGATATAGCCGTAGGTCGGATTGCGCGCCAGAAAATCCTGGTGATATGGCTCGGCCGCATAGAACGACTTGCCGGGTTCGATCGTCGTCGCGATCGGCTGGCCGTAGACGCCGCTCTGGTCGAGCTGGGCGACATAGCTCTTCGCCACTGCCTTCTGCGCTTCGTTCATGGGGAAGATGGCCGAACGATACTGCGTGCCGGTATCCGGTCCCTGCCGATTGCGCTGCGTCGGATCGTGCGCCACCGAGAAATAAATCTGCAGGATCTGGCCGTAGCTGATCTGGTGCGGATCGAACGTGACCTGCACCGATTCGGCGTGACCGGTGGTGCCCATGCCGACCTTCTCGTAGTGCGCGGTATTGCCGGCGCCGCCGGCGTAGCCCGACATCGCCTTGCTGACGCCTTTCACGTGCTGGAACACGCCCTGCACGCCCCAGAAACAGCCGCCGGCCAGCACCGCGGTCTCCGAGGTTGCGTCGGACACCGGTTCGTCGCTCGTCGGTGCGGGAATCTTCACGGCCGCTTCGGCCGATCGCGCGGCCTGCTGCCACAGCATCGGCAGCAGCGCTGCCGCGACCAGCAGCGCCCCGGCGGACAGTCGCCGAGCGAATTTTGCATAAGGAAAATTGCGGAACATGGCTATCTCCGGTGGTTGCTGAGTTCGCATCTAGCCGAACGTGAAGGCATACGCCTCGACGCCCGGATCGAGGAATTCGATCTCGAACGTGTGATCGCCGACGTCGCCCTTGACGCGTAGAAGTTGATAAAGCTGCTGTTGCGAGACGGTGCCCGCGCCGTCGGCGTCGGTGTCCACGCCGTGACTTCCCCCCGGCGCCACGCCGTCGACGCGCACGCGGAAGCGCACCGGCTTGCCATCGGCAGCGGGACCGAGCACGAGGTTGAGATCGCGCGCGTGGAAGCGATAGACGATACGGCCGCCAGCGGCAGCCAGACGTGCTTTCTCTTCCGCGATGTTCCAGGTGCCGACCAGACCCCACGCATTCGCGTCGAGCGGCTGCGGCGCCGCGTAGTCGCGATTGCGATCGTGCACGGCGCCGCCCGGCGACGCGAAATGCTCGGCCCGGCCATAGCCGACATAGGTCTCCGGTGACAATGCATCCGAGCGGCCGGCGGCCAACGCAGCTCCCGTCACCTCCGGCTGCACCATGCCGCCCGCAACGGCAGGCGCTCCGGCTTCGGCCAGCAGCTGCTGGATGATGCGCTCGGACTGCGCGTACTCGCCTTCGCCGAAATGGTGGTGACGGATGCGGCCTTTCGCGTCGATGAAATAGTGTGCAGGCCAGTATTCGTTGTGGAACGCGCGCCAGATCGAATAGTCGTTGTCGACCGCAATCGGATAGTCGATCTTGAACTCGGTCGCGGCACGACGGATGTTGTCGACATCGTGCTCGAAGGCGAACTCCGGTGCATGCACGCCGATGACGACGAGTCCACGATCCTTGTACTTGTCGGCCCAGGCGCGCAGATATGGCAGCGTGCGGATGCAGTTGACGCAGGAATAGGTCCAGAAGTCGATCAGCACAACCTTGCCGCGCAGTCCCGCGGCCGTCAGCGGCGGCGAATTCAGCCATTCCGTCGCGCCATCGAGCGACGGCATCGCGCCTTCGTCGGGAAGCACGATGGCTGCTGCGTTCGCTGGCACCGTCGCGTCGGCAGGTGCTGCTTGCACGGCGTCCGCTGGCGGCGCGGTCGGGTTCGGCGCATGCGACAACGAAAGCAGCGATTGCTCCACGCCCGTCGTTCCTGCAATCGAAAGCCGACTCAGGAAGCCGGTATCGAGACCGAGCGCAATCGCAACCACGCTGGCAAGTACCGCGACACCGAGCACACGCCGGATCCATTCGCCGGCCCCGAGTGAGCGCTTGAGCGCGCCGAACACACGGCCGCCGACGAACAGAGCCAACGCGAGCGATGTCGCAGCGCCCGCCGCATAGGCGAGCAGCAAGAGACTGGTGCCGACGCTGGCGCCGTTCAACGCGGCGCCAGTCAGCACGAGCCCGAGGATCGGACCTGCGCACGGCGCCCACAACAGTCCCGTCGCGATGCCGAGCACGAACGAGGAAGCCGGCGAAGACTGCTCGCCACCCTCGCCGTCCGCCGAACGCGTCAAGCGTGCACCCAGGGCAACCAACGGGCGCGCGAGCGCATCGGCCAGCTGCGGCAGCAGCAGCGTGAGTCCGAAGAACGCGAGCACGACCAGCGCGATGATGCGGCCGTACTGGTTCGCGTGCACCGCCCAGCCACCGCCGAGCGCGGCGAGGCTCGCGACCAGGGCGAAGGTGATCGCCATGCCTGCGAGCAACGGCAGCGTGCTGCGCACGAAGGCGCCTTCAGCGCGCGCGAACACGAACGGCAGCACCGGCAGGATGCACGGGCTGATGATCGTCAACACGCCCGCGAGGTAAGTCAGTAGAACGATCGTCATGTCGACTGAATCCGCGGCGTCACGCGGCAGGTTTGAAGGTCAGCGCGACACCGTTCATGCAGTAACGCAAGCCGGTCGGCTTCGGACCGTCGTCGAAGACATGACCGAGATGGCCGCCGCAACGACGGCAATGCACTTCGTCACGCGCCATGCCGAGCGTAAGGTCACGCCGTTGATTGACCGCATGAGGCAGCGGTTTCCAGAAGCTCGGCCAACCGGTGCCGCTGTCGAATTTGGTTGTCCACGAGAAAAGATCGAGGTCGCAGCCGGCACAAGCGAACACGCCATGCCGCTTCTCGTGATCGAGCGGGCTGCTGAAAGCACGCTCGGTGGCCTCCTGGCGCAGCACCGCGTACTGATCCGGCGTCAGCAGCGAACGCCACTCCGCGTCGGTGTGGGTCACTTCAAAGGGGGCCTTGTCGTCGGCATGCGCCGCCGTGATCCCTTGTGGACGAAATTTCAGGAAGGCGGCACCGGCGACAGCCGCGCCGGCAGCCATCAACCAACGGCGTCGGTCGGGTCGTGACGGATTGCCTGGCGTTTTTGCAGTCATGGGTCAGCCCCCTCGGGCAAATGGATACGGATGGACCACTAAAACCGAGTGTGGAGCGATTTCGGCGACGTCCAAGACCGGCGTGTGCGCGTGAACATTTCAGTGCCGCCGGCCAATCACGCGCCTGGCGTTCAGGTAGCGTCGAATCGCGAGATGGTCGTCTAAATGAGGTTGCCCGGTACGCGCGTCAAGCACCTCGTCGTGAGATCCGCCAGCGGCGCCGCCTGGATGCGCAATTGCGGCATAGCGAAAGGCCGCTGACAGGATCTACCGACGAGCTTGCTTGCTTCTCTGCAGCGCGCGCAGATCCGCAGCAGTCGCAGAGCTCGTTCTCGGCGGCCGTTCGTTGATCAGGCAATGTGGATTCGCGCCACTCATCGCGTCCCGTATTGGAAGCGGGCGGTGGAATGGATCGCGATCAACTCAATCGTAGTCGCGCAGGCGCCGGTACAAGGTACTGCGACTGACGCCAAGGCGTCTTGCCGCTTCGGAAGTATTGCCTCCGGTAGCCGCGAGTGCCTGGCGCATTGCATCACGCTCGATCGTGTCGAGCCGGGCGATTTTTCCCGGCACGATCCGGCTGCCCGTCGCAGCCAGCTTCGCATCAACCAACTCCGGTAGCGCTTCGCGCCCGATCGTGCTGCCCGGCTGCGCCAGCGCGATCAGCTCGCGTAGAACGGCGACGAGTTGCCTGAAATTGCCTGGCCACGAGTACGCTGCGAGTTCGGCCGCGGCGCTCTCCCCGAGACGCAGACGCGTGTCGTCCGCAGTCAAAGAGGTCCACAGTTGCGCAATCAACGTGCGCAGATCGGCGTGCTCGCGCAGCGGCGGCAATCTGACCTGGCTCTGCGCGATGCGATAGTATAGATCCGCGCGAAATGCACCGGCCTCCACCGCCACACGCAAGTCGTGATGCGAGGCGGCAATCAACGCGAAGTCGACCGGCGCGGCACGGCTGCTGCCAAGCGCGACGACTTCGCGCTCCTGCAGCACGCGCAGCAGACGGCTCTGCAACGGCAATGGCATGTCGCCGATCTCGTCGAGGAACAACACGCCACCATCCGCCTCACGCAGCAGCCCCACCGAACCTTCGCGACGTGCTCCCGTGAATGCGCCGGGCGCGTAACCGAACAGTTCCGACTCGATCAGGCTTTCGGGCAGCGCCGCGCAGTTGATCGCGACGAATGCCGACGACATACGCGCACAACGCTGATGCAGGGCGCGCGCAAACACTTCCTTGCCAGTTCCGGTTTCACCCTGCAGCAGCACTGGAATATCCGCATTGATCAGGCGCACGGCGCGCTCGAGCTGCGCTTGGAGTGCAGCGTCGACCACCGGCTTCAACGTGCGTCTGGTGCAGCGCGTCGGCCCGTTGGATGACACACGTGCACCAGGCAACTGACGTCGCGCATGCAGCACGTTACCGAAGTGGTCGCGCAATCCCGCGATCGCATTCGACCTCGGCATGGCACCGCTGAACAGTTCGTCGTAGCGACGACGGCCGAGCTCCTCCCAATCCAGACCGAGCAATGCAAGGGCATAACGGTTGGCGGCGACGAGGCGATGGCCTTCGAACATCAACACGCCTTCGCGCGGCGTGCCGAGCAGGCTCGGATCGCTGTGCAGGCGGATGAGCTCGCGTTCGGCGCAGACATCATCGAACAAACGATGCTCGATCTGATCGACCGCCAGTTGCACGAGACCGAGCGCATGCACATGGTGCACGTTCGCTTCACCGGAAAGGTCAAGCGCGCCCGCGAGGCGGCCGAATGGATCGAGAATCGGCGCGGCGGAGCAGCTGAGAATGCGATACGGCTCGAAATAGTGCTCACCGCCACGCACTTCGACGGCACGCCGCTCGATCAGCGCAGTACCGATCGCGTTCGTACCGGTCGCATCTTCGCGCCACGGTACGCCGGGCCGCAGCGAGACGCGTGCCGCCTTGTCGAGAAATGCAGCGTCGCCGACGGCGTCGAGAATGAGGCCATCGGGCGCGGTCAGGATGGCGATCGCACCACCGGCACGCGCACTCGCGTGCAGGGCTTCGAGTTCGTTCCGACACAGTCGTCGCAGCGATTCGTGACGATCGAGCAGCTCATGCAACGCCGAAGCTGGGAGCCGCTCGACTTCGGGTCGCAATCGCGCCGACAACCCGAGAGCCGCGCAGCGTTGCCATGACTCGAGGATGATTTTCGAGATGAGACCGGTCGGGCGCTCGCCGCTCGAAAAGAAGCGTTCCCTCGCGACGAGCAGACTCGAATTGGGGGTGGTACGAGACATGACGATCATCCGAGTGTTGCAGTTTGCGACAGGTGAACTTGAACCTGTTGCGCTACTACACACCTAATAAGGTACGGCGCAAGGGAAATCTCCGCGCGCCCGTGCTGCATCGCCGCAGGTGGCTGTTTTTTTCGCTATGTAAGCGAGCTCCTTTGCCTGCTTCGCCGCAACATCATCGCCAGTTGGCATAGCTGGTGCTCTCAATGTTCCATCCCAGCAAGGAGTTTCGCCATGACCAAGCTCGAACAACAGAACCTTTCGGTGCAGGTGCCATTCAAGAACCGTTACGAGAATTTCATCGGCGGCCAGTGGGTCGCGCCGACCAGCGGCCGATATTTCGAGAACATCACGCCGATAACCGGCAAGCCGTTTTGCGAAATTGCGCGCTCGGACAAGGATGACATCGAGCTTGCGCTCGATGCCGCGCACAAGGCGAAGAAAGCGTGGGGTCGCACGTCGCCGGCCGAGCGCGCCAACATCCTCAATCGCATCGCCGACCGCATGGAGCAGAACCTCGACCTGCTCGCGCACGCGGAAACCTGGGACAACGGCAAGCCCCTGCGCGAGACGCGCGCTGCCGACATCCCGCTCGCAATCGACCACTTCCGCTATTTCGCCGGATGCATCCGCGCGCAGGAGGGATCGATCGGCGAGATCGACCACGACACGGTCGCGTACCAGTTCCACGAGCCACTCGGCGTGGTCGGCCAGATCATCCCGTGGAATTTCCCCATCCTGATGGCGACCTGGAAACTCGCGCCCGCACTCGCTGCCGGCAACTGCGTCGTGCTGAAGCCTGCCGAGCAGACACCGGTCAGCATCCTCGTCTGGGCCGAATTGGTTGGCGATCTGTTGCCGCCTGGCGTGCTCAACATCGTCAACGGCTTCGGCCTCGAAGCCGGCAAACCTCTCGCATCGAGTCCGCGCATCGCGAAGATCGCATTCACCGGCGAGACGACGACCGGCCGCCTCATCATGCAGTACGCCTCACAGAACCTGATTCCGGTCACGCTGGAGCTCGGCGGCAAGTCGCCGAACATCTTCTTCGACGATGTCGTGGCGAAGGACGACGACTTCTTCGACAAGGCGATCGAAGGCTTCGTGATGTTCGCGTTGAACCAGGGCGAGGTGTGCACCTGCCCGAGCCGCGCGCTGATCCAGGAGTCGGTGTATGACCGCTTCATGGAGCGCGCGCTGAAGCGCGTCGCTGCGATCAAGCAGGGCAATCCGCTGGATCCGACCACGATGATCGGCGCGCAGGCATCGAGCGAACAGCTCGAGAAGATCCTGTCCTACGTCGATATCGGCAAGCAGGAAGGCGCCAAGGTGCTGACCGGGGGTACGCGCAAGATACTCGATGGCGATCTGAAGGACGGTTACTACATGACGCCGACCGTGTTCCAGGGCCACAACAAGATGCGCATTTTCCAGGAAGAGATTTTTGGGCCGGTATTGTCGGTGACCACGTTCAAGGACGAAGAGGAAGCGCTGTCGATCGCCAACGACACGCTGTACGGCCTCGGCGCCGGCGTGTGGACGCGTGATGGAACACGCGCCTATCGTTTTGGCCGCGAGATCCAGGCCGGCCGCGTGTGGACGAACTGCTATCACGCCTATCCCGCGCATGCGGCGTTCGGTGGCTACAAGCAAAGCGGCATTGGCCGCGAGAACCACAAGATGATGCTCGATCACTATCAGCAGACGAAGAATCTGCTGGTCAGCTACTCGCCGAAGGCGCTCGGCTTCTTCTGAGCGTGCGGATGCTGTCGCCGGTCCGTCGCGCGTGCGGCGGATCGGAATTCTCGTCGAACCCGCAAGGAGCGAACGCATGCCCGAGCTGCCTACTCAAGTCGTCGCACAGGATGCGGCAGTGGCACTTATCGCCCGTTTGCGCGAGAAGCACGGCCCGGTCCTCTTCCACCAGTCAGGCGGCTGCTGCGACGGCTCGTCGCCGATGTGCTATCCGCAGAACGATTTCATCGTCGGCGATCGCGATGTGCTGCTCGGCGAAATCGGCGGCGCGCCGTTCTACATCAGCCCGTCGCAGTTCGAGTACTGGAAGCACACGCAGCTGATCATCGATGTCGTACCCGGACGCGGCGGCATGTTCTCGCTCGACAACGGCGAAGGCGTGCGCTTTCTGACGCGCTCGCGCCTATTCGAGGAGGACGAAGTCGACGCGCTGAAAGCAGCGGGGCGTTTCGGAGATTAGTTGCAAGCATTCGGGAAGCGCATTGCAGTGGCCGCCGTGCGAACCGCGGCGAGTGCGCCGCGGGATCGTTCCTGTGCATGAAGCTTTCCTGTCGCCGACGGATGGTGGCATTGCTGGCTGGACGCGCAGCGAGGTCAGGCGGCAATCTTCGACGCCGCATAGCGCGCTGCAGGCTGCGTGCGCGACAGGTTCGGCATCATCGTGCGGCGCGCCGCTTCAAACGCGTCCCAATCGGCCGCATCCGGCAACGCTGGAATCGTGACGAGTTCGCCCTGGTCGAAGCCGGCGAGCGCGGCGTCGACCATATCCGCGGCCGACATCACTCGGTGCTGCGGCAGGTTTGCGGCGCCACCGATGAAGTCCCAGAAGTCCGTCGCCGTCGCACCGGGCAGCACCGCTTGCACGCGGATGCCCTTCTCGGCGAGTTCGTGGTGCATCGACTGCGTCAGCGCCAGTACGAACGCCTTGCTGCCGCCGTACACACCGTTGAGCATTTCCGGTGCGATGCCGACGATCGAAGAGATGTTGATCACGCCGCCGCCGCCGCGAGCGACGAATCCAGGTACTGCCGCGTAGGTGAGCCGCGTCAGCGCGACGACATTGAGTGAAATCATCTCCTCCATCGCATCGACGTCCGCTTCCAGCAGCGGAACCTTCGCACCGACGCCGGCGTTGTTGACCAGCAGGGTGATGCTCGGGTCGTTGCGCAGCTCCGCCTCGACGCGGGCGAGATCCGCCTTGTCGTTGAGATCGGCTGCGATGACGCCGACCGAACGGCCGGTCTGGGTCCTGAGGCGGCTGGCGAGCTGCTGCAGACGCTCGGCGTTGCGCGCGACCAGTATCAGGTCGTAGCCGCGTCGCGCCAGCTGCTCGGCGTAGACCGCGCCGATGCCTGCGGAGGCGCCGGTGACCAGTGCTGTGCCTTTGTTGATTGCGGATGTCATGTTGATCTCCTCCACGGCCGACGGGGTGCCGGCGCCATAGCCATGGTGTATAGTCGATTCGCATGACTTAAATGCCATGTATCCAACCTTTTAGGCCATCGGTGTTCGCATGCAACGCGTCGGGTTCATCCTGTATCCCGGTTTCCAGGTCATGACCATGGCGGCCGTTTCGGTGTTCGAGTTTGCCAATATCAATGCCGGCGAAGACGTCTACGACATCCGCCTGCTGTCCGAGGACGGTGGCCCGGTGCGCAGCTCGATCGGCGCCAGCGTGGACACCGAGCGCTTCGACGATTCCGCTTTCGATACCGTGATTCTCGGCGGTAACACCGGCGTGCCCGGAACGATGCCGCGCGTGATTGATTTCGTGCGCCGGTCGCAGGACCGCGCACGACGCATCGCCTCGATCTGCACGGGCGCCTTCGTCTTTGCCGAGGCGGGTGTGCTGGCGGGCCGGCGTGCGACCACCCACTGGCAATTTGCGCAGGAGCTGCAACAGCGCTTTCCCGGCGTGAAAGTCGAGCACGACCGCATCTTCATTGCCGACGGTTCGGTGTGGACGTCAGCCGGCATGAGCGCCGGTGTCGACCTCGCCCTGATGCTGGTGGAGAAGGATCTGGGCGCCGAACTCGCACGCAGCGTGGCGAAGAGCATGGTGCTCTACCACCGCCGCGCCGGCGGCCAATCGCAGTTTTCGGCGCTGCTGGAGCTGGAGCCGAAGTCGGACCGCATCCAGAGCGCGCTGGCGTTCGCCAAGCGCAATCTGCGCGGGGAGTTGTCCGTTGCGGAACTCGCCAAGGCGGCTAACCTGAGTCCGCGCCAGTTCAGCCGCACGTTTCGTTCCGAAACCGGCCAGTCGCCGGCAAAGGCGATCGAACATCTGCGCGTGGAAGCCGCGCGGCTGATGATGGAACAGACGCGACATCCGATCGAGGTGGTCGCACGTGAAACCGGATTCGCCGACCCCGAGCGCATGCGCCGCGCGTTTGTGCGCATGTTCGGCCAGCCGCCGCAGGCAATCCGGCGCAATGCACACGTGACCAACGCAGCTACGGGACAGGCCGCCTAGGCGAAAATGTGAGAGGGGCTAGACCCGCATGCGGAGCGCGCCGACGAAGCAGTCCGCCCCGGTCGCAGCGACGACTCCTCCACGAACGATGCCGCAGAGCGGCGCTACGTTCAATAACCGCGGTAGCGAGGTCCGTAATAGCCTTCGTAGCCACCGAAGCCCGGCCCCCTGCTTTGCTCGACATTGATGTGCACGTCGAAGCGGTTGCCGTCGCCGTCCTGCTTGCTGATGTCGAGCTCGGCGGCATTCATCGTGCTGCTGCCATAGCCTTTGCTGTAGCCGATGCCGGTGGTGAAGCTGCCGTGTATCTGGGCCGCATTGTCGACATCGTTGCCGCTGACGTCGCCGTAATACGCCCCGGGAGTGTCGGCGCCTCCGGCTGCCGTCGAGTTCGCCGGGTCCGCAACCGGCACCCGCAGATCCAGCGGTGCTGCCGCCGCGGGCGGCGTAGCGGACATTGCCGCCGGGGCTGGCGCGAGTGTCGGCGTCTGTGCCGTCGCCCACCCTGCAAACAGCGCAATGCTCACGGCAAACAAGATTTTCATGGCTGACTCCTCGTCCTGCACGCACACGACTGATGCGGCGTGCACTTCTGCAGCTTGCGTCGATTGGATGCCTTTGTAAGCACGCCGTTCAATACGCAAAGTGTGGATTTACATCTGAGCGCTGCACGTCGCGCCTGTTTAGGCCTTCTTGACTGAATGTCCGCCGAATTCGTTGCGCATCGCCGCCAGCAATTTATCGATGTAGGAGTCGTCGTCGCGCGAACGCAGGCGTTCGAGCAGCGAGGCGGTGATGACCGGCGCCGGCACGTTTAGGTCGATCGATTCGGCCACCGTCCAGCGGCCCTCGCCCGAATCGTCCACGTGCGGCGCGATGCCGGCCATCTGCGGATTCTTCGCCAGCGCATCCGCCGTAAGGTCGAGCAGCCACGAACGAACGACGCTGCCGTTGCGCCAGATCTCGGCGATCTGGTGCAGGTCCAGACCGAATTCGGTCTTGTGCTTGAGGATCGAGAAGCCTTCCGCGTAGGCCTGCATCAAGCCGTACTCGATGCCGTTGTGGATCATCTTCGTGTAATGGCCGGAACCGACCGGACCGACATGACCCCAGCCGCTGTCCTTGGTCGGAGCCAGGGTCTGGAAGATCGGGGTCAGGCGCTCAACGGCCGCCTTTTCGCCGCCGATCATCAGGCTGTAGCCCTCGGCAAGACCCCAGATACCGCCGCTGGTACCGCTGTCGACATAGTCGATCTGTTTGGCGGACGCTTGCGCGGCACGCCGCACGGTGTCCTTGTAGTTCGAGTTGCCGCCATCGATCAGCGTATCGCCGGCCGCGAGCAGGGTCAGCAATTTCTCGATCGTCTGATCGGTAATCGCGCCGGCCGGCACCATCAGCCAGAGCGCGCGCGGTGCGGCGAGTTTCGATACGAGTTCTTCCAGCGAAGCAGCCGTGCCGGCGCCCTTGGACTCGAGTTGCGCACGCGCCTGTGCGTTCGGGTCAAAGCCGACCACGCGATGGCCACCGCGCAGCAGACGCTCCGCCATGTTCGCGCCCATGCGGCCGAGTCCGATCATGCCCAGTTCCATATCACTGCTCCATTCGCAAAGTTGGATGTCGCGCTGGTGGTGATCATAGCCTCGCTGCATGCACGCTCGCGTCTTTTCAGCGGGATACGGATCACTCCGGCAGGCACCCCGGTAGCGGCGCGCGCAAACGAATGTCGCCGAAGCAGGCCTACGCGCCGCTCGATGGCGCCATGCCATCGAGCAGACCGAACAGCGCGCGGGCGGCTGACATCACTCGAGGCTATCGGGCTCTGGATAGCTCAAATGCGTACGCGCCGTGCTGCGTGGCCATGACCGATTTCAGCGATGACCGCCGATTGTCGACGCGCGCTTGGTCTTCCGTCTCGCCCAAGCTCCGCCTGGCGCAGACGGCTCAGGCCATCACAGGTCGCGCGCGACGCGGAAGCCGACGCGCGCCGAGCGCGTATCGCTTGCTGCCGCGATACGAAACGCCGAGCGCACCTGGTCGGGATCGCTGCCCCAGGAACCGCCGCGCACGACATGCCGTTCGCAGCCGGGATTGACCCAGGCGGTGCTGTCGCGCGGGGCGCGCACAAAGTTGTCGTGCCAGCAGTCCTCGACCCACTCGGACACGTTGCCTTCCATGTCGAACAAGCCGAACGCGTCCGCCGGGAAGCTCTTCGCCGGCGCCGGTCCCCAATAGCCATCGCTGTAGCGCGGGAACGCACTCGACCAGCTGCGCTTCGACGGCGACCGATCGCCTTCGCCAGTAAAATTGCCGATGACCTTGTCGGGTTCGCCGTCGCCCCAGGGATAGCGTGTGCTCGAACCCGCGCGCAGGGCGTATTCGAACTCGGTCTCGCTCGGCAGCCGGTATTTCTTGCCGGTGCGCGCGGACAACCAGGCCAGATACGCGTTTGCATCGTTCCACGACACGTTGATCACCGGCAGGTTGTCGGCGGCGTGCTCGCCGCGATAGTCGTTCTGCCAGGTCATACCGCTGCGGTTGGTTATGCGGCCCGTGTTTTCCTCGTACACCGCGCTGCCACCGAGCTTTTCCGCGTCCGTCACGTACTTCGTCGCACGCACGAATTCGCGGAACTGGCCGACCGTGAGTTCGCTCTGCCCGAGCGCGAAGCCGATTTCGACGCGCACGCGCCGCTGTGGTTCCTCGTTGTCGACATGACCCTGCTCGTCGGCCGCCGAGCCCATCACGAATTCGCCGGTCGGGATCACCACCACCGCAGGCGCGGCACCGGCGATATCGAGAAAGCGATCGTGCACGATCTGTCCCGGCTTGAAGCTCGCGTACAGACGCGCATTGCGCAGGCGCTGGTTGAAATCGTCGACGCCGGCAAGATCCGGGCTGATCGCCTGCGCCTTCTTGGCCAGGTCCTCGGCGAGATCCGCATTGCCCGAATCCAACGCCGAACGGGCCTGCGCGAGCACGGTCTCGGCGCGCTGCGTGCGGATGCCGTCGATGCGCGAACGTGTTTCCAGCAACGGCTGCGAACCTGGGCGTATCGCCGAGGCCAGCGCGAGCATTGCGTCGGCATTGCCGAAGTTGTCCTGCGCGGCTTCCGACAAGGCGTGATCGAGATAGCTGCGCTCGATGCCGGCAAGCCCGTTGTCGGCGAGATGATTGCCGGGATCGCGCTTCATCACCTCGCGATACAACGTGAGTGCATTGCCGTCGACAGGCTCGGTGACATGGCCTGCTTTCAACAACTCGGCCGCCTGCGCCAGCATCGGCAGGATCTCGTGCAGCGTCTTCAAACGCGTGCGCGCATCGGCGAGCTCGTCGTCGGAATGCGGCAGTTCGGCATAGGCGGCGATATAGCGCTGCGCGGCGTTCTCGTCGCCGCGATCGATCGCCGCCAGCGTCCAGTCGCGCAACGCGCCGCCGATCCGCTCGAGGCCGGCATCCGCATCCGCATTGCCATCGGCCTGCGCCAGCACGCTCCGGTACAGCGCTATGGCGCCGTCCTTCGGTTCGAGCAAGCTGCCTTGCTCCTCCGCGCTGCGCGCGCGCTTGAGCAGCGCCGCAATCGCCTTCGTCGTCAACACCGGCGGCCCCATGCGCACCGCGTCGGCGAGCGAAGTACCCGATTCCTCTTCGGACGGCGATGCCGTGACGACCACGGCCGGCACGGTTTGCGCCGGCGGCGCCTCTACCGCAGACCAAGTCGTCGGTGGGTGCGCCGGCGCGCGTTGCGCCGGCAATGTCGTCGCCACCGGCTGCGTCGTCTGCGGCTGGATGTGCAGAATACCGGGGAAGAAACGGTAGACCAGGGCGAACACGAGCAGCACGATGCCGGCAGTGCCGCCGAGGGTGTGCTGCTTGCGTGCGACTTCGGTACCGGGCATCGTGCCCCGATTATCGGTGCTGGCCGCGGCAGATAGAAGCGACGCGCGCAACGCCGCACATGCAGCGTTTAGAAAGAGGAACCTGGATTGGCCGACTGGATCGAGCGCAGCGACGACCTGCGCAACCTGATGCTGGACGCCCCGGTGGCGTTCGGACTCGACACCGAGTTCATGCGCATCGACACCTTCCTGCCGCGCCTCGCCCTCGTGCAGATCGAGCTTGGCGGCCGCATTGCGCTGATCGATCCGACCGCCGGCGCCGATCCGGCCCCGCTCGCCGCCCTGCTCGCCGACCGCCAACGCGTCTGCGTGATGCATAGCGCCGGTGAAGACCTGGAAGCGCTGGCGACCTGGCAATGCGCTATCGCGCAGCTGTTCGACACGCAGATCGCTGCCTCGTTTGCCGGCCTCGGCGCCGGACTCGGCTACCAGAAGCTGGTCAGCACCCTGCTCGGCGTCGATTTGCCGAAAGCCGAGACACGTTCGGACTGGCTGCGCCGGCCGCTCAGTCCCGAGCAGCTTGACTACGCGGCGCAGGACGTCCTCCATCTGCCAGCGCTGCACGCCGAATTGAGTCACCGCCTCGAACAGCGCGGTTACTTCGACTGGTTCGCCGAAGACTGCGCACGCCTGCTCGAGCGCGCACGCCAGCGCGAACCCGATGCGGAGCCGCAGCAGGCCCTGCGCGGTGCCGCCGACTGGCCGCGTGAACGCCAGGCGCTGCTGCGTCGCGTCTTGCGCTGGCGCGACGCCACCGCACGCGCGATCAACCGGCCGCGGCCGTGGCTGCTCGACGACGCGCATGCTCTCGATCTGTGCTCGCATGTGCCGGCCGATGCCGACGAACTCGCCGAACGCACGCGCGGTCAGCGCGCCCTGCGTGGCGCGCAGCGCGCGGAACTGCTCGGCGTGCTGCAAGCCCCGCTGGCTGCCGAGGAGATGGAGTTCGCGCCGATCCCGCACGCACCGACCCCACGCGAGAAAACGGTCGTCACCGCGATGAAAGACGTCGTCGCGCAGCGCGCGCAGGCACTCGATCTGCCGGAAGGTCTGCTCTGCGCACGTCGGCATTTGGAATCCCTGCTCGCGACACGCCACTGGCCGGCCGGCCTCGAAGGCTGGCGCCGCGAGGTGTTGCACGATGGGCTGGTAGCGCTGCTGCCCGATTGAAGGACATTCCCTCATCTGCCTGCCGGCACCTTCTCCCGCGCGCAGGAGGAATTCGCCGGATACGTTCGGATTGATTGTGTCGTGTCGGCGATCAACCCATCGCTTTCCTTCTCCCTAGGGCATAAGGGGACGCGCAGTGCCGGATAGAGGGAAAGGCGCCTCACGCACTCGCCGCGCCGCGGACACGCGTCCTGCCACTTCGTTTTACGGCATGGCACTGCGCGCTGGAAATTCCAGCGGAACTGCCAGTTGACAAGCCCCCGGGTTGCGCAGGCACACTCGGTGTCATGACCACGCGCTGCGCCAGCACGACGACAATTACCACGACGACGATCGTGGAACGGGTGCCGGCGCGCGTTTGATCCAACCAGCCACGGCCCCGTCCTCGCAAGGGAAACGGGCCGTAGTCGCTGAGCCCGCCTCCCGCGCAGTGGGGCCTCCCGATCAGGAGGCCGTTCCGATGTCCAAAGCCGCAGTCACCGAAGCCGAACCCTCGCTGGCAGCGGCGTCTTCGCACGCCGACGCGTTTGCCGCGCACAAGTTCGGCGGCTCCAGCCTGGCTGACGCGGCCTGTTTCCGGCGCGTTGCCGCGATCCTGCGTGCACAGCCGGGAGCGCGTCAGCTCGTCGTCGTCTCGGCGATGCGCGGCACGACCGATGCGTTGATCGCGCTTGCCGAAGCCGCGGTGCGCGCAGCACCGGAATGGCAAGCCGACTGGCAAACGCTGCGCGAGCGCCACGTTGCCGCCGCACGCGATCTGCTCGCGTCGAACGCGACGGCGATGATCGAATGGCTGGATGCGAGTTTTGCCCAGCTGGCCAACCTGCTGAACGCGCTGGCCGTGCTCAGTACGCCGAACCGCGAAGCCTTCGAATCGATCCAGGGTCTCGGCGAAGTATGGGCGGCGCATCTGCTCACGCGCTTCCTCGCCGCGCAAGGCGTCGACTGCGTCTGCCTCGACGCACGCGACGTGCTCGTCGTCAGCCACGGCGAACTCGGTGCGATCGTCGACTGGGAAGCGAGCGCGCAGCGTCTGGCGCAATGGCGCACGCAGCATGCGCAGGCTTGGCTGGTGGTGACCGGCTTCGTCGCGCGCACGCACAGCGGCCGCGCGACCGTGCTCGGCCGCAACGGCAGCGACTATTCGGCGGCGATCTTCGCCACGTTGTGCGAGGCGAGCGAACTGACCTTGTGGGGCGACACCGACGGCGTGCTCTCCGCCGATCCACGCCTGGTACCGGACGCGACACCGCTGCCCTGTCTCAGCTACGACGAAGCCTGCGAGCTTGCCTATTTCGGCGCCAAGGTCATCCACCCGCAGACGCTGACGCCAGTGATCGCGCGCGGGTTGCCGGTGCGCATCCGCAACACGTTCCGGCCCGAGCACGCCGGCACTGCGATCGGCGCTGCCGCGGGGACTGCCGGCGGGCTGCCGCCTGTGAAAGGCATCAGTGCGGTGCAGGGCCTGGCCGTGTTGACGCTCGAAGGCGCCGGCATGATCGGCGTGCCCGGTACCGCCGAGCGCACGTTCGGCGCGCTGCACCTTGCCGGCGTGTCCGTCGTGATGATTTCGCAGGGTTCGTCCGAGCACTCGATCTGCTGCGTCGTGCGCAGCATCGATGCGATGACCGCGGAGGCGGCGGTGAGGCGCGCCTTCGCGTCGGAGATTGCACGCGGAGAAATCCATCGCGTCAGCGTGGCCGGCGAGATCAGCGTGCTCGCGGTCGTCGGCGACGGCATGGCCGGTACGCCCGGTGTCGCCGCACGCCTGTTCGGCGCGCTCGCCCGCACCGGCGTCAATATCCGCGCAATTGCGCAAGGCGCGTCGGAACGCAATATCTCGGTCGCAGTGGCGAGCAGCGATACGCCGCGCGCGTTGCGCGCGGTGCACGCGGCGTTCTGGTTGTCTCCGCAAACCCTGTCGATCGGCCTGATCGGCCCGGGCAAGGTCGGTGCTGCGCTGCTGCGCCAGATCGAAGCGGCGCGCCCACGCCTGCTGCGCGACATCCAGCTCGACCTGCGCCTGCGCGCGGTCGCAACCACGCGCACCATGTGGCTCGGCGAAACCGACGCCGCGCCACGCTGGAAGGAAGCGGCCGACGCGGCCTGCGATCTCGATGCGTTCGCGCGCCATGTGCAGGTCGAGCACCTGCCACACGCCGTGATCATCGATTGCAGCGCGAGCGATGCGGTGGCCGCGCGCTATGCCGACTGGCTCGCCGCCGGTATCCATATCGTCACGCCGAACAAGCATGCCGGCGCCGGCCCGTCGGAACGCTGGCATGCCATTCGCGCAGCAACCGCGGGCGGCGCCCGCTTCCGCTACGAAGCCACCGTCGGCGCCGGCCTGCCGGTGATCTCGACGCTGCGCGACCTGCTCGA
>JBDTYM010000007.1:0-71888 GCA_040005635.1 Dokdonella sp. | reverse complement strand
CGATCGGGCGCATCGCCTCGATGCAGATTCCGTCCGGGCATTTCTCGATGTGGGGCGGTGACAGCTATGTGAGCGAGATCATCACGCCGTATGTCGTCGAGTTCCTCGAGGACGCACGCGACGAAGGCTTCGCCGTGCCGGACGAGATGCTGCAGAAATCGCTGAAGCGGCTCAACGACGATCTGCTTTCGGGCGGTCATCCATACTACAACTATGAGCACAGCGATCACCTGCGCTTCGCCGACGAGGCGTATTCGGGCTACGTGCTCGCGCGGGTTAACCGCGCGCCGCTCGGCACGCTGCGGGCGCTGTACGACAATGAACGCGGCAAGTCGATCACCGCCCTGCCGCTGGTCCAGCTCGGCGTGGCGCTCAAGCTGATGGGCGACCAACCGCGCGCCGAGAAGGCGATCGAGGAAGCGTTCGCGAAGAAGGTCGAACGGCCCTGGTATCTCGGCGACTACGGCTCGGATCTGCGCGACACCGCCCTGATGATCTCACTGGTGCATCGCTACGGACTGGCCAAGCCCGAATACGATGGCCGCGTGTTCGATCTGGCACGTGCGACGACGAACCGCACGCACCAGGCCGATGCCGAGCAGCGCAAATTCGGCTGGCGCTGGTCGTATCTGAGCACCCAGGAACAGATCGCGATCGCGCGGCTCGGCAAGACCCTGATCAACGACGGCGACAAGGTCGTGTCGGGCACGCTGGGCATCGGCGCGGCATCGACTGCGATCAGCCCGGAGCGGCTGTGGAGTCGCGAATTCAATGCGGGCGAAATGGCCGCAGGCGTGCGCTTCACACCACAAGGCGACCTGCCGCTCTACGTCAGCACCGACATCGTTGGCGTGCCGAAAACGGCGCCCGTGCCGGATGATCACCATGTCGCTATCCAGCGCAGGTTCTACACGCTGGACGGCAAGCCGTGGGAGCCGGCGCCGCTGAAGGAAGGCGACAGCCTAATCGTCGGCCTCAAGCTCGACGCGCGCGAAGCGATGCCGGATGCGCTGCTGATCGACCTGCTGCCGGGTGGTCTCGAGATCGAGAACTTCAATTTGACCGACGCCAAGCAGTGGGCCGACATTGTCGTCGACGGCATCACCATCACCGATCGCGCACAGGCTGCCGAAGTCCGCCATGAGGAATTTCGCGACGACCGTTATGTCGCCGCACTGAAACTCGACAAGGGCCAGACCGCGCATGTGTTCTATCTCGTGCGCGCGGTGTCGCCCGGCACGTTCCAGGTTCCACCGCCGCTGGTCGAGGACATGTACCAGCCCGAAGCGCGTGGTATCGGCAAGAGCGTGCCGAACTCGGTGAAAGTAGTCGAGCCTTAGACGCAGCTCCGTGTTATTCTTACCTCGTCTTACCGGGACGATCTAAATGAATACGACATTGACCAGCAAGGGGCAATTGGTGATCCCGAAGCCGATTCGGGACGCTTTGCATCTGAAGTCCGGCACCACCCTCAGCGTAACGACCGACGGCGGCCGGATCGTGTTGGAGCCGGTCAGCTCCAAGCGACAGTCCTTGTCGGACTGGCTGACTTCGATACAGGTGCGGCGCAAAATTTCCTCGAAGATTCTGAACGCCCCTGTCACCGGCTACGACGGCGAATGATTGCGATCGACACCAACGTGCTGGTGCGATTGCTGGTCATCGACGATTCGGCGCAGAGCGATGCTGCACGTGCGCTCGTCGAGCGCGAGCGAGTGCTCATCCTGCGCACCGTGTTGCTCGAAACCGAATGGGTGTTGCGCTCCCGCTTCGGATTGGGCCGAAGCTTGATTCAGGTTTTTTTTGCCGGCCTCGCCGACACGTCCGGCATCGAGATCGAAGCGGATGCGTCGACACGCCGTGCAATTGAGGCCTACGGCAGCGGCGTCGACTTTGCCGATGCTTTGCATGCCACGGCAACTACGGCTCCATTCCATACCTTCGATGAGAAACTGCTGAAGCAGCGCAAACGTGCCAGCGGCGCCGAGATACGGGCGGTCCCGAAGGCCCGCGCTCGCTGACGTTCGGAGCCTTCAAGGGTGTCTCCCCGCTTCATACGCCGTTGCCTCAAGCGACTTGCCATCGCGGCGCTCATGGTTCTCGCCCTTGCCGTTCTACTTGATCGCCTCTTCCCCCTGCCCTTGCCCGATCCCGCCGGTGGCAGCACCGTCGTGCTTGCGCGTGACGGCACGCCGCTGCGCGCGTTTCCGGACAGCGATGGCGTCTGGCGCTACCCGGTCAGGATCGAGAATGTCTCGCCGCTTTATCTTGAAGCACTGCTGACCTACGAGGATCGCTGGTTCTACCGGCATCCCGGCGTGAACCCTTTCGCACTCGCACGTGCATTCGGCCAGTGGCTCGTGCATCGCCGTCTCATCTCGGGCGGCTCGACGCTGACGATGCAGGTCGCGCGCATCCTCGACGGCACGCCGCACAGCGCAGCCGGCAAGTTGCGCCAGATCCTGCGCGCGATGCAGCTCGAAGCGCATTTGTCCAAAAAAGAAATACTGACCTTGTACCTCGATCGCGCACCGTTCGGCGGCACGCTCGAGGGAGTGGAAGCGGCGTCGTGGGCGTATCTCGGCAAGCCGGCGGCGCGCCTGTCGCGTGCCGAGGCCGCACTGCTGACCGTATTGCCGCAATCACCCAGCCGGCTGCGGCCCGATCGCAATGCCGATGCCGCGCGCAAGGCGCGCGACAAGGTGCTCGCGCGCATGGCCGAGCTCGGTGTGTGGACGCACGCCGAAGCGCACGACGCCGAAATCGAGTCGGTCGCCGCCCGCGCACTGCAGCCGCCCTTGAGCGCCGCCCTGCTGGCTGAGCACCTGCGTGAGGAAAAGCCCGCCGCGCGACGGATCACGACCACGCTCGATGCCGGGCTGCAACGCGCGCTCGAGGCACGCGTGAGCGACTATCTCGCGCACCTGCCCGAGCGCACGTCGGCCGCCCTGCTCGTCGTCGACAACGCAACGCTCGAAGCGCGTGCCTATGTCGGTTCGGCCGCATTCGGCGACGAAGCCCGCCTCGGTCATGTCGACATGGTGCGCGCCTGGCGCTCGCCCGGCTCGACCTTGAAGCCGTTTCTCTACGGCCTCGCGCTCGACGATGGCCTGATCGATTCGGAAAGCCTGTTGATCGACGCACCGCAGTCCTTCGGCGACTATCGTCCCGGCAATTTCGATCTCGCCTACAACGGCCCGGTCGGCGCCGCCGAGGCGCTGCGCCTGTCGTTGAACGTGCCGGCAGTCGATCTGCTCGACCGCCTCGGGCCGACGCGCTTCGCCGCGCGTCTGGCCAATGCCGGTCTCGAACTGCGCCTGCCACGCGGTGTCCAACCGAACCTGTCGGTGATCCTCGGCGGCGCGGGTGTACGCATGGAGGATCTGGTCGGCGCCTATAGCGCCCTCAATCGCGGTGGAGTCGCCGGCCGCGTCCGCTACACGGTGGACGATGCGACGATCGATCGGCGCATCCTGTCCGATGGCGCGGCATGGATCGTGCGCGACATCCTCGAAGCGAATCCACGCCCGGGCTACGCGCCGGGCACGTTCGATCCTGGCTCGCGTCCGCGTGTCGCCTGGAAGACCGGCACGAGCTACGGCTTCCGCGATGCCTGGGCCGTCGGCGCGACGCGAAGCTACACGCTGGCGGTGTGGATCGGCCGCCCCGATGGCACGCCGCTGCCAGGCCAGTACGGCGCGGTGACTGCGTTGCCGCTGATGTTCCAGATCGTCGACAGCCTGCCGCGAAATGCAGTCGCAGCGGCGCCTGCGCCGCCGCCGGCCAGCGTGACGCAGGCCGATATCTGCTGGCCACTCGGGCTCGCCTTCGATCCGGCGCTGGCGGAGCTCTGTCATCAGAAGCACACGGCGTGGGTACTCAACGGCGTGATTCCGCCGACCCTGCCCGAACGCGATGCGAAGAACTGGAGCGCTGGTCTGACGCATGTGCGCATTGACACCGTCAGCGGCGCGCGCCTGAGTGCCGCTTGCAGCAAACCAAACATGCGCGAAGCGGATATCGCGCGCTGGCCGGCACTCGCCTACCCCTGGCTATCGCGTGATGTGCGCCGCCGCGCCAGCCTGCCGCCGCTGGCGCCGGGCTGCGCCGACGATGGCCTCGATGCGAGCCAGCCGCTCCGCATCGAAGGGCTCGCCGACAATGCCGCGATCGCGCGCGCGCCGAACAGCGACAAGCCCGCTGCCGTGCGCCTGCGCGCGCTCGGCGTCAGCGGCGAGGTGTTGTGGCTGGTCAACGGGCGGCTCGAAGGCGCAACGCGCGGCGCTCAGACGTTCGAGCACGCTTTCGGAGAAACCGGACTACAGAGCGTGACCGCGCTGTCGGCAGCCGGCGGCTACGCGCAGCTCCAGCTGCGCGTGATGCGCTGACGCACCGCATCGAGGCGGCCGCGACGCGCGCTGGCGACACGGCCGTATTGCGACGCGCTCAGATCACATGCAAACCCTGCAGCCGATGCAGCTCCCTGCGCACGCCATTGAGACCCTGGTCGCTGTAGATGATCAGCAGGCGCTCGGCACTGAGATACGACAGGACGGGATTACGGAACGTGTTGTTGTACTGCGCTGTATCACCGCTGTTGTAGCCAAACTCCGGCGCGAGCTGCGCCAACACGACCGCGACCGAGGCGACGGCCGGACCTGAGTAGGTGAAATCGGCATCGGACAGGTTATGCAACGTGTACTCGGCGCGCAGGTTCGTCTGTCCGGCCGCATTCAGATCGATCGATCCGAGCGCGTCCAACGGAGGCAGCCGCAGATTGCCGGCGCTGTCCGTATAGAGATAGCCGGCAGCGACCGGATCGATGCGCGCGATGATCGCCGCGGCGTGCAGCCAGTTGACGACCTTGAACTCGTTGCCGCTGGTCGGCGCCGAATGCGCGCTCGCCTGCGTGATGACGAGCAGCGGCGGCAGTCCGCGCGACATCGCTTCGGCGATGCTGAGGATGTGGTGCGCGCCGGTGCGCGAATCGCCGGTGGCGCCCCATGCATCGGTGCTACCGGCGCCGCCGAAGTTGAACTCGGTGAATTCGCTGCCGTCGGCGTTCCACTGGAACACGATGCTCTTGGCCCAGTCGTGCCAGAGGGGCGCGGCGAGGATCGTATCCTGATCAATGGCCAAGTCGCCGTTACCGGCGTGGTCCTCATCCGCGTCCTGATCGACCTGCGGCAACCCGTGCGCGCCCGTGTGGCCGTATACGGATTGGTATTGCGCGGCAAGGTGCAGATCCGACACGTCGTTGTTCGATACGTGCACCGACAGGCCACCCGGGTAGGAATGATGCCCGCCGAACGCGCTGCCAGGCGCCGAACGGAACGGCTGTGGCAACTGCGGGCAATTGCTCGACTCGCTCAGCACGGGCGGGAAGATCGCCGTGCGCAGGCCACCGGGAAAATTCACTGCGTCGGCCGGATTGACCAGCCCGGCCGAAGCCAGCTGGTCGATCACGGCGTCCTTGTTCGCATCGGTGGCCAGGCCTATGCGATGTTTCACGCAGGTATGCGTATTGGTCAGCGCATCCAGTGTCTGGTTGCGCACGGACGACTGGCGAATCTTCAGCGCCTGCCCGATCAGGAACTGGCTCGCCGAGCGCACCAGTGGCGAGCGGTCGGCAAGGCGCACGGCATTGGCGTTGCCGGCGCCTGGTTGCGTCTGGTCGTCTGCCCACGCCGGCATCGCCGCGGCCATGCCGAGGATGATTGCCGTGGTCAGAATGCGGCGGCGACAGAGGCGAATTTCGATCGGCGATTGCGTGGTACGAGCGGACATGAGCGATCCTTCTTGCCATCCAGGGGCGCTCATCGTCGTTTTCCGGCGTGACGCGATCATGACCTCGCAGTGGCGCTTGGCTACGACGTGCTTGCACGGGTGTGACGCGAAACGCGCGTGATCGCCTATCCTTCGTCCGACGATCCACTCTGCAGGCTGCACCGATGGCCCAAAGCATCCATGAGTTCGCCGACGATCCGCGCAATCGCGACATCCTGATCTACGTCAACGGCGCGATGAAGCGCCGCGACGAAGCCGTCGTCTCGGTGTTCGACTCAGGTTTCGTCCTCGGTGACGGCGTCTGGGAAGGATTGCGCGTCTCGCAAGGCCACCCTGCCTTTCTCGACGCCCATCTCGACCGCCTCTATGAAGGCGCGAAAGCGATCGCGATGGACATCGGCCTTGACCGCGCGGCGTTGACGCGTGCGATCTACGCGACACTGGCGGCGAACGACATGCACGACGGCGTGCACATGCGCCTGATGGTCACACGTGGCATCAAGCGCACGCCCTACCAGGACCCGCGCGTGGTGATCGGGCCGGCCACGATCGTGATCATCCCGGAACACAAGAATCCGCTGCCGGATACGCTCGTCAACGGACTCAAGTTGTTCACCGTGCATGTGCGCCGCGGCTATCCCGACGTGCAGGACAACAAGCTCAACAGCCACAGCAAGCTCAACTGCATCACGGCCTGCATCCAGGCCTATACCGCCGGCGCCGATGAGGGGCTGATGCTCGACCCGCACGGTTTCGTCGCGACCTGCAATTCGACGCATTTCTTCATCGTGCGCAAAGGCGAAGTGTGGACCTCGACCGGGCAGTACTGCCTCGGCGGGATCACGCGCGCGAACGTACTGGCGATCTGCCGCGACGCCGGTATTCCCGCGCACGAAAAGTCGTTCAGTCTGACCGATGTCTATGGCGCCGACGAAGCCTTCGTGACCGGCACGTTCGCCGGCGTCGTGCCGGTACGCGAGGTCGATGGACGTGTATTTGGCGACGCCAAACGCGGACCCATGGTCGAGCGCCTGCAGGGGTTGTACCGCGAATGGGTCGCGCGCGACATCGCCGCGCGTGATGGCGTGAAGCCGCCCGCATGAAAGCACCTTTGCGCATCGCGATGTGGTCGGGGCCGCGCAATATTTCGACTGCGATGATGCGCGCCTGGGAAAACCGCGGCGACTGCGCAGTCGCCGACGAGCCGTTGTACGCGCACTACCTCGCCAGCACCGGACTCGATCATCCGCTGCGCGACGAGGTCATTGCGAGCGGCGAGACCGATTGGCGCAAGGCCACCGCGGCGCTCGCTGGCGCGGTGCCGGGTGGCCAGCCGATCTGGTACCAGAAGCACATGAGCCATCACCTGCTGCCGCACATCGATCATGCCTGGGTACATGGCCTTGCCAATGCATTCCTGATTCGCGAGCCGACAGCCGTCGTGCACTCGTATGTGAAGGCGCGCGCCGACGTCTGCGCCGACGACATCGGCCTGCCGCAGGAGGTGCGCCTATTCGACGAGCTGGCTGAGCGCAGCGGACAGGCGCCACCGGTGATCGACGCCGACGAATTCCTGCGCGCCCCGGAGGCGCACCTGCGCGCGCTGTGCACGCACTTCGGCATAGCCTTCACCCACCGTATGCTGCGCTGGCCGGCCGGATCGCGCGCGAGCGACGGCATCTGGGCGCCGCACTGGTACCAAGCGGTTTGGAAGTCGACCGGGTTCGAGTCGCCGCGCGAAAAGCCGCTGCACCTTGACGGCGATGCGGCGCGCGTCGCCGAGCAATGTCGCCCGCTGTACGAACATCTGTACCGCTTCGGTCTTCGCGTAGCGACCGACGCAGCGTCTTGACCGCGGGCGATACGCGGAATGAATTGCGACCATGCGGTCGGCGAATATCGCCGCCCTCAAGTTGACGGAAGTCGACGATGAACATCAGTGCGCGCAACGTGCTCGCCGGCACCGTCGTCGACGTCATCAAAGGCCCGACGACTTCGCACGTACGCGTCGACGTCGGCGGCGCAAAGCTCGTGACCGCATCGATCACCAACAAGGCGGTGGGCGGCCTCGGCGTGGCCGTCGGGAAGAAGCGAAAGCTGTCATCAAGGCATCGGACGCGCTCGTCGCGGTCGGATGAACCGCGTTTCGATCGACGTGGCGAACTTCGATGTTCGACTGTCCGCTCGTCACCAGTCTGCGGTTTTCGCAGATGACGGCAGATCGCACGGGGCATTCTCATCGGAAAACCGAGCCACTCGCAGCAGGTTGAGACGTCGATACGTTGGCGCGTTCTCGAGGGCGGCGAACGATCAAGACGCGAATCGAAGCGGCGCATTGCGATCGCTTACGCAGCGCGCGTTCTTGCCGATCACCATACGGTGATCAATGGATCAGACCGTGGACAAACGCATGCCATGCGCTCCGCGCATCTCCTACGCGCCGCCGCCAGGTATCGGCTGGGTGATTTTCAAGGCGCTGCGCATTTTCGAACGTACGCGGAGCGTTCCTGCCGATGAACAAGCACTGGGCAGGCAACTGACACAAAGCGTTTCAATTCGCGCTTTCAATTCGCGCTTGGTGAAACGCATAGTGGCCTCTCGACCCACGGCGCCGATTGTCCATGCAGTGCACGCGGCGCCATCGCTGCCACAGAATTTTCTCGCTGCCCGATTCGACGCAGACCGCTCGAGTGCGTGGCCGTACATCCAGCAAGGAATGCCGATGACGATTTCTCCGACGCCCTCTTTCTGCCGCTCGTCGCTGCGCGGGTCGCAGCACCGGACTTGGCTCGGCAGACTCCTCGCGAATGCCGCTCTCGGCCTGCCGCTGATCGCCGGCATGCCAGCGGTGCACGCCTTAGACGTGCCGATCACCTACGTGCGCTGCGCGCGCACGACCGCCGAGATCGACATCAGCGGCATCGTCACGATCAACGGCGTCAGCCAGTTGGAGACGCGTCACATGCGCGGTCTCGACGTCTACGACGTGATGCCCGACGTCTCGCATTTCTTTGGCGACTTCAACACGCCGTGCGACCTCGTGCTGCGCGAAGCGAACGGCAACGAACGCGTGTTGTACGACTGTTCGAGCGCATCCACCGAAGCCAACTCGTGCTCAGCGATGGATCCAGCGGTCTCCTTCGACGGCACCCGCATCGCATTCAGCGTGTTTCGCGGCCAAATCGCCCACCCGAGCGAGAATGTCAATGCCAAGGTCATCGACCCGCTCGCGGAAAACGACGACAACTACTACACCGTCTATCCGAACAAGATCCTTTCCGGCAGCAGCGCGCAGTTGTACTGGGTCGATGTGGCGAGCGGCGCGTTGACCGAGTTGCAGCATCGCGATGGCGATTTCGATTCCGGTCCGGCCTGGCTGCCGGACGGTCGCCTCGGCTTCACCTCCACCCGCGACGGCGCAACCGCGACACTGGTGCACGGCACCAACGTTTCACAGCCGACCTCGCAGATCTGGAGCATCGACATCGACGGCAAGAACGCCGATCTCGCCAGCCACCATGGCCTGGCCAGCGAGCAGCATCCGTTCATGCTCGCCGACGGACGTATCGCCTATTCGAGCTGGCAAATCTTCGGCGGCCGACCGTTCAAGTACGGCAATGGCACGGTCGGCGGCTTCGACACGTTGGCCAATCTGTTTCACATCTACACGCAAAATCCGGACGGATCGAACCCGTTCGCGTTTTACGGTCAGCACAGCGGCGACCACGGCCCGTCGAGCACGACCGGCATCCAGCACGTGGCCGCGCATTTCCTGACCCAGACGACCGACGGTCGCGTTTGGTTCTCCGAGTACTACCGCGCCAACAACAACGGCCTCGGCGCCGTGCTCGGGGTGATGCCCGAACCGCCGGGGCAAGAAGGCCTCAGCCCGATTCCGACGCGTCCGATCGCCGACCTGTACGCGGTCCATGACGCGCGCAATCTCACCACTTGGTCGAACAATGGCGACAACGCTTCGTTGCTCATGCCGGCACCCGGCATGAGCGTGCCGACCTATGCTGACCCGCTGCCGTGGGCCGGCAAAGTCGGCCATGCCGGCGCGCTGCCCGGTAATGGTCTGATGGTCAGCTGGGGCAAGGGACCTTGCAGCATCGGCGGCGACGGCTCGGTATTCGCCAGCCTCGGCTTGCCGACGCCGCCGTTCGTCAACGGCTCCGGCCAAGGGGTGGCGATGAATGTGATCACCTCGTTGAACATCGACACGCCCGGCTGCGATCTCGGAATCTATCGCGTCACGTCGATTCCGCTCGAGCATCCGAACCAGCTCGAACTGATCGTCGACAGCCGCGACTGGCACGAAATCCAAGGGCGCGCGGTCGTGTCCTACGCGACCATTCACGGCATCGCCGCACCGGCGAAGATCGAGCGCGCCGACCTGCGCGCCAGCCGCGCGGAACTGCCGAGCGGCACGCCGTTCGGTCTGCTCGGCGCCGCCTCGATCAGCGATCGTGAAACGCACCCGGCCGACGGCATCCATTTTGCCGGCGAACATCAGTTCAACCTGCAGGGCACCGACACGATCAACTATGGCGACGACGCATTGTGCGGCGTGCGGCTGCTCGGCGTGCAGCCGAACCGCAGCTCGCAGCAGACCTGGCAGCAGCTGAACGATCTCAGCGGCGAACGCGTGATGATCCTCGGCGAATTTCCAGTCCGCCAATTCGACGAGAACGGCGCGCCGCGGCTCGACCCGAGCGGCCATCCCGATACCAGCTTCCTGGTGCGCTTTCCGGCCAACATGCCGTATTTGATGCAGGGCATCGACTGCAAAGGCCGCACGCTCAACACCGATCAAAGCTGGCAGTCGCTGCGGCCGGGCGAAATGAAGACCTGCGGCGGCTGCCACGTGCATTCGCAGCCGACGCGCATCGAATTCCCGCAGAGTCACGCGGCGACGCCCACCTATACGCCGGTCGCGCTCGGCGAAGGCAGCGTGCCGCTGTTGACCGGCGGTTCCGGCAATCAGGTGACGACGCGCAGCGTGCCCGGCTTCGGCATGCAAATCGAATTCCAGCGCGACATCATGCCGATTTTCGCGCAACGCTGCGCGAGCTGTCACTCCAGCGCCTCGCCCGCAGGCAGTCTCGCCCTCGATGTGCCCGGCGTGACTGCGCCGAGTCCAGGCACGCCGCCGTCGACATGGTGGTGCCTGGTCGAAGACCGCAGCCAGACGTGCGTGCCTGAAGCCGCGCGCTTCAATACGCATGCCGGCTACACCAACACGACCTTCCGGCGCCCGCAGGTCACCCGCTACATGCGCGCGTTCAATGCGCTCGGCAGCCTGCTGTACTGGAAAGCTGCCGGCCAGCGCATGGACGGCAACACTGACGCCACATTCGACGAAACCAGTCCGGTCGACGATCAGGATCTCAATTTCGGTGCAGCGCACGCGACGAGCATCACCGACGAAGAACTCGGACTGCTGTCGCGTTGGATCGATCTCGGCGCGCCGACCGGCGACAGCGAACTCAGCGACACCCAGAAACCGACCCTGACCGTCGCGGCAATCCGCGCGCCGAGCGGCGCCGGCATCGCCGGCGTACACGTCGGCATGGTCGACGTGCCCAGTGGCATCGACGTGCAGTCGCTGCGCGTCTGCCTCGTTGACAACGGCGGCACGTGCGGCGTCGACTTGGCCGGCAGCGGCGTCATGCAAGGCATCGTCGACGTGTCGTTTGCGACACCGCTGACCACGCCCACGCAGGAAATCGAAGTCCGCGTCGCCGATCTCGCGGGCAACGAGACCGTGCTGCGCAGGACCGTGCAAGGCCTGCAGAGCGACGGCATCTTCGCCAATGGCTTCGAGCACTGAGGCGGTGCGAACGACCGCACAGTGCGCAATGGCCTCTCGCAACGCCTTTCAGCGAGCCGTGTGCGCCGACGCGCGCGCTGCGCGGCGTTTCGTCGGTGAGGTTGTCCGAGCGCGCGTTCGGCGGATCGTCGCCGGTGGTGTCGGCTGGCAGCGGGCCTAGGCTTCGATCAAACCATTGCGCACTGCGATCAAGGTCAGCTCCGCCTGATTGCCGGCGCCGAGCTTCTGCTTGATGTTGTAAAGGTGGGTGCCGACCGTATTCGGCGACAGATTCAATATCTCGGCAATGCGGTTGACCGACTGCCCGCGTGCGAGCTGGATGAACACCGCGAATTCGCGCTCGGACAGCGCCTCGACCGCACCCGCGCTGCCGCCGAGGTCCTGCACCGCGAGCTTGCGCGCGATTTCGGCGTCGAGATAAATGCGTCCGGCGGCAATCGCGTGCACGGCTTCGATGAGCTCTTCCGGCGCGCTGCGCTTGGACAGATAGCCGAGTGCGCCGGCTTTCAGCACGCGCTTCGGATGCGCGGTGTCCTCGTGTGCCGACAGCACCAGCACGCGCGCGCCTTTGTCCTTCGCAAGCAGGCGACGCACGGTTTCGATGCCGCCCATGCCGGGCATCGACAAGTCCATGATGACGACGTCCGGCTGCACGTCGGCATAGCGCTGATAAGCGAGCTCGCCACTATCGGCCTCGGCGATCACTTCGATGTCGGCGCTGGCCGACAGCAGCATGCGGAAGCCGACACGCACGACGGCGTGATCGTCGACCAGCATGACCCGGATCGTATTCGTCATAGTTCCTATTCCAATGGCAGGCGCGCGGCCACGCACACGCCGCCTTGCGCAAGATTGTCGATGTCGACGTCGCCGCCGAGCGCGCGCGCGCGTTCGCGCATGCCACGCACGCCGTAGTGACCGGGACGCTGCCAGTCCGGCGCAAGGCCGCGACCGTCGTCGCTGATCGTGATACGCAGGCTATCACCCACGACATCCAGCGTGATCTCGACGCGTTGCGCCTGCGCGTGGCGCAACACATTCGTCGTCGCCTCCTGCACGATGCGGTAGGCCGCCAATGCGTAGGTTTCGCCGAGGCCTTCCGGTAGCGTGCCGAGCGTCAGCACCATGGAGATTTGCGGCTGTTCCCGCCGCCAGGCGGCCACGCGATCCTCCAGCGCGGCGGCAAGGTCGAGCGTATCCAGGCTCGGCGGGCGCAGGCGCGGAATCAGCTCGTGCATCGCCGCGTACAACTTCGCCGCAGTATCGGCGATCAGCTGCGCCACTTCGCGCACCGGCTCGTCGTCGCTGCCGGCACGTTGCTTCAGCGCCAGCGCCATGCTGCGGATCGCGGTGATGCTCTGGCCGGTCTCGTCGTGCAGTTCCTGCGCGATCTGGCGGCGTTCGTCCTCGACGCGGCTCTGCACGGCTTCGGCGAGTTCGCGGCTCTGTTCGAGGCGCAAGGTCGCTTCGACCGCTTCGCGGCGCGCATCGAGATTGTCCTCGATCGCCTGCGCGGTCCGATTGAACGCTCGCGCGATGGCGCCCGCCTCCGCCCCTTTGAATTCCGGCAGCCGCGTGTGATACGCACCGGCCTGCATCTCCTCGAGGCCGCGCACGATGGTCTGGAACGGCCGCGTGGTCCGCCGCAGCAGCCAGAACACCAGGCCGTTGCCGAGCAGCATCGCGAGCAGCCCCAGCTGCAGCAGGGTCACGGTATCGTCCCAGCCGTCAAGAACCGCGCGCGACGCGTTCGATTCGATATCGAGCACGCTGTCGGCAAAGCGCAGCTCGCTATGCATCGGCTCCGGCGCCACCAGCGCGGCATACCACGATGGCGCATCGCGGCCGGCCTTGTAAGGCGACGGCGGCGACTGGTAGATCGTCTCACCGCCGGCGTCGCGCAACGTCACCTCGGTCGATCGTACGCGACCGAGACGCTCCAGCGACTGCAGCACGATGGGCCGACTGGTCTGCGCATAGGTTTCGACGAAATACGCGAGCAGATGCGTCGCCACCGTATTCGCCGCCTCGGTTTCCTCGCGCACGCTGCGTCGCGTGTCGAGGATCTGGAATGCGAGCACAACTGCCGTGAACAACGCGATCAGCGTAGCGACGAGCAGGTTCAGCTGCAGGCGCAGGCTCATCGTGCCGCCGCGTCCGTGCCATCCGGCCAGTGAGAGAAATTCGCGCTCGTCGCAAATGCGTCAGTCGCTGCGCGCAGCAGACGGAATACCGCCGGATGCCAGGGATCGTGGCCGGCCTGATCCGCCCACGCCAGTCGGCTGCCGACGCAGGCGCGTTGCACGCGCCAGGCATTCTGCGGCCGACACACACGATCGTTGCTGCCATGCACGAGCGCGATTGGAACACCATGCAAGGCACTTGCCGCACGCAGCAGGGCCGCTTCGCCGAGGAAGCAGCGACGCGCGAGATAGTGCGACTGCACGCGGTACTTCGCGATCAGGCGCTGCTGCGCTTCTTCGCTCAATGCGGCTGCCGAAACCGCGTTCGCGTGGGGACTGTCGAGGCGCGTTTCGTAAGTCTGCCAGGCGACGGCAACGCGCAGTTGGCGCTCTCTGTCCGTGCCGGCGAAGCAACGGTCCAGCCAACTGACGACACGTCGTCGCCAGCTGCGCGGAATCTGCGCAAGGAAATCCGCATGCGCCTGCGGTGCAAACGCGGCGACGCCGTGAAAGAACCAGTCGAGATCGGCATGACTGGTCAGGAACGTGCCACGCAGCATCACGCCGGTGACCCGCTCGCGATGCTTCGCCGCATAGGCGAGTGCCAACGAGGCGCCCCAGGAGCCGCCACTGACCAGCCACTGGACTACGCCGAGGTGCGCGCGCAGCGCTTCGATATCCGCGACCAGCGCATCGGCGTGATTGTGCGCGGTCTCACCGAGCGGCGTGCTGCGGCCGCAGCCGCGCTGGTCGAACTGCACGATGCGGTAGCGCAGCGGATCGAAGATGTCGCGCTGACGTGGTGTGCTGCCGGAGCCCGGACCGCCATGCAGCAGCACGACCGCGATGCCGTCGCGCGCGCCGCTCTGCTCGTACCAGACACGATGGCCGTGACCGACGTCGAGCCAACCGCTGTCGGCCGCGGGCGTGACGGATGAGGGGGAGAAGTCCGATGAGTTCGACATCGGATCGATCGTACCGCATCGTCGCCGCGCAAGGCCGCCGCGTCACTACGATCCGGAGCTGGGCGCCTCGGGTGCGGACCGACCGTGGATCCAGCATGCGCGCGCGCATGCCTTCGCTGTTCAGGCCAGCAGCATGAAACTAGGCGTCCGGCGAATTCACCAGGAGATGCACGATGCTCGCGAAGACCTATCCGTATTACCTCGCCAACAAGGCCACGCAGCCAAACACCACGCTCGAGGTTCACGACAAGTATTCTGGCCGTGTCGCCACGCGAGTGGCGTTGGCCGATGCGAAAACGATCGAGCGCGCCATTGGTGCCGCGGCCAAGGCCGCCGTGCCGATGCGCGCGCTGCCGCCGTATGCGCGCCAGGCTGTGCTCGAACATTGTGTCGCGCGCTTTCGCGAACGTCACGACGAGCTCGCGCTGGCGCTGTGCATCGAGGCCGGCAAGCCGATCAAGGACGCCGAAGGCGAGGTCGCGCGCCTGATCGACACGTTCAAGGTCGCCGCCGAGGAAGCCGTGCGCATCGACGGCGAGGTGATCAACCTCGAAATTTCCGAGCGCGCGAAAGGCTATCGCGGCTTCGTGCAGCGCGTGCCGATCGGGCCCTGCGCCTTCATCACGCCGTTCAACTTCCCGCTGAACCTGGTCGCACACAAGGTTGCGCCGGCGATTGCGGCCGGCTGCCCGTTCGTGCTGAAACCGGCCAGCGCGACGCCGGTTGGCGCGTTGATCATCGGCGAAGTGCTGGCCGAAACCGATCTGCCGAAGGGTGCGTTCTCGGTGCTGCCGTGCAAGTCGGCCGACAGCGAAGCGCTGGTCACCGACGAACGATTGAAGCTGCTGTCATTCACCGGCGGCCAAGTCGGCTGGGAGCTGAAGGCGAAAGCAGGCCGCAAGAAGGTCGTGCTGGAACTCGGCGGCAACGCCGCTGCGATTGTCGACGCCGATCAGGGTCCGCGCCTCGACCACGTGATCGAACGCCTGATCTTCGGCAGCTATTATCAATCCGGCCAAAGCTGCATCAAGGTGCAGCGCATCTTCATCCACGAATCGCTATATGACAGCGTGCGCAAGCGCTTCGTGGCGGCGACCAGGAAACTCAAGGCCGGCGATCCGAAGAAACGCGATACCTTCCTCGGTCCGATGATCGACGAAGACAACGCGCAGCGCCTCGAAAGCTGGATCAAGGAGGCGAAAAAGGCAGGCGCACGGCTCCTGTGCGGCGGCGGCCGCGACGGCAACATGCTCGAAGCCAGCGTGCTCGAAGACGTGCCGCTCGACGCGAAGATCAACGCCCTCGAAGCATTCGGGCCGGTCACCGTGCTGGCCAAGTTCACCGATTTCGACGAGGCGCTCGCCCTCGTCAACGATTCCGACTATGGCCTGCAGGCCGGCATCTTCACCAACGATCTGAGTCATGCAATGCGCGCCTGGGACGGCCTCGACAGCGGCGGCGTCATCGTCAACGACGTGCCGAGCTTCCGCGTCGACAACATGCCGTACGGTGGTGTGAAACTGTCCGGCCTCGGTCGCGAAGGGGTGCGTTATGCGATTGAGGACATGACGGAGCGCAGGTTGATGGTGGTGCGCGAGGGATAGGGGGGCGCCATGTCGAGCGCGCAGGCCGACTACGCTGAAGTCGGTCAGTTCGAATCGCCGCGCACGCCGCCAGCCGCGCCAACACGCGATGCATCACGCAGCGCCCTAAACGCATTACCCTCGCGATAGTTCGGCCACTCCCGGCTCGAGGCCAGCTTTGTGCCGACCTCGTACGCTATGTCGAGGTCTTCGACGATGCCGCGCAAATCCCAGGCCGGATCGAAGCGATCGGCGGGCGTGTGATAGCGCTTGCCGTAACTGTTCCAGAGCGCATAGGCGTCCCCGCGCGTATTCCTGCTTTCGGTGCCGCCGCGCATGAACAGCACCGGCACGCCGGCGCGCGCGAAACTCAAATGATCGGAGCGAAAGAAGTTGTCCCTGTCGGCGCGCGACTCGCCGACGAGCGTGCGCTCGCGGCGAGCGACCAGCGGCTTCACCCAGTCGTCGAGTTCGCTCATGCCGAACCCGACGATGACGAAGTCGCGCGCCGGCCCGACCGGCACCAGGGCATCAAAGTTGATATCGGCCACCGTCTTGGCGAGCGTAACGACCGGGTGCGCGCTGTAGTACTTCGAACCGAGCAGGCCGGATTCCTCCAGCGTCGGTATCAGAAACACGATGCTGCGCTCGGGCCGGTGCGCATCGGCGGCAAACTTCGCGGCGATTTCGAGCACGGCAGCGACGCCTGTCGCGTTGTCGACGGCGCCGGTGAAGATCTTCCTGCCGGACGCGTCGGCATGCGTGCCGAGATGATCCCAATGCGCCGAGTAGACGACCGCCTCGTCCGGATATTTCGATCCCGGAAGTTTCGCGATCACGTTCCGCGACTCGCCTTCGACGATCGAACTGTGCAGCGTCGCACTCAGCCGCAGCTCGGCGAGCGGCATCGCTTGGAAATCGCGCTTGCCCGCCTGCGCGCGCAGGTCGCGCAGGTGCATCCCGGCCGACTCGACCAGCGACTCGGCGGCGCCGGCGGCGATCCAGCCGCGCACTTCGGGTGTCGGTTGTGGATCGTCCTTGACCGGCAGGTCGAACTGCACGCCACTCCAGCGCGCCTTGAGATAGTCCCACTCGTATCCCGAATCACCCGCATCGTGAACCACGAGCACGGCCGCTGCGCCCTTGCGCGCTGCCTCCTCGGCCTTGTATCCCGCGCGGGCGTAATACGTCACGCCTTTGATCGCACTGGGCGCGCCGATCAGAACGACGACCGTCTTGCCTGCCACGTCCGCCAGGGCGTAGTCGTTCCAGCCTAGCTCCGGCGCATCGATGCCATAGCCGGCAAACACGAGTGCAGAGTCTGCGATCGATACCACAGCCAAACCGGAACCGCTCGAAACGATGACCTCGTCGCCCAGCTTCAATGCCTTGCGGCCGCGCGACGAGGCAAGATCGATGCGACTTCGCGACGGGTCGAGCACGCTCGCCACGACCGGCACATTCTGGAAATAACTATCGCCGTTTCCAGGCTGCAGACCGAGCTGCTGCAATATCGCGCGCAGGTACTGCACGCTCTTCTCTTCGCCATCGGTAACCGGCGCACGGCCGCCGAACGCGTCGGAAGTCAGCACCTGCACATGGTTCGCGAAGTCCGCAGCGGTTATTTCCGGATCGAACTGGTGGGGTGCGATGTGCTCCCCGTTGCCGGATGCGGCCGTGCTTGTCGAGGCAGCCAATCCTGCAGCGATTATCCCCGCTGCGAAGACGAGCGAGCCGAAGATCAGACGCGTACGCTGCATTCATTGCTCCGTGACAGGCACGCTTGCCGGAAAGCGCCGGTGACTCGGGTACCTTGCAAGTCAGCCCGCCATGCAAGATTGCAGAAATTGCGGGTCGGCTCTGCTTCTATTGCGGGATGAGCGACCCTAGCCCAACTTCGCTCGCGGACACGCGGGGGATTAGCAGCCGCCGCCTCCGGAATCTTGCTAAAGAAGTCCCTGCGCCTCACTCATGGCCGCGATGGGCGCGGACGAGCCGTCTCGCCGTGTATCGACCTCGTGCTCATAGCGCCAAACCCCTACCAAGGAGCGCTGGTCTCGCGTGTTCTTCCCTTGATCGCGAGCAGCGGCAGTCGAAGGTGCGACGTCACAGCCGGCGAGCGTCATGATGCTGACTCCAACGAACGCGATTGCAATTCCGTTGAGATCGCTTCCGGCATTCATCAGAGGTCCCCACCCCGCGGTTCTGGAAGCTACTCGCTCGGGCATATTGGAAAAACGCAGGCAAACAGAAGTGGAGCTCGACGGTCAACGACGCTCGTGAATCGTCCACGAATAGCGCAACAGGAAAAGGCCAGCAAGGACGAGCGCCACACCGGTCGCCACCAGGACCTTGAATGGAAGCTCCACGTGATGGTCGCCGAGGAGGATGGCAACGCATCCCAGTGCACAGGCGACTAGCCCGCCAGCAACGACGCGATATTTTGACCGCATGGAAATCATGGTGACTTGCTCCTATGAGGTTAGGAAGGAAGCGGGAAGGCTTTGCGCCTGAGCTGACGCGACGCGCGAGCGACGGGCGATCACGGACCCTTGCGCGGCCGCGTTGGCCGAGCGGTCAGATTGTTGGTCGAGCCCATGGAAATAGTCAGCATGCAAGCCAGCACAGTACGCTGGTTCTCGGCCAAAGGACGACAAAAATCTGCCAGAAACCGACCTCGGTCAGGTTTCGACACAAGCTGCTCCAGCTTGGACGTAGGCGTCCCCCCTGGCTTCGAATGCCCTGACGACCTCGGACATATGCGAGTCATCCCTGAGACCGTAGGAACATTCTGAAATCCGCCGAGTGACGGGACCGAGGGTCACCGCGCGCACCGTGCCACGACGAAGCTGATGCATCTGACGTTCCTGGCGGGAGGAGCCGGGCGATCCTGGCGGCACGTCATTGATGCTCGGGCATTCACAACATCTGCCCGATACGCAACAGGTTTCCGTCTTCATCGACGATGGCGAATTCTCTCATTCCCCATGGCTTGTCTTCGAGCGCATCCATGCGGGGAATGCCTTTGCGCGGAAGCTCACCCAAAGCGAACGCCCTGTAAAGACTTTCGACGTCCAGCACCCTGATGTAGCAACCAGCGGACGATTCGGCAGAACGCAGGTCTGGGTGGCTGAAGAAATGAAGTTCCACCGTGCTCCGCGTGAGGATGGCGTAGGAATCATCGATGCCGAGTATCTCGCCTTCAAAGCCGAGCCGCCGATAAAACGCAAGCGTGTCGCGCAACGAGCGACTTGGCAACGTGGGAATGGCAATGTCCTGCTGTTGCATGGAGGACTCCGAGTGAAGGACCACCTGCGTTCGACGCGTTTGCCGGAGCCGCGATGCGCACGAAGATATCGCGAGCCACCGCGGCAGTCCGCCAGGCCGAATAGTCAGGTATCCATTGTGCGACCGCGAAACAGTAGACAAAAGGACGCGACCAGCAGGACTGCGGCGGCCACTACCTCAAAACCGATGGTTGCGTTCATGGCCAGCGAATGCGCAAGGAACGGAGCCCGCGAGTAGTGAGCGAGCCCATCGAAGCCAAATGCCGCATAGATTGCAATCAGAACGATCCCCAACACACGGAGGCCAAGTTTGTACGCGGCGATCGCTACAAGCCCGACTGACGTAATCGCCAGCCACGCCGCGTAGACCTTCGTGCGAGTAAGCCAGGGAGGGAGGTTTGGATAGCTTGCTATGAATTCCGCGTTATGCGCGAAATGAATAAAGCTCGCCACGCAGTAGAAAGCCAGCATCACGAGCAGATAGGTTGGGATTCTCGTCGAACGCATTTTGATGCCAAAGACTTGCGGAAATTGGCCGCCGCCACATGCTTCTGGAGATGCTGCCGCCGATCGTAGCGGTCCTCCAAGCCCAAGTCCTCAGCTTCCGCCGGATGGGCTTTCGGGCAGGCCCTTTGCACTGAGGGTGTAAATATAAGCCTCGACAACCGTGCCGTTCTTGAGCTCCGCGCGGACGAGCATGCGCGCGTAGCCTTCCCCTTCGAACTCGTCCAATCGTGTCCAATGCGCAGCCAGTTCTTCGGAACTGAAGAGCAGCCCTTCGACCTCACTGCCGCGCTCATCCAGCACGATGCCAGGGTAGCCGACTGCAGCGCCCCAACCCTGTTGATGCAAGGTGCCCCGCACCGCAGCAGGCTCCCAGGTGCCATGAACCTCGGCGAGCACATGCTCATTCGGGCGTCCCGGCGCAAGGGTGCCGTAGACAAAGAGTCGGTCAGTCATTGCGTACTCGGAGCAGCGTACGTTTGACATGAGCGACGGGCCAAGGCCTGCTTTGGCACATTCGCTCGATCGAAGACCTGGATTCAAGTCTCATGGCGGCGGAACCTGACTGAAGGTTTCGAGCACGTTCTTCCGATCCTCTTCGTCGGCAATTGCGCCAAGCGCGGCAGTCGCCTTTTCATACGCCTCCCGGTACTCCGGGAGCCGGCCAGCCGTGAATGCGGCGTGTGCGTAGACGGTGTGGACGAACGCGAGTTCCCAATCCGGCGTTTCGCGGCCTGCGAAGTAGGCACGCATTTCATCAGCCATTGACAGCGATGACGCGCCCATTCCGAGCAGAGCATGCACTTCGGCGAGCAGCATCAGTGCGCGCATCTGGTTGAGTTCCGTACCGATGTGCGACCAGTGCCAAGCCGACGCACGAGCGGCGTTGAGCATCTCGTGGTCTTGCGACTTCGTGCGAACTTGAACCGACAGCTCCCACGCGCGGTTGTTGCAATCCATCGCGAAGCGCTTGTGCCCGCGTTGCGATTCGATGTCCCCAGGAGATTGCGACATAAGAATTCCGTCATCTGACGCTTGAGCCAAGCGGCCGCTGCCGCAAAAGTGTCACGCCATGCGCGGCTTGGGCTGATGCCGCTCAGACATGCTGATCGACCAAGACAGGATTTCCGTCCGGGTCCACCACGAGGAAGCTGGCCGGTCCTGTTGTCGATTCGTCCGCTTCTTGTTGGAACTTCACCCCGTCGGTCCTGAGTTGGCGCTGCAGTTCGCGGACATCCGTGAACGCCGCCAACGGCCGGGCGTTACCATCCCAACCGGGGTTGAAGGTGAGGATGTTCCTCTCGAACATTCCCTGGAATAGCCCGATGACATGCTCACCGTTCTTCAGGATCAGCCAGTTCTGTGCAGCATTCCCCATAAAAACGCGGAAGCCAAGCTTCTCGTAAAAGCAACGCGACGCCTCCAGGTCCTTCACCGCCAGGCTCACCGAGAAATTCCCGAGTTCCATGTTCTATCTCCAAGGAAATTATTCGCTTCAACATCCGAATTGAGCCGCTCCGGCAAATGGTATCGGCCTGAACGAATTGCTACACGGCGCCACTGTGATATTCAAGGATTCCTACACTCGACCCATGGTGTGGATCGGTTGAAAGCAGCCGTAGATGAGACGACTGGGGTCGAAAGGAATTTCGCCGGAAACTTCCAAGACCTTGTCTTCATGCATCCTGGCTTCGGAAGCATAGAAGCTCTCCTTGTCGGGCCAGATCTGCCAGGAGAGGACGATCTTCTCGTCGTCCTTCGCAGCGACAGCGCGGCGGAAGTCGGTTTGCTTGCCAACAGGGACATAGTCGTCCCAACAGTCGACGATCTCGATACACCCGTATTTCTTGAAGATCGCGGCGCTTCTCTGTGCCCACTCGTGATAGGCATCCTTGTTCTTCTCGGGCACGGGAATCGCGAGAACTGCGATGTACATGGCTGAGACCCTTCTATGCAGTGCTTCCGGAGACTACTCGCTCTTGAGGCGCCGTCTCATGTCAGCGTAGGCAGCACGGACGAGCCGCTTCAGTGCCTCATGATCAATCTTCCGACCCGGCCTAAGTTTGACATGCCGCATCAGCTTTCCTGTGCCTTCCAGCAATCCGCCCGCATCGGGGAGTTCGGCACCGCGAAAAAACCCGACGTTCACGTGATCCCTGAACGCATCGACGTAACCGAATGCCGCGTCCCCGACACACGCTGTCGGATGACCGTCATGCATCAGCTCCCGGACGTCGTCTCCGCAGGCGCGCATCACCTCGAACCAGTGTTGCGCGATCTCCCTCAAATCATCGGGATACTCGCGCATCCAGACATCAATGGATGGCTCTCGTTTGACCGAACTGGGGAACCCGAAGAGTTGATTCATCGCGAAAAAGTAAACACCCGCTGGTCAGATGCGCCGAGCTTCAAACTCGCCAGGACCCGCCCCTAGAGCGCGCCACCCGTGACGATCCGCTCACTTGTTCTCCCTGGGCTCCCACAGCTCGATCGGGTTGCCTTCCGGATCGTGCAGCCGAGCGAAATCCCCGTTGGGATAGCTCTTTGGCTCCTCGACTGTAATACCGGCCGCCCGAAGCTGAGCAATCATCGCTTTGAGATCCGCCACACGGAAATTGACCATCCAGCTCTGTTCCGGCTTCCCGAAATACGTTGTGTCCTTTTTAAACGGGGCAAATGCGGTGGCTCCCGCCTCTTGATGCCAAGGCTTCTGCCCGTGGCTGGTTGGCACCAGCGAAATACCAAGATTCGCCTCGTACCACTTGGCGAGGCGCTCGGGATCCTCGGATTTGAAAAACAAGCCGCCTATGCCTAGAACTTTCTGGACATTGCGCTCCCTGGGCGGCTCCGTTGCAGAAGCAGTGCCTAGTGTGACGATGAGAAGCGCAGCAAGTGCTGAGAGCAGCGATGGATTCTTCATGTGATGTACCCGTGTCGTGATTAGCCAGCAGTATCGGTTCTAGGATTGCAAGATATTCTACGCGGCGCCTAACGCTTGATGTAAGCAGCCGCTGCTACAGTGAGTTCCCGGTTAAGGCAACGCTGAATAAGTCGTCATTCCCGCGAAAGCGGGGTTATCAACGGCCGAATGGCCGGTCATCCATCTTGACCTTGGCCTCTTGAAACAAAAGCAAATTGGATTCCCGCTTTCGCGGGAATGACGTCAGTGGGAGACTTATTCAGCATTGCGTTAACGCTGCCTGTCTCAGCGGCTCACTTGACCGAATAGTTAGAGCGTGCCGCCATGATCTCCATGGCCGCTATAGTCATGACTGACGTGGTGACTATCCGGCAGCGAACTTGTTTCAAGGTCGTTGTGACCCTCCCGCAGAGAATTGGAGTCAAGATCGTGGTGGCCCAAAGGACCGATCGCGCCATTCGGGCTACCAACGCCTGGACTTGTGCCTCGCGCCAACGAACCCACGACTATTGGAGAGGCCATGTACCCGATGAATGCGCATAGCGCAATGCTGCCGGCAAGGACTGCGGTTAGGTCGCCTGCAGCCCAGGAGTGGAAGTGCGGGCCATCGACCAACAGGCCGAGCAATAAACCAATCGCAAGGCCTCCGAGCAAGCCGTACTTCGCATATTTCTTCAGCGGATTACCGTCGTCACGCATATGAAAATTCTCTATCGCCTGAATTGAGCCAAGCCGCGATGCGACCTCGGCTTGAATGAATCGTTAGACAGCCTACTGGTATTTGTGGCGCTTAAATGCGACAATATCAGATGTATCTAGGCTGAAAAACGCTGTATCTCGAACTCGCTTATCAGCAAACCGGCGATGCCAGAACGCCTCAATGCCGCTTGGTTCATCAGTTGGAATTGTATGCACAAGAATCGTCTCATTTGGAAGGTCCTGGCGAACCTCGCGGTAACGGCGCGACAATGAGTTTGATTTGCCAATTTTGTGCCGCTTTCCACTGCGCATCATGTAAACGTAGCCTGCCACCCTACCTTGGCCTTGGCTTTCCTCAGGCGATTCGACCTCAACCTTGAGGCGTACAATCTCTTCGGCTATTAGGAGGGTGTTGCTCTCAACGCAGAAGGCAAGGACTTTGGCTGGCAAGAACGTCTCCTTATCCAGGCCGCGAATGACATGAACGCTTGGAAAGGATGGGTTCTCGTGGTGCTCTACCGTCAGTTGTGTCTCCACGGGCCAAGTGCCAAGTACTTCAATGAGCTGTGCGAGGGCAGTGACAACAGCGATTTCATTGCTCTTCGGCGTGGAAAAGGCGTTGATGCCATCGCCTGCCTCTGCAAGAGCCTCATTCCATGTAGCCCAGTAGCGGCCGCGTACTTGGCGCTCCGGAATCCGTGAAAGCTCTGGGAATTTCTTGAGGCTAAGCGAACCAGAATTGGCGCTAGAAATACGGCGAATCTCGGCAAGTATTTCGCTTTTAGTGGTCACGACAATGCCTGAAGAGTGGCAAACTACTATTCGATTGTGAGGTGAAGCCTATGCCGAAACCTAAAACCGCCTCCGAATCATCGCACAGCGGAAAATCCCCATACGCAGCGATTCGTCGCGTAGATCCAGCCGTGCAATCCTCCAGGCCCAGGTCTTCTACATTGACGCCGACCCCGCATGCCATCACACAAACCTCGCCAACGTCGCCGCCGCATCTCCCGCTCCAATCTCCTCGTCCCAATCCTCCATCAGCGCGATCAGCAGCAGCTTCTCGAACTCGCTGCCGAAGCGCTGCACGATGGCGTCGGGGTTGCGCACGCGCTTGCTGTCGCCGACCACGCCGAAGTGGACGCGGCCGTTGTAGCTGAGGATCGAGAGGCCGAGGCCGATCGACCCGGTCTGCGGGACCCAGAACATCAGTTCGCGCACTTCGATGCCGGCCATGAACAGCGGCTGCTGCGGGCCGGGTACGTTGGTCGCGACTGCGCTTGCCTTGCGGCTGAACAGTTCGAGTGCCGGCTGCTGCAGCACGGCTGGACCCATGCCGAGCGCGGCGAGCAAGCCGAAGGCGACGACAGCCTGGCGGCGACCCTTGAGTTCGCGCATGCAGGCGGCGACGCGTTCGAGGCGGCGCAGCGGGTTCGGCTCGCCGATCGGCAGGTCGAGGAAGACGAGGCCGAAGTGGTTGCCGAGTTTCTTTGCGTGTTCGAGTGGGCGCAGGTTGACCGGCACCGTTGCGCGGATGGTGAGGCCGTCGACGTCGTCGCCGAGGTCGCGCAGGTAGCCGCGGATCGCGCCGGCGGCGCAGGCGAGCAACACGTCGTTGACGGTGCAGCCGAGCGCCTTGCCGAGCGTCTTCACTTCTTCCAGCGGCAGCGGTTCGGCCCAGGCGACGCGCTTGGTCACGCCGAGCGGTCCCTTGAGTGCGGTGATCGGGTCATCGGGCAACGTGAGCGCGATGCCGAGTTCGCGCGTGATCTCGCTGCCTTCGTGCGCGAAGTTCGCGGCAACGGCGGGGTCGGCAATCATTTGCGCGACTTTGGCGACGGCCTTCTCGCCGACGGCAATCAGCTTCTTGAAGCCGTCCTGCGTCGGTTCGAGCAGACGATCGAGCACGTTGCCGCGGTCGCGCTGGAGCCATGTTTTCGCGAGTTCTGCGCGCGCTTCGGGTTGTTGCGCGGTGTCGGTGAGCGAGAGCAATACCTGCACGAGCGCGAGGCCATCCGCGTAGCAATGATGGATGCGCGCGACGAGCACGCCGCCGCGTTTTCCGTCAGGCGCTGTGTAGTCTTCGATGACGTTGAATTGCCAAAGCGGTTTGGACATGTCGAGCGGCGACGAGGCGAGTTCGCTGACGAAGGCTTCGAGCTGCGCCTTGTCCGCCGCACCCGGCAAGCGCGCGATGCGCACATGCCAGTCGATGTCGAAGTCCTGATCGGTTTCCCAGAACGCGCTGTTCGCGCCCATCACGGCTTTCTGGCGGAAGCGGCGGAACGCGAGGAAGCGTTCGGCGAGCAGCGCCTTGATCGCAAGAGGATCGAGCGGCCCGGCGAACATCAGCACGCCGGTGATCATCATGCGGTTGGTTGGCCGCTCCATGCGCAGCCAGGCCGTGTCGACCTTGGACATGGCCTCGCGCGTGCCGCCCTCCGCATCGAACATGCCGCCTCCCCTCCCAGCCGGTCATTGCCGGCCGTGTCGTTCGTGTAGGATCGACGCGCATGCGTGAAAACGCAACCGCGTTGCGGTTGGCGTCGTCGACGACAGCCACATCGTTACGGATTTTTGCAGGTGGCAGACGTTCGCCGACGCGGTGGACACCATCCCCACCCAACCCGGGAGGGAATGAAAACGATGCTCCCTGAGCGAGCGAGGAGAAAGCCATGCACCACGGCGCCGACATTCTGCTTGCCCTGTTCGCGATCTTCGTCGCGGCGCAGATCGGAGCCGAGATCGCGCAGCGCCTGAAGCTTCCTGGCGTGGTCGGCGAAATCGTCGCCGGTTGCGTGATCGGGCCGTCCGCACTCGGCTTCATCTCGGCGGAGCAGATAGCTGCCGGAACACCGCTCGACGTGCTCGCCGAAATCGGCGTCGTGCTGCTGCTGTTCGCGGTCGGCCTGGAGACGCGTCTGGATGACTTGAAGAAAGTCGGTCGCAGCGCGTTCCTGGTCGGCGTGCTCGGTGTCGTTGTGCCGTTCGCGCTCGGCACGCTGTGGGCGCATGGCAGCGGCTTCGAATGGACCAAGTCGCTGTTCGTCGCCGCCGCGTTCGTGGCGACCTCGGCCGGCATCACCGCGCGCGTGCTGCAGGAACTTGGCGTGCTGACGCGGATCGAGAGCCGCGTGATCCTCGGCGCCGCCGTGATCGACGATATCCTCGCGATGCTGCTGCTCGGCGTCGTCACATCGCTGCAGGGCGGCGAAGGCATCAACGTCGCCGGCCTGCTGATGGTGCTGGCGCAGGCGGTCGGCTTCGTCGCGATCATCGGATGGGTCGGCACCGAGGTCATGCGCCGGCGCGCAGGCTGGCTCGACCGGCCGATCAATCCGCTGTCGCCGCTGACCATTGCCCTGGCGATCTGTCTCGGTCTCGCCTATCTGTCGACGCAGTTCGGCCTCGCCGCGATCATCGGCGCGTTCCTCGCCGGCATGATCGCGTCGGAAATGCACCAGCGCGAGGAACTCGAACACCAGACCCAGCCTCTGCTCGCGTTGCTGACGCCGTTCTTCTTCGTGATCACCGGCGCGAAGATCGACCTTGCCGTATTCGCCAGCGGTACGGCGTTGTGGATGCTGCTGGTCGTCACCGTCATCGCAATTGTCTCGAAACTTGCCGGCGGCTTCCTTGGTGCGCTCTCGCTCGGTCGCCGCGGTGCGCTCATTGTCGGCGTCGGCATGGTGCCGCGCGGCGAGGTCGGCGTCGTCATCGCGAGTCTCGGCCTTGCCGCTGGTGTGTTCTCGAACGAGATTTACGCCGTCATCGTCGCGATGTCGCTGCTGACCTCGATCGTGACACCTCCGGTGCTGTCGCTACTGCTGAAGGGCGCGCCGGATGCCGCCGACGCTAAACTTGCGTCCAAAACCGCTTCCCGCTGACCCGACCCGTTCGAATCCCCGGAGACGTATCCATGCGGCTGCTGCGCCTGAGCCTTGCCTGTTGCATCGTGTGCTTTGTTCCGACCATCGCCGCCGTTGCCGGCGAGACGTCCACGCCTGCCACCAACACGGCGGCTGCGGATGCGGATTTCATGAAACTCGCCGACGAATTCTTCGACACGCTGTATTTCCCGCTGAGTCCCACGTCCGCGACCAGCGTCGGCGTGCATGCCTATGACGGCAAGCTCGAGGACTACAGTCGTGCCGGCATGGATCGTCAGGTCGCGGCGCTGCAGTCTTTCGAGCAGCGCGTCGCCGCGACGAATGCGGGAGCGCTTGGCGAACAGGTGCGCGGCGATCGCGAGCAGCTGCTGAATACGATCCGCAGCAGCCTGCTGAGCCTGCAGACGATCCGTCCCTGGGAAAAGAACCCGGATACCTACTCGAGCGGCATCACGAACAGCGCGTTCGTGCTGATGGAACGCAAATTCGCGCCTGCGCCGCAGCGCCTCGCCGCGCTGATCGAGCGCGAACACGCGATGCCGGCCGCCCTTCAGGCGGCGCGCAGGAATTTGAAGAATCCGCCGAAGATCTATACCGAGATCGCGATCGAGCAGTTGCCCGGGCTGATCGCGTTCTTCCGCAACGACGTGACGGCTGCCTTCAAGGACGTCGCCGATGCGGACCTGCAGAAACGTTTCGCCGCGTCGAACGCGACGGTGATCAGGGCGCTGGACGACTACGAGGCATGGCTCAAGACCGACGTGCTGCCGCGCTCTAAAGGCGACTTCCGCCTCGGCGCGGAAACTTATCGCAAGAAGCTCGCATTCGACGAAATGGTCGATACGCCGCTCGACCGCCTGATCGAGATCGATCTGGCCGATCTGCATCGCAACCAGGCCGAATTCGCGCGCGTCGCCAAGGAACTCGAGCCCGACAAGACACCGGCGCAGGTGTTGGCCGATCTCGCCGCCGATCATCCCGATCGGGCCAGGCTGCTCGACAGTTTCCGCGCGACCTTCGACGGCTTGATCCGGTTCATCGGCGACAAACAGATCATCACGATTCCGTCGACCGTGCGACCGATCCTCGAGGAAACGCCGCCGTTCATGCGCGCGACGACCTTTGCGTCGATGGATTCACCGGGGCCGTACGAGGTGTCAGCGACCGAAGCCTACTTCAACGTGACGCTGCCTGATCCGACCTGGAACGCGTCGAAGATCGCCGAATTCATGGCGCAGTTCAACTATCCGGTCATCAGCAATGTCGCCGTGCACGAGGCGTACCCGGGCCACTACGTGCAGTCGCTGTGGATGCACGACGTGCACGATCGCGTGCGCAAGCTGCTCAGCGCCAATACGAATGTCGAAGGCTGGGCGCATTACTGCGAGCAGATGATGCTCGACGCCGGGCTCGCGCAGGCGGTATTCCCGAACGACCCGCGCCAGCAGAAATTGTTGAAGCTCGGCCAGTTGCAGGATGCGCTGCTGCGCAATGCGCGCTTCTACGTCGGCATCAAGTTGCACAGCGGCCAGATCAATATCGATCAGGCAGTCGACTTCTTCGTCAAGGAAGGCTATCAGTCGCGCGAGGTCGGCGTCGTCGAAACCAAGCGCGGCACCTCGGATCCGACGTATCTGTACTACACGCTCGGCAAGCTCGAAATCCTCAAGCTGCGCGCCGACGTCGAAGCCAAGCAAGGCAACGCCTTCTCGCTACTGCAATTCCACGACAGCTTCATGCGGCAGGGTTTCGCGCCGATCAAGATCGTGCGCCACGCAATGCTGCAGGACGATTCGCCGACGTTGTAGACACGTGCCGGCGGACTCCCTCTCCTCCATGCCCAGCTTGGGGGAGAGGGAATACTGCTGTCGCTGCCCGGCAAACTGCGCGCTGCGAAGAAGCGATGACGCAGCCTCAGCCTTTCATATGCTGCGAAATCTTCGCCAACGCAATCGTCAGCGCTGCGCCGCCGAGCGTCTTCACCAGCCCCGAGTGCTGCGCGTAGAAATCGCTGAGACCGTCGACGATGCTTGGATTGTGCTGTTGCGCGCGCGTGACGGCGTCCTGCACCTGCTGCGGGTCGACCTGCGCCGCCTGCCCCGGCGTGACACCGGTGGCCGCGCTGCCCTGGCCCAACAGTCCGCCGAGTATGCTTCCGGCATTCGGACCGAGCGCGCCGGCCAGGTGATTGAGCAACGCGGCGCGCTGCTCGGGCGTCGCATTCTCGAACATCTGCGCGACCATCTGGCCGACGTCCGGCGTTGCGCTTGACCCAAACGCCGCACCGATGCCCTTGCTCAGTACGTCGGGTGGCACGTTCTGCGCGACGTGGCTGAAGTCGTCGGCGGTCGTTGCGGTGGCGGCTGTACCGCCGAGATAGCGGTTCAAGATGTCGTTGAGCAGTGCCATGTCGTGTTCTCCCAATGATGCGTCACGCTGCAAATTGATGGTCAGTCCCGACGGGTCGATCCGGCCTGCACCGTACGCCATGCTCGACATCGACGCGTACTGGCCTGCGTCGGGATGGCGCCGGGAACTGACCCGCGTCGGTTCGGCTGCGTGACTCTACGCCGTCGGACCGCGACTCTTGATGACCATGTGATAGATGAAGAGCAGGATCAAGGCACCGACGAAGGCGCCGACGAAACCGGCCGACTGGCCTTCCGCATACCAGTGCAACGCGCGGCCGACGTAGGTGGCGATGATCGAACCGGCGATACCGAGCGCTGCGGTCAAGAAGAAGCCTTGCGGCCCCGGTCCATGGGTGAAGAACTTCGCCAGCACGCCCACGATGAATCCGATCAGGATGGTCCAGATCAAGCCCATGACTTGCCCCTTGCGTGAAAAATCGTCCGAGCCGGTTCGACGCAGCCGGCAGCGCGTATCGGCGCAGACGCTACCCGTGAAAGCTTACGCGCCCCTTTCAATATCAGCGCCGCGGCCGCTCTCGGTGGCTGCGACTGCCGTTCAGCGCGACAGTGCATCCGCATCGTATCGCTCCATGAAGCGCTCGGGGTGCGTCAGCGGGGTGAAGCCGTACTGCGCATAGAGGTCATGCGCATCGCGTGTTGCGAGCATGAAGCGGCGGATGCGCTGCAGTTCCGGGTGCGCCAGCACGAACGCGACGAGCCGCTTGCCGAGACCCTGCCCACGCGCGGCAGCGGCGACGAAGACGTCCGCGAGGTATGCAAAACCGACGCCGTCGGTGACCACGCGCGCAAAGCCGAGCTGCTGCGTGTCCGCGTACACGCCGAAGCACAACGAGTTCGCGATGCTGCGCTCGACCAGTTCACGATGAATGCCCGCAACCCAATAGGAATCACGGCTGAGGAAGCCGTGGATCAAATCGATATCCAAGCGCGTGCGATCGGTGGAAAATACGATCCCGTCTTCGCTGCGCTCGTGGTGTCCGTTCATGCCTCGCCTGCCCTTTCGTTCCGGTTTACGCCCTGCCGTACTCGCAGCGCTGCTGTGCGTGCTGAGCGCTTGCGTTTCGCCGCCGGTCTTCAAGGACGCACCGGCGGCCGCGCCGCCGCCGGCCGATGTCGCGCTCGCGCCGGAACGCTACCACGGCATGGACGTAGTCTGGGCCGGCAAGATCCTCGGCACGCGCAATCTGGCGGACACCACCGAAGTGCAGGTGATCGCGTATCCGACCGATGCTGCACAGCGACCCGACCAGGGCGCGCCGACGCAGGGACGTTTCATCGTCGTGCTGCCGGGCTATGTCGAGCCGCTCGATTTTCCGCCAGGCCGTTTCCTCACCGTGCGCGGCCAGCTGCAAGGCACGCGCGTCGGCAACGTCGATGCACACGACTACGTCTACCCGCTGCTGCAACGCCAGGCGCTGCATCTGTGGCCGGTCAATTTTCCGAACGAACGCGCGCGTGTCAGCTTCGGGTTGGGTGTCGGCGTCGGTTTGCACTGATCCTTTGCCCGATCATGGCACGTCGCGGCGCGAATCTGCGTATGTGAGGATTGCCCGGCGCCCATCCATCCGAAAGGACTCCACATGCCCGCCGTTTTCACCCTGTTGACCTTCGTCGCCATGGCCGCAGCGCCCAACTCCGCGCCGCGTACGCCGGCCACCCTGTTTCCGCACCTCGCCCATCTCGAGCTGAGGCAGGAAGGCGTGCGCGTGTGGTATCCGCAGGCGCAGGCGACGCCGGTGAAGGGTTCGGCCGCCTACTTGAAGGCGTACGAGGAAGCGGGTGTGTACGCCTCGCAACCGCTGATACTCGAACTCGGCCACGGTGTGCCGAAGGCGACACTGACCTGCGACTCCGGCCCGAGTGCGGACCCCAGCTGTCGTCTGCTCGCCGACGCCGACAATCCGGACAGCACGCTGTTTGAATCGTCCGGCATCGACTTCGTCTTCCTCGCCAACGCCGACATTTACGTATTCGGCCAGAGCGACACGCTATACGACCATCGCCGCCTGTTCCGCTTCGATGGCAAACACTACGTCGAAGCCAAGCAAGCGTTCCGCTATGTCGGCGTCGAGGGCGTCACCCGATCCGCGCTCGCATTGACCGCTGACAAGGGCGGCGACTCGGAGCATGCCCTGTTCACGTTGCCGGCGCGCACGCCGCTGACCATTCTGCTGAATCCTTCGAGCGAGAACGAGGACGGCGAAAACCCCGACTACCTCGTGAAAACGCGCGAAGGCCTGGTCGGCTGGGCGCATATCCCGACGCAGCCGGACGGCAAGACGATCGTCGAAGGCCTCTACTTCGCCGGCGACTGAGGCAGCGCGTAGGCGAGCACGTAGTCGCCACGCGTCGTGCCCAGTTTGGCGTGGCCGCCCGCCGCGACAACCACGAATTGGCGTCCGCCGATCGCGTAGCTCATCGGTGTCGCCTGTGCGCCTGCGGGAAGACGCATCTTCCACAGTTCCGCACCGCTGGCGGTATCGAACGCGCGCAGGAAGTTGTCGGTCGTCGCACCGATGAAAGTGAGGCCGCCGGCCGTGGTCAGCGGTCCGCCCATGTTCGGCGCACCGTCAATGTACCAAAACGGCCAGCTCGCCTTGTCACGCGAGGTGCCGAGCGGCTTCTCCCAAGCGATCGTGCCGTGCGCCAGGTCGAGCGCGACCAGCTTGCCCCACGGCGGTGCCGTACATGGCACACCCAGCGGCGAATCGAGCAGGTGGCGGCGCATGCCGTACGGCGTGCCGGCCTGGCGCGCGAATTCCCAACCCTGGTAGGCGTCGGAATCGGCCTCGATGCCGAACTGTCCTCGCGGAATCAACGCAACCACGAACGGCAGATCCATCACATTCGCGATCAGCAGCTTGCGCTCGGGATCCCACGCACCACTGCCCCAGTTCGACCCGCCGGCATAACCCGGCCGTTCGATCGTTCCCTGCACGCTCGGTGGCGTGAAGATGCCCTCGCTATGCAGCGCGGCGATCTTGTCGCGGCATGCATTGCGATCCCAGAACGTCAGTCCCCAGGCATCTTCCGGCGCCACCTTCGCATGCGATACCAACGGTGGCAGCGATGAGAATGGCTGCGTGGCCGAGGCTGTTTCGCCCGCCACCACATCCTGCGGCACCGGCCGTTCCTCGATCGGAAACAAGGGTTCGCCGGTCTCGCGGTTGAGCACGAACACCTGACCGGTCTTGTGCAACTGCACCAGCGCGGGAATCTTGGCGCCATCGCGCTCGAGATCGATCAGCATCGGCTGCGAGGCGACGTCGTAGTCCCACAAGTCGTGGTGCACGAGTTGACGGCCCCAGACGAATTCGCCGCTGGCGGCGCGCAAGGCGACCACCGAATTCGCCCAGTGATTGTCGCCCGCGCGCTCGCCGCCGAAGAAATCCGGACTGGCCGATCCCGTCGGGATGAATACCAGGCCGCGCTCGAGATCGACGGCGAATGGCGCCCACGCGTTCGCGGCGCCGGTCCAGCGTGCCTGCTGACTGTCGGTATCGCCGAAGTCGGGATTGGCCGCGTCCTCCGGAATCCTCGCCGTGCGCGGGATCGGATCCCAGTGCCACAGTTCCCTGCCGCTGCGCACATCGAACGCACGCACGACGCCGAGTTCCAGGTCGGTACCGCGGTTGTCGCCGATCGATGATCCAATGATCGCGACATCCCCAGCAATGGCAGGCGGCGACGTCACCTGATAGTTGCCAAGCTGGCGTTCGACCAGGCGCACGCCCCTGGATAACGGAATCTCTCCGCGTGTACCGAAATCCGCGCAGCGCTGACCGTTTTTCGCATCCAGCGCGAACAGGCGCGCATCGATGGTCGCAAACAGGATGCGCTCGGCGCACACACTGCCGGCAGCGGCCTGCGCATCGCGCCAGTAGCTGACGCCACGCGTTGCCATCTCGGAATAGCCACGCCCGCGATCGACCGCCGCGTCGAAGCGCCAGCGCTGCGTGCCATGCGCCGCGTCGAGCGCGAACACGACACCGGTCGCAGTGGGCACATACAAGGTGTCGCCAATCTGCAGCGGCGTCGCCTCGAAAGTCAGCGTGTCTTTCGCGCGATCGAAGCCCTCGCCGAGTTCGCCGGTGCGAAAGCTCCAGGCGAGTTCCAATTGGCCGACATTCTGCAGTGTGATCTGCGCGATGTCGGCATGGCGCTGGCCGCGGCCGTCGCCGCCGTAGGCCTCCCAGTCGGGTGCACCGGCCTGTGCCGCTGCAGTCGCAGTCGCAGTCGCAGTCGCAGTCGCAGTCGCAGTCAGCATGATCATCAAAAGCATTGCACGCATGATCGATCCTCTCGTCGTGCGTCCATTCGAACCGCGCACGCCCTCGGCGGCAAGGGATATGTGACGAAAGGGTCTGCCACGGATGCCGGCGGGACGAATGCATGCCCGCGTTGCGCAGGTGGAAACCGATTCGTTCGCGCCCAGCCGCGGTTCCTCGGCGCGAGCGCGTCTAGCGACTGCGCCAGTCGTGCGGCAACAGCGCCCGATAGCGCCGACTCACCATCAGCTCGCTGCCATCCTTCAAGGTCAGGCGCAGGTCGCCATGTGCCCACGGTGTGATCGTCGCGATGACATCGGCGCGCACCAGATGCGAACGATGCACGCGCAGGAACTTGGCGGGATCCAGCCGCTGCGCCAGTCGCGCAAGCGTCGCACGCACGAGATGGCGCCGCCCGGCGGTATGCACTTCGACATAGTTGCCGGCTGCGCTGAGGCGCTGCACCTCGGCCAGCGGCACGACCAGCGAACGCCCGCGTTCGTGCACGACGATACGGCTGAGGCGCGGTGGCACCAGGTCGCTGTCGAGGCGACGCAGGCGCTCCTCGCCAGGCACATCGCCCTCGCCTTCGACGCGCTCGTCCAGCCGCTCGGCGACGCGTTCCAGCATGCGGCCGAAACGTTCGCGATCGAACGGCTTCAGCAGATAGTCGAGCGCCGCGAATTCAAATGCGCGCACCGCGTGCTCGTGATAGGCCGTGGTGAATACGATCAGCGGATAAGGCGGCGTTGCGCGCACGAGTACGTCGAAACCATTCTCGGCACCGAGCCGGATGTCGAGAAACAACAGATCCGGCGCATCGTTGCGCAACGCCGCCAGGCCACCGGCGACGTCATCAACTTCGGCGACGATGCGATAGCCGGAATGTTCGGCCAGCATACGGCACAGCTTTGCGCGTGCCGGCGGTTCGTCCTCGACGATCGCGACGCGCGTCTCACGCATTGTGGCGAACCGGCAGGTCAATCTCGACGCGTGTGCCGCCTGCACTGCGGGGACCGAGCTGGAACGTGTGCGCCTGCGGATAGAGCAAGGCGAGGCGACTGCGCACGTTGGCGAGGCCGGTGCCCTCTTCGCACGCTTGCGCCAGGCCGACGCCGTCGTCTTCGACGGCGAGGTGCAGGCGTTCACCCTCGATGCGGATCGTCACCTCGATCTGCCCGCGTCCGATGCGCAGGCCATGCTCGAACGCATTCTCGACCAGCGGCTGCAGCAGCAGGCGCGGAATGCGCGCGTCCCGTGCCGCGGGGTCGACGCTTATCCGTGTGACGAGCTGACCGCGGAAGCGCTCCTGCATCAGCTCGAAATAACGCTCAAGCCAGATGACATCGTCGGCCACGCTCACTTCGGCAGAGCCGGATTCGCTGAGCGCGGCGCGCAGCAGCTCGGCAAACGCAGCAATCATGCGATCGGCCGCGTCGACGTCCTCGTGCATGCGGTTCGAGATCGCATTCAAGGTGTTGAACATGAAATGCGGCTCGATCTGCGCGGTCAGCTGGGCCAGCCGCGCCTGGCCGAGGTCGCGTTCGAGGCGTATCAGCGCCAGTTCGCGTTCGCGCCGAATGCGCACGGCGCGCCAGGCGACGCAGAAGCCGACGATCGCCGCGTAGCTGATCAGGTCCTTCTGGAATTCGTACGTCAGGCCGAGGCGCCAGTCGCCGAAGCGGTACACGCTGTGGTTTGCGGCATAGACGATTTGCCGGATGGCGACCATGCCGACAGTGTGCAGCAGCGAGAACAGCAGTACGGCCGGCAGATGCACCGGCAAGCGGCGCATCCAATCGGGCCCGGACAGCGGGAAGCGCGCTTCGAAGCGAAAGACGCCGACCGCGAGCACGGACATCAGCACGACGCTGCTGAGTTCCCAGCTCAACGGCTCCCACGGCGCCATCGTGCTGCCGCTGTTGCGCTGGCCGATGATCACGTTGAGCCCGAGCCAGAGGCCGAGCGCCAGCCAGGCACTGAAGTACGCCAGCCAGAACAGCCCGCGGCCAAACTTGCGCTCGATACTCATCACCGCAGTTCCAGCGGCTGCGCCGGGGTGTCGATTGGAACCCAAATAGCGCCGACGTGACAACGGCGGCGTGACCTGCGGGATCGCGCCGCGTGCGAGCGGGACTCAGCGCGCCGGCAGCAGCGCAGTCATCGCCAGCGCGTGTGTCCGCTCAGGTTGCCAGCCGCCACCGAGCGCGCGGAATGAGGCGATTGCCGCGCGCGCGGCGCCGGCGCGCGCCTGCGCCAGCTGGTCGGAAGCCGTCAGCAGGTCGCGATCGGTGTCGCGCACCTCGATCAAGTTGATCACTCCGGCATCGTAGGATTGCTGCGCGAGCGTGCGTGCCCGCGTGAGCTGGACGATCTGACGCTCCAGCACGGCGGCGCGCGCGTTGTCCTGCACCAGCTCGGAGAGTGCGTTCTCGACCTCCTCGGTTGCGCGCAGCACGGTCGCGCGATAGGTCGCGAGCGCCTCGGCTTCGCGTCCGCGTGTCTGCGCAACCTCGGCATCGACGCGACCAAAATCGAACAGGCGCCAGCGCAGACCGAGACCGACGTCGTGCGCGACCGCCTGGCCGCTCGACAACTGGCCGGATGCCAGGCTTTCGACACCGAACAAGGCGCTCAACGACAGCTTAGGGTAGTAGTCCGCGATCGCCGCGCCGATGCGCGCGCTGGCGGCCATCAGACGCTGCTCGGCAGCAAGCACGTCGGGACGTCGGCGCAACAATTCGGCCGGGCCGTCATGGCTTGCCAGCAACGGCGGCGCAGGGATCGGCGCTGCCGCCAGCAGCTCGTCGCGATAAGTGCCCGGCTGCGCGCCCATCAGCACATCGAGGCGATTGAGTTGTGCGTCCAGACCCACCAGCAGCGGCGGAATCGATGCAGCGACGCCTTCGAGCGCCGCCGTCACCTGATTCAGTTCGCGATCCGACGCGACGCCTTCGCGATTGCGCCGAGAGACGAGGTCGACCAGATCGCGCTGCACTTGCTCCTGATGACGTGCGACGCCGAGCCGCGCCTGATACGCGCGTACCTGCAGATAAGCGTCTGCCGCGTCGGCGGTGACGCTGATCTGCACGCCTAGCGCTTGCGCTGCGCTGGCCTTCGCATCGGCCAGCGCGGCTTCGCGGCCGCGGCGCAGGCCGCCGAACAGGTCGATTTCCCACGAGGCCGCGGCGCCGACCGCGTAGTCGTCGTAGCCGCGTGCGAAGCCGGGCAGCTCGCGGCCGATTTCCCCAATGGGATTCAGCAACGATTGACGCACATCATGTGCAGACGCGCTGGCATTGGCGTTCGGCAGCAGCGCCGCACCAGCCGCGCGGGCGGCGGCGCGCGACTGCAGCACGCGTGCACGTGCCTGTTCGAGATCGAGATTCTGCGCCTGCACGCGCTCGACCACGCGTAGCAGCGCGGCATCGTCGAAGCCCTGCCACCAATTTTCGAGCGCAGTGGTCTTCGCTGCTTGCTGTGGCGCCGGCGCGGCATGCACGTAGTCCGGCGTCAACGCGATGTCGGGCCGATGGTAGTCGGGACCGACCGCGCAGCCGCCGAGCAGGCAGGCTGCAAGGGCAGCGGCGATGCCGAGGCTGCGGGTGTTTCGTTCAATGGACACGGGTTTCATAGCCACCTCCAATCAATGCGCATCGACCGGCGGCGCGACCGCCTGCGCGGGCGTTTTGCAGAACGGCACCATCACCAGCGCAATCACGAACATCCACGCGATCAGGCGGAATACTTCGTCGAACGCGAGGGTGAGCGAATGGCGCGCCGCCACGCGCGCGAATTCACCCTGTGCCAAGTGGAGTGCCTGAGTGGAATCGAGCGTCAGCTGATGCAAACGCGCGGCGAGCGCGGCAACCGCATCGGGCGCCTGTCGCCCTGCTTCGCCGAGACTTTCGCCCAGGCGCGCAACATGAATGCGCGTCTGGTCCGCCAGCCACGTATTGACGACGGCGATACCAATCGCGCCACCGAGATTGCGCATCAGGTTGAACAGCGCCGAGGCGTAGCGCAGTTCCGGCAGCACGAACGCGCCCAGCGCCATCGTCACGCTCGGCACGATGCACAGCATGATGGCGAAGCCACGCAGCGCCTGTGGCAGCAGCAGTGCGGCAAAGCCCCAGTCCTCGGTGATGAACGAGGAGAGCCACAAGCTCGTCGCGAACAGGCTGAGGCCCGCCGTGATCACGTAGCGCGGATCGACGCGCTGCGACAGGCGCGCGGCGATCACGGTGCTGGCGATCTGCGCGATGCCGGTGACGAACACGGTCGTGCCGATATCGAAACTGGTGTAGTCGCGCACGCGCCCTAGGAAGACTGGAATCAGATACGTCGCCGAGTACAGACCGAACCCGATGACGAGGTTGAACAGGCAGGCAATCGCGAACGTCGGCTTCAGGAAGGGCGTCAGCCGCACGATCGGACCCTTCGAGCGGAGCGAGCGTTCGAGGAACAGGACGAAGCCGACGAAGGAGAGCCAGCCGGCCACCGCGATGCCGGGATCGCCGAACCAGTCGTAGCGCGGCCCTTCCTCCAGCACGTATTCGAGGCCACCGAGGAACACGGCCATCGCGATCAGATGCGTGTAGTCGATGCGTTTGAGCATCGCCAGGTTCGGCTTGTCGACGCGCACCAGCCAGAACGACAACAAGGTCACCGCGATGCCGGGCACGATGTTGACGTAGAAGATCGAGCGCCAGCCCGCTATGTCGGTGAGCCAGCCGCCGACGGTCGGCCCGAGCGTCGGCGCGAGCACTGACACCATGCCGAGGATCGCCGGAATCATCGCACGCTCCTTGCCGGTGAACAGCGCGAAGCCCGTCGCGAACACGGTCGGAATCATCGCCCCACCGACGAAGCCCTGGACCACGCGGAATGCGACCATCGAGTCGATGTCCCACGCCATCCCGCACAGCGCGCTTGCAATCGTGAACAGGCCGGCCGACAACGCGAACAGCCAGCGCGTCGACATGGCCTGCGCGAGGAACGCCGAGAACGGGATCATCACCAGCTCGGCCATCAGGTAGCCGGTTTGCACCCAGCTGATTTCATCCGGCCCGGCGGACAGGCCCGCCTGCACGTCGTTGAGCGAAGCGGCCACGATCTGGATGTCGATCAAGGCCATGAACTGACCGAACGCCATGATCCCGAAGATCAGGTATTTGCGCGCCAGCGGCAGGTCCGCAGGATTGATCTCCGCGCGGGCCGGGCCGATCGAGGCGGCGGTTGGATTGACTGTGCTCACTTCACCCTTGTGCAACGCGATGCGGCGGGATGCGCCGGATGTGGGAATCGAACCAGGAAAGACAGGCCACTTCACCGTGAGGGATCACACGCGTTCCAGCAAGGCGACCGTGCCCTGGCCGCCGTCGGCGCACAGCGAAACGATTCCGCGCGCGCCGCTCGGCAGCGCGGCCAGCTCTTTCGCCGCCTGACTCAGGATACGTGCGCCGGTTGCCGCGAACGGATGGCCAATCGAGATCGAACCGCCGTGCGGATTGACGCGCTGCCACGGAAACACGCCGAGATCAGCATCCACGCCGGCCTTGATCCTGCGGTAATCCGCATCGGCGGCAAGGCGCAGATTGGCGACGACCTGCGCGGCAAACGCTTCGTGGATGTTCCACGATGCGATATCGGCGAAGGCCAGCCGGTGACGCGCAAGCAGGCGCGGGATCGCACGCGCCGGCGCCATCAACATGCCTTCGTCGCCACCGAGAAAATCCACCGCGGCCAGTTCCCAATCGACCAGCTTCACGGTCGGCTCGACTCCGAGGCGCGCAAGCCCTTCGCGATCGGCCACCCACAGTGACGCGGCGCCGTCGGTCAGCGGCGAGGAATTGCCGGCGGTCAGCGTGCCATGCACGGCATCGAACGCCGGCGGCAACTTGCCGAGCTTTTCCAGCGAGGTATCGCGCCGCGGCAGAGCGTCGCGCTCGACCGCATCGAAGGGCAGGATCAGGTCGTCGAAGAACCCGGCGTCCTGGCCTGCGATCGCACCCTGATGACTGCGCAGGGCCCGCTCGTCCTGGTCGGCACGCGAGATCGAGAAATGCTTGACGGTGTCCTCGGTGTGTTCGCCCTGCGAGCGACCGCTGATGCGATTGACCCAGCCGCGCACCGGGAGGTTGAAATCCGCTGCCGTCACCTGCGACAGATGTTCGATCGCGGCTGGACGATCCTTGGCGAACTCGACGAAAAGACGGTCCGCCAGCGGCTGCTTCAACGCGACCGGCACGTGACTCATCGTCTCGACGCCGCCAACCAGGGCCAGATGCGTGCCGCCGCGGCCGAGCAGGCCGGCCGCCTCGATCGCGGCCATGAAACTGGTCGAGCAGGCGAGCACGGTCGAGAACGCGGGAATGGTCGGATCGAGTCCGGCATCGAGCACCAGTTCGCGCGCGATGTTGGACACGGTGGGGTCGCTGATCACCTGGCCCCAGATCACGAAGTCGGGACGCGCCTTCGCCGCCATCGCCTGCGCGATCGGCACCGAGAGCTGAAGTGAAGTGTGCTTCGCATAGACGCCGCTGGCCTTGACGAAGGGCGTGCGCAGACCGGGTACCAGATAGGTATCGCTCATCGGATTTTCCTGTCGATGTGATCGTTGTGTGTGTTTGAGGGGATCGGCCAGCGGCACCACCGCGCGATTCGCGTGCGTTCGCGGCCTTGTGTTCGCCCAGCGCTGACGCTATTATATGACCATCATCATACACAGCAAGGGACAACTCCGTGCGCTACGACGCCGAGCACAAGCAGAACACGCACAAGAAGCTGCTGAAGGCCGCTGCCGACGCAATCCGCGCGGAAGGGCCGCATCGCGTCGGCGTCGCCGGCGTGATGGCGAAAGCCGGCCTCACGCATGGCGGCTTCTACGCGCACTTTGCGTCGAAGGACGAACTGGTCAGCGCCGCGATAGGCCAGATGTTCGAGGAAAGCCATGCGCGCGCGATGCGCGAAATGCTCGATCGCGATCCGGCCGAGGGCCTGCGTGCGTACATCCGCTTCTATTTGTCGCGTGCGCATCGCGACGCGAAGGACGTCGGCTGCCCGGTCGCGTCGTTGATCTCGGATCTGCCGCGCCTGGAGACAGCGGCGCGCGAACGCTTCGCCGAGGGTGCGCGCCAATTGACGCTGATCCTTGCCGAGCAGTTGCGCAAGCTCGGTCACGCCGATGCCGATGCGCAGGCCGATTCGCTGCTGGCCGAACTCGTCGGCGCGCTGTCGATGGCGCGCGCCGAGACCGATCCGAAGCGTTCCGACGCGATCATCCTGCACTCCAGGCAATCGCTGACGCGCCGCTTCCAGCTGGAGTCGCCCGCGTGAATCTTGTCGTCGAACGGCTGCCGGGCCCGAGCGGTGCCGAACCGCTGCGCAGGCTGATGGCGCTGCGCGACCGTCCACCGATCGGCGAAACATCGGCCCTTCGACCTTCCTGGTATTCGAACAATGAGCGACGCTAGCCCGAACCTTCCTGCCCACACGCCGACGTCGCGCAAGCCGCTCTGGCGTCGCCCGTTCGTCGCCATCGGCGCTGCGGTCGCACTGGCCGTACTGGGCAGTGCATACATCCTGATGCCGAAGGGCTCCGTCTCGACCGACGCTGCGTATCTGCAGGCCGACAGTTCAGTGGTCGCGCCGAAAGTGCGCGGCCTCGTCGCCGAGGTGCTCGTGCAGCACAACCAGGCCGTCAAGCAAGGCGATCCGTTGGTGCGCATCGATGCGGAGGAGTTCGATGCACGCGTCGCCTCGGCCAGCGCCGATCTGCAGAATGCCCGCGCAACCGTGGCGGCCGCAAAGGCAGCGCTGATTTCGCTCGACGCCGAGGAGCAGCTGGCGGCGTCGAACGTGCGCGCCGCGCAAACGCTGATCCGCTCGGCGAATGCGCAAAGCGATCGCGCGCAAGCGGACCGTTTGCGCTACACCAACCTGGTGGCTTCCGGCGCCGTCGCCCAACGCGACTTCGATCAGTACCGCGCGACTGCGATCAGCGCACAATCGGACGCCGACCGCAGCCGTGCGCAGCTCGACGTCAGCCGCGACCAGCAAGCCGTGACGCGCGCAAAACGGGCGACCTTGCAGGCCAACCTCGCTCAAGCCGACGCGGCCGTCGCACGTGCGCAGGCGTCGCTCGATCTTGCCACGCAGGATCAGGGCCACGCGTTGATTCGCGCGCCGATCGACGGCGTCGTCGGCGATCGCCAGGTCGAGCCGGGCGACTATGTGCAGCCGGGTACGCGCCTGCTGACGATCGTGCCGCTCGACGCGCTCTACGTCACCGCGAATTTCAAGGAAACCCAGACTACGCGCATGATGGTCGGTCAGCCGGCAACGATCGAAGTCGATGCCCTGCCCGGTCAGCCGCTCGAGGGTGTCGTCGACAGTTTTGCGCCGGGCTCCGGCTCGCAGTTCGCGCTGCTGCCGTTCGAACCGGGCACCGGCAACTTCACCAAGATCGTCCAGCGCGTGCCAGTACGCATCCGCTTCGGTGCGAATCAGGCGGGCCTCGCGCGCCTGCGCCCGGGTCTGTCGTCGACGGTGACGGTAAAGCTGGTGGCGTCCAGTGCGCCCGCCGGCACGGCGAAGCCGATAGCGTTCGCGAAGTAGGCTCACATCGTCAGTCACCGGGCGGTATCGAAGCCCGATCCCGCAAAACGGATCAGTCGTTTCCGATCAACGCCAGGCGCTCGTGCGCCTTGATGAATTCATCTTTCATGCGGCGGTAGATCTCCGAGTCCCCGTTGCAGGCTTCGGCCGCAGCGCGCTTGATCTGCGCATATTCCGCAGCGACCCCGTGATTCATCCTCAGGTAGTCCCTGAATGCCAGGTGCCTCTGGGTGTTGCGGTCGCCGCGTACGAACGAATGGACCTGATGCGTCCTCGCCGCTCCACCGAGTTGATAGTAGCGCCGCCCGCGGATTCCGTATTCGCCCTTGGGCTGGTATCCCAAAGCGATCATTGCCGGCTCCTTCGCATCCAGCTCGGCCAGCGACCGCACCACCAGCAGGATGTCGATGACCGGCTTGGCCGCAAGGCCGGGAACAGCCGTGCTGCCGATAGGCTGCACGTCCAGCACGCTCTCGCCGAGAGCACCGCGCAGGCGCTGGGTTTCATGCAGGAAAGCGTCCGCCCAGGCAGTGTCGTAGTCGACGACCCGGATTGCTTTCTTTGACATTCGCAGTGGCCCCCATGCACACGAGTGCAGGCGGAGCGCCTGCTCAATCCACCACATCCGGCTCGAAAAACGACCAGCGGATTTCCGGGAAGCGGATCTTCATGTCCTTTTCGACCGCATTGATCGCGTCGACGACGCCCCTGGTCGACAGGTCGCGGCTCATCTCGGCCTTGACCGCGACCATCACGTCGTTGCCGAGCTGCAGTGTGATCAGGTTGAACACGCGTGCGATTTCCGGGCGCGCATCGAGGAAGCGCAGGATTTCGACCTTCACGGCCGGGTCGACGCTTTGGCCGATCAGCAAGGCCTTCACCTCGACCGCGATGAACACCGCGATGACGATCAGCAGCACACCGATCGCGAGGGTACCGATCGCATCGAACAGGGGATTGCCGGTGATCAGGGTCAGCAGCACCGCGAGCAGCGCGAAGACCAGACCGAACAGCGCGGCGAGGTCCTCGCCGAAAATCACGATCAATTCGCTTTGCCGGCTCTCGCGGAACCAGCGCCACAGACTGCGCTCGCCGCGCGCCTTGTTCACTTCGGTGAGGCAGCCCCACATCGACAGGCTTTCGGCGACGATGCCGAACACCAGCACGCCCACTGCCAGCCATGGCCACTTCAGCGGCTCCGGCTCATGCAGCTTGTGGATGCCTTCATAGATCGAGAACGCGCCGCCGACGGAGAACAGCAGCAGCGCGACGAGGAACGACCAGAAATAGATCGCCTTGCCCTGACCGAGCGGATGATCCGCCGTCGCTGGCGCCTTCGCGTTCTTCATGCCGAGCAGAAGCAGGCCCTGATTGCCGCAGTCGGCCAGCGAGTGCACAGCCTCGGCGGTCATCGCGCCGGACCCTGTGATGATCGCCGCGGCGAGCTTGGACACGAAGATCGCGAAGTTTGCGCCGAGCGCGAACAGGATTGTCTTGAGGGAGTCGGCCTTGCCTGACATCGATTGCGTTCCGTCGGTGGTGAGAGGGGATCAGCGTGCCGCGTCGTCGAGCGTTGCCGCGAGTCGTTTCGGCGCCGTGTTGCGCCAGGCGGTCGTCAGCGCATCGCGTGTCAAGGCGGGTTTCGCTTCGCGCAGCTGCAGCCAGGTCCAGCCCTTGCGGCCCCAGCCACCCGTGACGGGCAGGAACGTCGCCGGCGCTATGCGCATGAACATTTCCTGTTGCTCCAGCGAAAACTTCAGCACGCCGCGCTCCGCTTCGCCGGCGCCGAGCGTCGCGAAGATCTTGCCGCGCACGCGGAAATCAGGATGTCCCATATGGGTGCTTTCGGCGGCCTCCGGAAGCGCAAGAGCGAGGCGGCGAAACTGGTCGGGCGTCATGCGCTGGTTTCCGCGATGCGAGCACGAATTCTAGCAGCGCCGCTGCAATGACTAGCCGCCGAGTGCCGCCTGCGTCTTCTTCGGCAGGTTCGCGCGCACCAGCTCGTACGAGCGACGCACGAAGCCGGCAAGTTCTGCGTGCTCGAAGCGCTCCGGCTCGTTTACGCTGATCCAGAACGCGCGCGCCATGTACGGCGCCGGCCCCATGCCCGGTTGTTCGGTCAATTCGAGAAAGCGCTCGGTGTCGACCCGGAAGGACAGGCGGCCGCGCTCGGGTCCGAGCGTACACATCACGACGAACATCTTGTTGACGACACTTTGGACGAGATCGACTTCCCACTTGATCGAGCGGCTGACGCCTGGCCAGCGCGCGCACAGATCGTCGAGCTGTTCGATGCTCATTCCGGTCGCTTTCGTTGCTGCGTTCATCCGCGGTCCCCCGTGCAGTCGGCGGCACCCTAGCATGCGATGCAGCGTGAGGTAGAGCCTCCGATGGTATGGACTGAACGGCACGCCAACAGGCGCCGCCGGATTAGATGGCAAGCTCGACCGCACATGCCCATGCTGTGCGAGTGGAAAAAACTTCCCGCACGCCCCAATCTGCGCAGCCCGCCGCCGATACGTATCGTTCCGCGACACGGCCGCCACGCCGGCAGCGGGCTGCTGCACCGCAGCCTGGCACGGCGCCCGTTGGCGAACCGCTGCTGGCGCATGACGGCCGCCAACTGTTGCTGCGCGCCATCCAGCCGGGCGACGCCGCGGCATTGCGCCGCGCGTTCGCGCGATTGACGCCGGAGCAGATACGCGCGCGCTTCTTCTATCGCATGAGCGAGCTGAGTGAAGCGCTCGCCGCACGCCTGAGCGATCCGGATCCGCAAACCACCGCCGCCTTCGTCGTGGTCGACGCCGATGGCGCCGAAATTCGCGCCGAAGCGCGGATCTACGTCGATGAGACCACTGCTGCTGCGGAATTCGCGATCGCGGTCGACCCGGCATTCACCGGCCAGGGGCTCGGCCGCGCGCTGATGCTGCGCCTGATCGAGGAAAGCCGTCGGCGCGGTCTGGCCGAAATGTGGGGCGACGTGCTCGCCGGCAACCACGCCATGCTCGATTTCGTGCGGCATCTCGGCCTCGCTCCGACGATCGAGCACGGCGATGAAGCCAGCGTCGTGCGCGTGCGTTTCGCGCTGAGCTGAGCGCCGGCGCCAACGCTTCGGCGCAAACCCGCTGCAGCGCCCGATCCGCCGGAGTAATCTCGCCGCCCTCGGTGTGGGATCTCGCGGCCTGACGACTGACGACGCGCCACGGCGTACTTCCATGATTGCCGTGCCCCGGCGGACGCAGCGAGCCAAGCCTGCGGGCGTCCCGCACCAGCCGCCTGTGGCGGCGCGATGAACATCCCAACTTGCGCTTTCCGTGCCACTACGGCACCCACTGGAAGACAGCAAGGAGGTAGCGTGGCCATCGACGAAGCACAACTCAACGCATTTCTCGGCAAGGCAGTCGGCGATCTCGGCGCCGCGATCAGCGCGACGCTGATGATCATCGGCGACAGGCTCGGCCTGTATCAGGCGCTGGTCGACAACCCCGCCAATTCTGGCGACCTCGCCCGTCGCACGGGCACCAACGAACGCTATGTGCGCGAATGGCTCGGCAACCAGGCCGCCGGCGGCTACGTGCAGTACGACGAGGCCAGCGGCCGCTATTCGCTGAGCGCCGAGCAAGCGCTGTGCATGGCCGATCCGAATGGCCCGGTCGACCTGCCGGGCGCCTACTTCATCGTCGAGGCGGTGTTCCATGCGCTCGACCGCACACTGGAAAACTTCAAAAGTGGAAAAGGCATGGAATGGGGCGAGCATCATCCCTGCCTCTTCCACGGCACCGAACGCTTCTTCCGCGCCGGCTACAACGCGAGCCTGCTCGGCGCGTGGCTGCCGGCACTGGATGGTGCGGTCGATAAATTGCGCCGCGGCGGCAAGGCCGCCGATGTCGGCTGCGGCCACGGCGCCAGCACGATCCTGATGGCGAAAGCGTTCCCAGAGTCCGAATTCATCGGCTACGACTACCACGCGGCGTCGATCGGCGTCGCACGCGAACGCGCTGCCGCCGCGGGTGCGACGAATGCGCGCTTCGAGATTGCCGAAGCGGCGAACTATCGCGAAGGCGACTTCGACCTGATCGCATTCTTCGACTGCCTGCACGACATGGGGGATCCTGACGGCGCCGCGAGGCACGCGCGCCGGGCACTCAAGTCCGACGGTCACTGCATGATCGTCGAGCCGTTCGCCGGCGACCGTGTCAGTGACAATCTCAATCCGGTCGGTCGCGTCTACTACGGAGCGTCGTCGCAGATCTGCGTACCCGTGTCGCTCGCGCGCAAGGGTCCGGCGCTTGGTGCGCAAGCCGGCGAGGCGCGCCTGCGCGAAGTCGTCATCGGTGGCGGCGGTTTCTCGCGCATGCGCCGCGCGACCGAGACGCCGTTCAATATCGTGCTGGAGGCGCGGCCCTGAAGAAACTCAGGCGCCGGCGGCGGCGGAGCGTGCCTTGCGACGCTGCAGCCGTTCCTGCAAATGCTCGAAGTAGATGTAGATCACCGGCGTGATGTAGAGCGTCAGCAGCTGCGAGGTGACCAGTCCGCCGACGACCGCGAGCCCGAGTGGGCGGCGTGCCTCGGCGCCAGCGCCGAAGCCGAGCGCAATCGGCAACGTGCCCATCAGCGCGGCGAACGTCGTCATCATGATCGGACGGAAGCGGATCACGCTGGCATCGACGATCGCGATCGCCGCTTCCTCGCCTTCGCGCTGCTTCTCGAGCGCGAAATCGATCATCATGATCGCGTTCTTCTTGACGATGCCGATCAGCATGATCAGGCCGACCGCACCGTACAGGTCGAGATCCTTGCCGAAGATCATCAGGGTCAGCAGCGCACCGAAGATCGCGGTCGGCAGGCCGGACAGGATCGTCAGCGGATGGATGAAGCTCTCGTAAAGGATGCCGAGCACGAGGTAGATCACGAACACCGCCAGCGCGAGCAGTACGCCCATGCCGGCGACCGAATCCTGGAATTGCTGCGCGGTGCCCTGGAACGACGCCGTGATCGTGTCCGGCAGCTTCAGCTCGGCCACCGCACGGTCGACGCCGGTAACCGCGTCGCTGAGCGACATGCCCGGCGCCAGATTGAACGAAACGGTGACCGCCGGCACCTGGCCCAGGTGGTTGATCGTGGCCGGGCCGACCGAGTTGCCGGTGCGCGTCACCGCCGACAGCGGCACCAGCGCGGGGGAAGCGGCTGCCGTCGCATCGCCGCTGCTGCTTCTCGACGGCTGCGTCGGCGTCACGTAGATCGAGGACAGGATCGACGTATCCGCCTGCCGCTTCGGGTCGACCTGCAAGAGCACCCAGAACTGGTCGGAGTCGGTGTAGATCGTCGACACCTGTGCGGGTCCGAACGCGTAGTACAGCGCGTTTTCGATCGCGTCCGGGGTGACGCCGTAGGCCGCCGCCGCGTCGCGGTCGAGGGTGACATCGAGCTGCGGATTGGCGATCAGCATGTCGCTGGTCACGTCGAGGAAACCCGGCAGCTTGCCGAGCGCGGCGACGAGCTTTGGCGTCCATTCAAACAGGCGCTTGGTGTCGGTGTCCTGCAGCACGAACTGATAGGTGCTGTTGGTCAGCTTGCCGCCGATGCGGATCAACGGCAGGTTCTGCGGGAACGCCTGCAGACCGGCGATGCCCTGCAGTTTAGGGCGCAATTCCTGCACCACCGTGTCGGCGCTCTTGCGCTTGTGCGGCGGCTTCAGGTTGACGATCATGCGACCGAGATTGAGGGTCGCACTGCTGCCGCCGGCGCCGACGAAGGCCATCACGTTGTCGACGTTCGGATCCTTGATGATGATGTCGGCGGCCTGGCGCTGTTTCTCCATCATCGCGTCGAAGCCGATGTCCTGTGCCGCCTGGGTGAACACGAACAGCTGTCCAGTGTCGTCGTTCGGCAGGAAGCCCTTTGGCACTTTCACGACCAGGAATCCGGTCGCCACCACCAGCGCGAAGAACACCATCAGCGTGATGAAGCGATGCTGCACGCAGCCTTCCAGCGTGCGTCGATAGAAGTTCTGCGTCGCATCGAACGCGCGCTCGCTGGCCATGTACAAGCGCCCATGCGTGCCGCCGTGCAGCGGTTTCAGCATGCGGCTGCACAGCATCGGCGTCAGGCTCAAGCTGACGAACCCCGACACCAGCACCGCCACCACGATGGTCACCGCAAACTCGTACAGCAGGCGCCCGATGATGCCGCCCATGAACATGACCGGGATGAACACGGCCGCCAGCGACAGCGTCATCGAAACGATCGTGAAGCCGATCTCGCGCGCGCCATCGAGCGTCGCGGTCATGCGGTCCTTGCCCATTTCCATGTGGCGCGCGATGTTCTCCAGCATCACGATCGCATCGTCGACGACGAAGCCGACTGCCAGCGTCAGCGCCATCAGCGACAGGTTGTCGATGCTGAAACCGAGCGCATACATCGCCGCGAACGTGCCGACGATCGACATCGGCAAGGCCAGCGAAGGAATCACCGTCGCCGAGACGTTGCGCAGGAAGATGAAGATGACCAGGATCACCAGACCGAGCGCGAGCAGCAGGCTGAACTTCACGTCGGAAACCGATTCGCGGATGCTTTGCGAGCGGTCATAGATCACGTGCAGGTCGGCGCCAGCCGGCAACGAGTGCTGAAACGCCGGCAGGATCGCCTGGATGTCCCGGACGACCTGGATCGTGTTGGTGCCGGGCTGCTTCTGGATCGCCAGCACCACGCCCTGCTGGTTGTTGATCGTCGCGCCGCCCTTGTCGTTCTGTACGCCGTCGTAGACCTTGCCGATATCCTTCAGGCGCACTGGCGCGCCGTTCTGATAGGTGACGATCATGTCGCCAAACGCGGCGGCGTCGAACATCTGGCCGTTGACCATCACGTTGTAGACGCGATTGGGGCCGTACAGCGTGCCGGTCGGCAGATTCACGTTGCCATTCGCGACCGCGTTGGCGACGGTGTCGATGCCGATGCCGCGCGTGGCCAGCGCATCCGGATTGACGTCGATGCGCACGGCATATTTCTGCGATCCGTACACATTGACCTGGGCCACGCCGCTGACCATCGAGATGCGCTGCGCGAGCGTGTTCTCGGCGTATTCGTCGAGCGTCGACAAGCGCAGCGTCTTCGAGGTGAACGCGATGTAGAAGATTGGCGAATCGGCCGGATTCACCTTGCGGAACGTCGGCGGCGTCGTCATCTGGGTCGGCAGCTGACGCAACGCAGCCGATATCGCCGCCTGCACGTCCTGCGCAGCGGCGTCGATGTTGCGATTCAGCGCGAACTGCAGGGTGATCGAGGTGCTGCCGAGCGAACTGCTCGAGGTCATCGAATCGATTGCCGGAATCGTCGAGAACTGCTTTTCCAGTGGCGTCGCGACCGCCGACGCCATCGTCTGCGCGGACGCGCCCGGCAAGGTCGCGCTGACCGAAATCGTCGGAAAGTCGACATTCGGCAATGCAGCCACCGGCAGCGAGCGATAGCCGACGATGCCGAACACGAGAATGCCGAGCATGACCAGGGTGGTCATTACCGGCCGGCGCACGAAGATCTCGGAAACGTTCACGGCGCCGCGTCCGCCGCCTTTGCTTCGGTCACTTTCACCGTCGCGTTGTTCTCGACGCGCGACTGGCCGTCGAGCACCACCGTTTCGCCGACCGCAAGTCCCTTCTCGACGACCGCCAGGCCTTCGACGAGGCGCGCCACCACGACGCTGCGCTGCTCGGCGGTGTGATCGTCCTTGACGACGAACACATAGGTGCCATTCGGCCCGTTCTGCACCGCGTGATCCGGCAGCACTACGGCGTTCGCATCATGGCCGAGGGTCAGGCTGACGCTGACCAGCTGGCCCGGCCAGAGCACGTGCTCGGCATTGGCGAACTCGCCGCGCAGCTTGATCGTGCCGGTCGTGGTGTCGACCGCGTTGTCAATGAAGGCGATCTTGCCCTCGATCGGCTTGTCGATGCCGATCACCGTCGCCTCGACGGCCAGCGGCGCCTGTTTCTGCGCGACCTGGATGCGACCGAGCAGCGCGCTCGGCAGCGCGAAGTTCACGAAAATCGGTTCGATCTGGTTGATCGTCACGAGCGCGTTGGTGTCGTTCGCCTTCACGACATTGCCGGGCTGGATCAGCAGGCGGCCGATGCGGCCGGCGAGCGGCGAATGGATATCGGTGTAGCCGAGCGCCACCTTCGCGGCGGCGATGTTCGCTTCGTCAACCTTGACCGCGGCAGCGGCGACGCCGAGATTCGTGCGGTATTGTTCCATCTGGTCCGCTGAAAGGTAGCCCTTGGCGGCGATGTCGCGGTAGCGCGTGACCTGCGAACGCGCCTGCTCCAGCGTGGCCTGATCCTTGGCCTGGGTCGAGATCGCCTGTTGCAGCGCCGCCTGCGCCGGGCGCGGATCGATGCGAAACAGCAGCTGGTCCTTGACGACGTCGGCGCCATCCTTCACCAGCGCTTCCATCAGCTGGCCGTCGACCAGCGATTTCACCGAGACGCTATTGATCGCCTCGACGCTGCCGGGCGCGCTGACCAGGATCGGCATGTCGCGCGTCACCGCCTTGATCACCGTGACGGGCGCGGGCGCGGCCTTCGGTGCGGCATGCTCGCGCGAACACGCCGCGAGCAGGCACGCAGCGAGGGCAACCACGACGCGCAAGCGCGATGAAACAGGTCCTCTCATTCGTCCGCGACTCCCTGCATGCACGTACTGGATGCACGTAGCGGTCAATTCTGACCGATCGCCCGCTGTCGCGTTCGCGCATCGGCGGTAAACATCCGGTAAAGAGCCGCGCATGACCAATGGCCTACCGGCACCGGCGTGCGCCAGTTAAACTGCGCGCTTTCGCGCTGCGCATTTCCATGCTGCGGCGCTGTCGTTGTTGCAGGACCCCCGCCGGACCGATGTCGACCGCCCTCATAAAACCCGCAATACCCAGCTCGATCAAACAGCGCCGCTACTGGAGTGCACCGCATGGTGCAGCGCTTGCGCTTGCGCTGGCCGAGACCGGGCGCGCGCATGCCGGCCTCGTCGTCGCCGTCGCGCCGGACACGCATGCCGCGCATGCGCTGGAGGCCGAACTGGCGGTTTTCGCCGGCGGCGACATCGAGGTGCTGCATTTTCCCGACTGGGAAACCTTGCCTTACGACCTTTTTTCACCGCATCCGGACATCGTCTCGCAACGCATCGCGACACTGTACCGGCTGCCCTCGCTGCGGCGCGGCGTGCTGGTGGTGCCGATCGCGACGCTGATGCAGCGGCTCGCGCCGCGCAGCTATGTCGGCGGTTCCGCGCTCGTGCTGGAACTCAAGCAGAAGCTCGACCTCGCCAGCGAACAACGTCGACTCGAAGCCTCTGGTTATCGCAACGTGCCGCAAGTGCAGGAGCCCGGCGACTTCGCCGTACGCGGCGCCCTGCTCGACATCTTCCCGATGGGCTCGGCCACCCCGTATCGAATCGAGCTGTTCGACGACGAGATCGATTCGATCCGCACGTTCGATCCGGAAACGCAGCGATCCGCGCAGAAAGTCGACTCGGTGCGCCTGCTGCCGGCTCGCGAGTTCCCGCTCACCGAGGAGTCGGCGAAGGCGTTCCGGCATACCTTGCGCGAGCGCTTCCCGATTGACCCGCGCCGCTGCCCCTTGTATCAGGACATCAAGGAAGGCGTCACGCCGGCCGGCATCGAGTTCTACCTGCCGCTGTTCTTCGAGCAGACCGAGACGCTGTTCGACTACCTCGCGAGCGATGCGCTGTTCGTGCTCGGCGATGGCGTGCTCGAAGCCGCCGAGAATTTCTGGACGCAGGCGAGCGAACGCTACGAGCAGCGTTCGCACGATATCGAGCGGCCGATCCTGCCTCTGGCGGAGATTTATCTGCCGCCGCAATTGCTGCGCGAACGCCTGAATGCGTCGCTGCGCATCGACGTCGTCGCGAAGGCGGCGAATGAACATGCCATCGACCTCGGAACCCAACCGGCGCCGATCCTGCCGATCAACCGCAAAGGCGAAACGTTTGCGGAGGAGTTGAAACGCTTTCTGGCGTCGTATCCGGGCCGTGTCTTGATCGCCTCCGATTCGGCAGGGCGGCGCGAGGGCTTGATCGAGCAACTCGCAGCCGCCCATTTGCGCCCGAGTACGGTGGCTTCGTGGCAGGAATTTGCTCGAGCAAAGCGCTCTCCTCCGAGCCTGTCCGAGGGAGAGGGAGTCACGCGCTTTGCCATTACCGTCGCATCGCTGGAACAAGGCTTCGCGCTGACCGATCCGGCGATCGTCGTGCTGACCGAACGCGAATTGTTCGGCGAGCGCGTGCAGCAGACGCGGCGGCGCAAGCGTGCCGCGCGCGATCCGGAAGCCATCGTACGCGACCTCAGCGAGCTGTCGATCGGCGCGCCGATCGTGCACGTCGATCATGGCGTCGGCCGCTATCAAGGTCTCTTGAAACTCGACGTCGGCGGCGAGAACGCCGAGTTCCTTTCTATCGAATATGCCAAGGGCGACAAGCTCTACGTGCCGGTCGCGCAATTGCACCTGGTCTCACGCTATTCCGGCACCGCACCGGAACTCGCCCCGCTGCACGCGCTCGGCGGCGATGCCTGGGAGCGCGCCAAGAAGAAAGCTTCCGAGAAGGTCCGCGACGTCGCTGCCGAATTGCTCGCGATTTATGCGCAACGCGAGGCGCGTCAGGGCACTGCGATGCCGGTCGACCGCGAGATGGCCGAACAGTTCGCCGCCTCGTTCCCGTTCGAGGAAACCCCGGATCAGGAACAGGCGATCGAGGCGGTGATCGGCGACCTCGCCTCGCCACGACCGATGGATCGCGTCGTCTGCGGCGATGTCGGCTTCGGCAAGACCGAGGTAGCGCTGCGCGCGGCCTTCGTCGCCGCGACCGCCGGCAAACAGGTGGCCGTGCTGGTGCCAACCACCCTGCTCGCGCAGCAGCACTATCAGAATTTCCGCGACCGCTACGCCGACTGGCCGATCCGCGTCGAAGTGCTGTCGCGCTTCAAGTCGAAGAAGGAAATCACCGAAGCCTTGGCCAAGCTTGCCGCCGGCCAGGTCGACGTGATGATCGGCACGCACAAATTGCTGCAGTCCGACGTCAAGTTCAAGGATCTCGGCTTGGTCATCGTCGACGAGGAACAGCGCTTCGGCGTGCGCCAGAAGGAGGCTTTGAAGAAGCTGCGCGCCGAAGTCGATCTGCTGACGCTGACCGCAACGCCGATTCCACGCACCCTCAACATGGCGATGGCCGGCTTGCGCGATCTGTCGATCATCGCGACGCCGCCGCAGCATCGTCTGGCCGTGAAGACCTTCATCGGCCGGCACGATCCGGCGCTGATTCGCGAGGCATTGCAGCGCGAACTCGCGCGCGGCGGCCAGGTCTACTTCCTGCACAACGAGGTCGAGACGATCGAGAAGATGGCGCGCGAACTCGGCGAACTGATGCCGGAGGCGCGCCTGCGTGTCGCCCACGGCCAGATGCCGGAGCGCGAACTCGAGCAGGTCATGCTGGACTTCTACCGGCAGCGCTTCAACGTGCTGGTCGCAACGACGATCATCGAATCCGGCATCGACGTGCCGAGCGCGAACACGATCATCATCAATCGCGCCGACCGCTTCGGCCTCGCCCAGTTGCATCAGTTGCGCGGGCGCGTCGGTCGCTCGCACCACCGCGCATACGCCTACCTGATCGTGCCGGATCGCCGTTCGATCACTGCGGATGCGGAGAAGCGCCTCGAAGCGCTCGCCTCGCTGGAGGAACTTGGCGCCGGCTTCACGCTGGCGACGCACGATCTCGAGATCCGCGGTGCCGGCGAGCTGCTCGGCGAGGAGCAGAGCGGGCAAATCGAGGAAATCGGCTTTTCGCTCTATACCGAAATGCTCGACCGCGCGGTGCGCGCGCTGAAGAGCGGCAAGGTGCCTGACTTCGACCTCACGCAGGAGCATGAGGCGGATATCGAGCTGAATCTGCCCGCGCTGATCCCGGACGACTATCTGCCCGACGTCAACACGCGCCTGACGCTGTACAAGCGCATCGCGAGCGCGCGCGACGAGGACGAACTGCGCGAGTTGCAGGTCGAAATGATCGACCGCTTCGGGCTGCTGCCGGAACAGATCAAGCATCTGTTCGCGGCGACCACATTGAAACTGGCGGCGACCCCGCTCGGCATCCGCAAATTCGAAATCGGGCCGAACGGCGGCCGCGTGATCTTCCGGCCGAAGCCCGCCATCGAACCAATGACCGTGATCCGGCTGATCCAGTCGCAGCCGCGCGTCTATGCCCTCGACGGCCAGGACCGGCTGCGCTTCAAGATGGAGCTCGCCGGAGCGAGCGAACGCCTGCGCGCGGCGAACGATCTGCTGATGAAACTGGGGGCGCGCAAAGCAGCGTGATCGTAAACCCCTCTCCCCGGCTCTGCCGGCGAAAAGGTTGAGTGAGGGGCGGAGATTGAAGGAAGCCGAAGTGATGCCGATGAAGAAACTCCGCAGCATTTCGAATGCGTTCACTCGTCCCAACGCTGCGCGTGTGCGGGGACACCAGGTTTGAGGAATCGGGACATAGCGACATAAAACGGGATAGAAAGGGACGAAAACCGCGCCAGACGTAGGTTTGAGGGGCGCCGACGCCGCCCTTGCGCCGCGCCCCTATGGTTTGCGAAGTCCCTGGGCTGGACCGACATCGGTCACCGGATTTGCGAACTCCTAGAAAAATCGAAGCGGCGTTCAATAGCCATTTGAACGGCGTACGACCACCGCGCGATCGTTTGATAGACCTGCTGCAGCTGAGGGTCGGAAAGCTCGGCAAGCACAGAAGCTCCGTACTTCGCCGCGATGTAGTCGCGCATCTTCATCCCCAGTTCGTAGCGCACGCAGCGCTCGGTTATCCCATCGATTCGCCCGTGACGCCATTGCGTCATGCGGTGCCGGCCATCCTGGCTCTTCTTTTTTTTGTTGGCACGCGGCCTGCGGCTCCTACCCTCCTTTGGCCCCACTACGCCCGCCAGGATCTCGCGAATCCTGGTTATCTTCCTGTCTTGCATTGCCTGCATTCCCTCTTGCAGCTGCCCGAACGAGTTGCGTGATCGTCGCGGTGGGCAGCTCGCCGGGTGCGATCACGAGCTCATACACCAGCCCGATCAGTTCGGCGCGGGCGGCGGGCGCGAGCATCCGTCCGTCCAACGCTTCCTCGACCATCGTCAGTGCCTGCGCCATAGCCTTTTGATCGAAGCCCTTCCCAAGGGCCTTAATCGTTTCATCGCGCCGTGCCTCGGCGTCGGGATCGTTTCTCGCTACCACCAATGCTGTGTCCGTCGCGGCTCCAGGTAGCGCGTTCGGACTCAGTTTCTCGTCGCCTAGCCCCGTGAGCACCCACATCGGACTCCATCCGAGGTGCGCAAGCCGCCGCAGATAGCCGCCGTCCGGCTCACGGGTTCCATTCTCGTAGCGCGCCACCGTGTTCCGGTGCACCCCGAGTCGCTTTGCGAACTCCGGTTGGCTTTCGGCGCCACGAATTTGGATGAGACGATCGTTTTTCATACGCACCCAATGTTGTGCGGCGCTTCGAAGCACGAAGCGCCGCTATAACCGCCGCATGCCGCTCGAATGCGGCACTTGGCTGTAAGTCGTTGAATCTGGCCGAGACTCAGCACCAAACCCATCTTTGTTCGAACGGTCGGGAGTGCCGCACACATTCGGGTGTTGTCAGGCACCCAAACGGGTGCTATGTTTGCTCCGTAGATATGTGCACCTGCATACCCGCAACGGACGACAAGACATGTCAAACAAAGCAACGCCACTGACCCCCGCTCAAGTTCGCGAACGCATGCGTCAAAGCGGCACGACGCTGACGCAATGGGCGACCGATCACGGCTTCAATCGCGACGCCGTCTACCGAGTCATGGGAGGCCAGTACAAAGCCTACTGGGGCCGTTCCCACGACATCGCCGTGGCGCTCGGTCTCAAGGTGCCTGGAGCGAAGCCTAGCACCCCCACGGAAGTGCGCAATCCGCAGTCGCGCCAGGTCGCGTAGACGTGGGTCCTATCGATCGCCAGGCCGGGTTTTTCCGGCGCGGATTAGCCGGGCAGTGCCGCGGGTCGACATGCCCAAAAACCCCGGCAGCACGGCAGCTGAGTTGCACCCTCGGTGCGGCCGAATGTTCCTCGGCGTCAACCTCGCTCGGTAGTGCCATGCAACCCCGTCTCGCGAGGTGCGTATGACGCGCCGCGTTCGCGAAAACGGGGACCTATTCGACGTGCCGCGCCCGGCGGCACAAATCCCTGCCTCGATGGACTACCGACCGGTCCTCGCCGGCATCGTGAGTCAGATGCTTGAGCAGGCGACGACCGCCGGCAAAGACCGGTACGCAGTCGCGGCCGAAATGTCGCGCCTGGCAGGCAAGGAAATCAGCAAGTACATGCTCGATGCGTACTCAGCCAACAGCCGCGAGGAATACAACATTCCTGCATGGCTGATGCCTCTCCTCGAGGTGGCGTGCGGGAGCTATCTCTACAGCAACTGGCTCGCCGAAGTTCGCGGTGGCCGAATGATGATCGGCCGCGATGCACTCGCCGCCGAGCTTGGCCGCCTTGAGCGCCAGAAAGGCGAGCTAGCGCGCGAAGAAAAGGCGATCCGCGAACGCCTGCGGAGGAGCCTATGAGCACCAACGTGGGGAGCGCCGATCGCAACTTCGACATTAAGGCGGTTGCGACGGCGCTCGGCGTGCATAAGAGCGTCGCCGAAAAGCGCGCGAAGCGCGAAGGCTGGCGATATACCGAGGTGTGCGGGCGCGGCGGCAGGAAACGCTTGTACGCGATTGCCGACCTCTCGATCCCGGTGCAAGTAGCGCTGCTCGCCCGCACCGCTCCGGCGCCGATCAACGCGACCCATTCGGCGTCGCCTAAGTGGACCGAGCAGCGAATCGAGGCGGCACACGATCGCTACGAGCGCGTCGGTTCTGCGATGCAGGCCGTCGCACGCAAGCGCCTCGACGCGCTGCACCTGATCGAGCGCATGCAGGACACCGGTTGCTCGCTGATGGCGGCGCGCGCGGCCGTTGCCGAGCAGCTGCAGCGCGACGGCGTGCGCGGCGCGAGTGTCGGCAACCTGGCGCGGTGGCAGGCGGCCGTCGCTGGCGCGCACCGATCCGACTGGCTTTACCTGCTCGTCCCGCACTACGTCGGACAGACCGCAAAGGCGCAGATCGACCCCGAAGCGTGGGAGACCTTCAAAGCCGACTATCTACGCCTCGAAGCACCTAGCGCGGAGAGCTGTTACCGCCGGCTGCAGCGCGTTGCCGCGGGCAAATCGAACTGGCCAGCGCTCGCGAGCCTGCGCACCTTCAAACGCCGCATCGAGACGGAGCTTTCGCGCGCCGTGCGCGTGCTCGCTCGCGAGGGCGAAGAAGCGCTGATGAAGCTCTATCCGGCGCAGCAGCGCGACCGCTCGGTCTTCGCCGCGCTCGATGGCGTCAATTCGGACGGTCACAAGTTCGACGTGTCCGTGATCTTCCCCGATGGCACGATCGGTCGCCCGATCATCGTCGGCTGGCAGGATCTCGCGAGCGGCAAGATGCTGTCATGGCGCATCGGTGAAACCGAGACCAGCGACCTGGTGCGCCTGGCGTTCGCCGACATGGTGCGCGAGTACGGAATTCCGCGCGAATGCTGGCTCGACAATGGTCGCGCCTTCGCGAGCAAGTTCCTTACCGGCGGCACGCCGAATCGCTACCGCTTCAAGGTTCGCGAGGAAGACCCGGTCGGCATCATCACGGGCCTCGGGGTGACCGTTCACTGGGTCACGCCGTATCACGGCCAGGCGAAGCCGATCGAGCGCGCCTGGCGCGACTTCTGCGATTCGATCGCGAAGCATCCGGCTTTCGCAGGCGCCTACCTCGGCAACAACCCGACCGCGAAGCCTGAGAACTACGGCAGTCGGTCGGTGGCCTGGGACGAGTTCGTCGCAGTGGTGAACAGCGAAGTCGCTGCGCACAACGCACGCCTGGGTCGCCGCGCTGCGCAGTGCAACGGCCGCAGCTTCGACCAGGTGTTCGCCGAGAGCTATGCGAAATCGTCTATCCGCAAGGCGACGTCGACGCAGCTCCGCGCGTTGTTGCTCGCCGCAGAAGCGGTGACTGCGAACGCCTATGACGGCAGCGTGCACGTGGCCGGCAATCGCTACTGGAGCGAGGCGCTCTCTGCGCACGCCGGCCGGAAGGTCGTGCTGCGGTTCGACCCGATTGCGCTGCATACCGGCGTCGACTGCTACGCGCTCGACGGCACGTTCATCGGTTATGCCGAGTGCATCGCTCGCGTCGGCTTTGCCGACACGAATGCGGCCCGCGAACACGCACGCGCTACGAAGGATTTCCGCAAGGCGACGAAGCGGATGCTCGGTGCCGAACGCCGCATGGACGCATCGCGGGTCGCGGCGCAGTTGCCTACCGAAGTTCCCGCCGATCTGCCGCCTGCGGCCGTCATCGAACCGGTTTTCGGAACGCCTCGCGCTGCGGTCGTGCCGCGCGAGCAGGCGCGCACCGGAACCGACGATCTGCCGCAGTCCGAACGCTCTCTCAACGACTTTCTGACCCGCATCCAGGAGGAACGCGCACGCAACCGACTGTAGTGATCCAGGCGCCGCGTCAACGGCGCCCCGATCGTGATTGACCGACCAACCAGACCGACCAACCAACCAACCAACGGGGATTGTATGAGCAACGACACCAACGTAACGACCCTTCGCACGATCGCTAGCGAAGCGCCGCAGCAAGAGCAGGACGTGCGCGCACGTCTGCGCGCGGCGATGGACAGCGACCGCCGCCTATCGCAGGCGCGTATCGCTCGCGAAGCCGGCATCAGCTCGACGACGATGTCGCAGTGGCTTGCCGGCGGCTACGGAGGCGACAACGAGGCCATCGCGGCGAAGATCGCCAAGTGGCTCGACAGCCTGCACGCGCAGCGCGCCGAGCAGGAACGCCTGCCGACCGCGCCAGACTTCGTCAACACGCCGAGCGCTGAGCGCATCATCGGCACGCTGCGCTATGCGCAGATCGCTGGTGACATCGTCCTGGTGTATGGCGGCGCCGGCCTCGGCAAGACGACGTCGATCCGCCAATACGAGCGTATTGCGCCGAACGTGTGGCACGCCACGATGACGCCGGCATCCGCGAGCGTCGTTACAGCGCTCGAAGAGATCGGCGACGCGCTCGGACTCACGACGGTAAACAGCGGCGGCGCCGCGCGCCTGCACCGCGCGATCGTCAAGCGCGTCGCCGAGACGCAGGGCTTGATCGTCGTCGACGAAGCGCAGCACTTGTCCGTCGCCGCGCTCGACCAGATTCGCAGCATCCATGACGCCACCGGCATCGGCATCGCGCTCGTCGGAAACGAGCAGGTGTATGCACGCATGACGGCAGGCGGCACGCGTGCCGCGTACCTCGATCGGCTGTATTCGCGAATCGGCAAAAAGGTCCGGCTCGCGAAGTCCACGAAGGCCGATATCTCCGCAGTGCTTGCTGCCTGGAACATCACAGACAGCAGCTGCCGCGGCCAACTCGAAGAGATCGCCTCAATGCCCGGCGGCCTTCGCATCCTCACGAAAGTCCTGCGTCTCGGCTCGATGTACGCCGCAGCGGCCGAGCGTTCGCTCTGCTGCGACGACGTGCGTTCGGCCTGGCGCGAATTGGGAGTCGAAGCATGAAAACCCGCAACCTCATCGCAAGCCTCATCATTCTGACCATCCTCGCCTGCGTCGGCAGCATCGCGCACGCCGACCAGCCGCCGGACATGTTCTTCGTCACGGTCAACGGCTCGCAGACCGTCTACTACTGCTACGTCAATTCGGTTCGGCAATGGCCGAGCAATGTCCCGATGGACGATGGCGTCCTGGCCGGTGGTTGCCTCGATCCGGTGCCGCTCGGTGGTAACGCTCCGTCGCGCGGCCAGACTCGCCAGCCGCAAGTTGTGACCGGCAACGTCAGCGACCGCTATTGGACCGCGACCCTCGTGCGCTCGACGACGACGGATACGTTCCACAACTGCTCGCTCGTCAGCCTCGCGATCGAACAGGGTTCCACGAGGCTGTCGCTCGATTGCCCTCCGGGTGGCTCGTGAACGCCGCGCCGCTGCAGGGTTCTCTGCGCGGCCTTCGCACGGGCGCTGCTACTGCGCCCGCGCGTCAGCCGAATAGCACGCCGCACCAGCGCCTGTTTGCTCGCACGACGATGCAGCAGCTGGATCTGGATGTAACCCACATCACGGCGTTTCACCGACGCTTCTTCGAGGCCGCCGGACTCGAACAGCCGCGGAGCGATGCGCGCGTCGACGAAGTGCTCTGCGCACTGACTCGCTCGCAGATCAGCGCGCTCATCTCATGCATGCGCCGGGAGGTTTCCGATGAATAACCAGGGTCGCCGTATCTCCGACATTGAGCCAGGCGCAATCGTGATCATCGGTTGCGTTCTCTTGCTCGGCGCCTTCATCGCCGGCCGCATAACCGGGCCGTCGATGATCAAAGCCGACGCGCGCATCGTTGCTTCCGGGCAGCAGATTCCACGCCCGGTGCCGCTCGCGTTGCCCGACGACGTCGTGAAGTTCTACGACGCGAGCGACGACGTGACGTGCTGGCGGGTGCGCAACGCGGACGCCGACGAAGCGGGCGGGATCTCGTGCTTGCCGCAGCAGTGGCTCGTGAGCGCGCGAGGCGCGGAGTAGCGCGATGTCGAACGCCGAGCCGCCGATCCCCGAGGACCTGCGTCCGCACCTGGACGCAGCGATCTATGCGGTCAACTGGATCTCGCACTACCGCGATCCAGTTGCCCGCTTGCAGGCGATCGAGGAAATCGGCGCGCTTATCGCGTTCGAGATCGAAAACACGTCCGCAGAAGCAAGTCTCGTCCGTATCGCACGGGAGCAAAAGTGATGCTTGACGACCTTTTCGACCGGCAACTGACGCCGGAGCTGGTGCTCGACGTTCTCGCCGACCACGTCGGCGCCGCGAACGCACTGACCGCGCGCGAGCTGGTGACGTGCATCTGCGGCGTCACGACAGCGAACGGGGAGCGGCGCCTGCGCACTGTTGTCGAGGCGCTGCGCTGCGCCGGCCACAAGGTCGCTGCGCATCCATCGACTGGCTATTTCCTCGCGGAGACGGCCGACGAACTCAACACGACGTGCGAGTTCCTGTTCTCGCGTGCCATGACCAGCCTACGCCAGGTCGCCGCGATGAAGGGCGCCGCGCTTCCCGATCTACGCGGCCAGCTGCGCTTGCCGCTCACCAACGAGGCCCCCGATGAACACGCTCAATAACACCATGCGACGTGCGTTGAACCAGGCAATCGCCGCGGTGTTCACGCTTTCCGACCAGGGCTGCGTCGTGACCGAGATCCGCATCGAAGGCGTAACGCCACGCCTCTGCGTCGATCGCCGGCCGATGCTGGCCGGTCGGATCACGCGCAGCTCGGCGAGCTTCTACTCGCCGAAGACGCATTGCTACGCCGACATGTGCGGCTGCCGTGTTCACTGGGACGAAAGCCAGTCGATCGCGCAGCTCGAAGAGGCGGCGGCATGAACCTCGAACTGACGACGTGGATTCTGATCGTGCTCGGCGAAGCCGCCGCGCCGTTGACCGCGTTCGAGATCGGCCGCCGCGTGCAGCCGCCCGTTGACGCGCACGACGTCGGCGACAAGCTCACGCCCCTGATCCGCATCGACCAAGTCGAGCGCGTGTTCCCGACCGACGGCATGCCGAGCGATGGCATCCGTCGCTATCGCCTAGGCTCCGACGTCGTCGCGCCGAAGCGTCCGGCGCTTCCGCTACCACCGCCGCCGCCGGAGCCGGAAGAAAACGCCGCCACGACGGCCGAGGAAGGCTTCCAGCGCAAGTACACGTTCCGGCCTGGCTTCGTACGGCCGAGCGCGTGGGTGCTCGCTGAGCAGCGCAGGAATACTGTGCTCGCGGTCATCGAGCGTCACGCCGATCCGGTGACGCGCGCGCAGATCGCCATTGAATGCCCGGACATCGTCCCGCCGCACACGATCATCGACGCGCTGATGAAGCTCAAGCGCGCCGGGCTGATCGAGCGTGTCGGCTCGCGCCAGAAAGGTTGCTGGAAAGCCACCCGAGTTCGTTTGCCGTCGACGTCGCAAGCCGACGTGTCCTCGCAACCCGCGCCGGATGAAACGGCGTCGACGGCCCTTGTTTCCTCCGACGCCCGCGCCCCTGAAAGTCGCTCCTCCCCAAGCGACTCACGGGCGTCGGAGATCTACACCAACGGAGCTTCCGCATGAAAACCCGCAACGTCGTCTTCCTCGTGTACGTCGCCGTGATGCTGTCCGGTATCTCGTGCCTCGCCGCAGCCGTCGCCGAGCACGCTACAGCGCCCGCAGCAGCTGCGCCGATTCGTCCCGACGTCCTGGTCGTCGAACACACGCCGATCGGCGTGGTCGAGCGCGCAGGCTTTCTGGCGACCTGGAGCTACGACGGCGCGCACATGCTGGTCGAGTTCGTCGACGACGGCGACGAACTGTTCCACAACGGATTCGATCCCGCGCAGTGACCGACGACGACTACGAGCTGCCGCCGGCGCTCGGCCAACGCTACCGCGACGCGCTGCACCGGCGACCGTCTGACGAAGAGGAATGACCATGACTGAGAAACTCACCATCCCGAAAGGCTACCGGCAGGACTCGCAGGGCCGCCTGGTCGCCGAGACCGCGATCAAGGCGATCGACCTGCTGCGCGATCAACTCGTGCAGGGCATGGTCGAGTCCGCCCATCGGCTTCGCGGCCAGCTGCACGACTTCAAGTCGCGCGCGTTCGATGACATCGCCACGTTCGTGCAGATGAGCGCCGAGCAGTACGGCGTTCGCCTTGGCGGAAACAAGGGCAACGTTAGCCTGCTCAGCTTCGACGGCCGCTACAAGGTCGTTCGCGCGATGCAGGACACCATCGTGTTCGATGAGCGTTTGCAGGCCGCGAAAGCGTTGATCGACGCGTGTTTGCAGGAATGGACCGAAGGCGCCCGCGCCGAGTTGCGCACGCTGGTCAGCGACGCGTTTCGCGTCGACCCGGCCGGCAACATCCGCACCGGCAACGTGCTCGCGCTGCGCCGCCTCGATATCACCGATACGCGTTGGCTTGAAGCCATGCGCGCGATCGGCGACGCCGTCCAGGTCGTCAACACAAAGACGTATTTCCGCATCTACGAGCGCGACGAGCAGACCGGGAAATACAACCCCATCAGCCTCGACATCGCGACTGTGTGATGCGCCGGGACAGCGACTACACGCCGATCCAGCTCGGCTTAGGGTTTGCGCCGCCGCCGCCGCCGCGTGCGTGCGGCTTCGATCAGCCGGTCGTGGCGCCTGGCACCGTGACAGAGATTCCCGTAACTCCTCGGCCACTGGGCGAGGAGTACTTGCCCTTCGACGCCGCCGCTGCCCGTACCCGAATCCTCGAAGTGCTGCAGGCCGCCAGTGATTTCGTTCGCGACGGCGATCTCTTTGCTGCGACCTGGATGTACCCGGCGTATGTGTCTTGTCGCGTGCTGCACCCGATGGCCTACGACGAAGGAATCCTCGAGGTGGCCAAGTCCTACTACGGCAGCGACAAGCCAGGCGATCCGAACTACCAGGGCTATTGGAACCTGTACCGGCTCATGGCGAGGAACGCATGACGAAGGAAGACTGGAAACAGATCGAGCACTCGCTCAGCTATTCATACGGCGCCGCAGATCTCGTCGTCGACGGGCGTGAAGTCGCTCTGCGTGTTGTTCGCGGCAAAGGGCTTCGCTATGTGATCGCCGTCTACGTGGACGGATGGATGAAGGGGGAATGGTTCACGCACGATTGCGAGGAGCGGCGCCGCTTCATGCGTCCAGTCGTGTCCGTCGCAGCGAAGCCTTCGGAAATCGCGCGAATGCGCAAGGCGTGTGGCAAGCGGTACGCAGAGCAGTTTCGGCAGCGGATGACGTTCACGTACTACCAATCCTTTTGGCCGTCTTTCGTCGCGCTTCGTCGGCACCTGGTCAAAAACAATCAGTCGATCGAACTCAAGGCTAGCTCCGAGTTGAAGGTTACCAATGCCACGCCCGCAGCTTGACGAAAAAGAACGGCGTCGCCGTGACCTTGCCGCGATCCACGCGTCGAGTAAGCAGCTCGGCATGGACCGCGATGCCTACGAGGCGATGCTGCACCGGCTCACTGGCCAGCGGTCGAGCGCGAAGCTCAGTGCTCCGCTGCGCGCAAAGGTGCTCGACGAAATGCGCCGTCTGGGCGCTGCTAAGCCAGCCGTCGACACGCGTCGCGGCAAGGCGCGTCCTGGGGAATATCCCGGCGCCCCGCACAACATGGCGCAGCTTCCGATGATGGTCAGCAAGATCGAAGCGCAGCTCACGGATATGAGCCTGTCGTGGGCGTACGCGGACAGCATTGCGAAGCGGATGTTCGGCATCGCGCGTATCGCCTGGGTGCGTAACGAGGATCAGCTGAAAGCCATCATCGCGGCGCTCGGCGTCGAGCAGGCTAAGCGGGGCGCGAACCTTGCGATCGATCGCATGGTGGCCGAGCTTGGAATGTCCGAGCGCGACCTGGTGCTGCTCACGGCGAAGCTGCCGAAGACTTGGCGCCGCAACCGCAAGTGTCTCGGCGCCGTCGCTGACGCGCTCGAAGCGCGCTTGATCAAAAAACACGAGCTGGAAGAAGTCGTGCAACCCACGGGAGGATCGGAATCGTGAGAACTACCCACGCCGCTGTGTGCGGATGCTGCGAGGAAAAGGGAAAGCCGGCCAAGGTCGAGATCTGGCTCGAAGGCGACTTGTGGGGTGCGACGTGCGAGACGTGCGGCCCGCGGCTAGCACTGCCGCAGGCGCAGTACGAGCAGCTCAAGCGGCTGCACGACCACGAGGTTGCAGTGGCAGCGCCGCGAGGTACGGACGCGCAGATTCAGAAAGAGCGCGAACTGACCTGCGCGGCGATCGACGGTGCGATCGCGTACGGCCAGCTCGGAACGAGCCCGCCGCCACCCGGCCATTGGCTCGCGCACTACTACGTCATCGGCGAGCAGCTTGCGCGTCAGGCGACAGACGCGTCGGGCGCCGGCTGACGCTGATGCCGTGCTACCGCCTGCCAATGGGGAGCGGATCGGCCGCGATCATCTGCGGCCGCCTCGGGAAGCCCTGCTCGGCGTGCGCGAGCGTCAGTGAGTATTTGTGCGACCACCCGGTCGGCAATGGCAAGACGTGCGATCGTCCGCTGTGCTCCGCGCACGCGGTCGTTGTTGGTCGCAACAGGCACGTCTGCCCGCAGCACTTCCATGCGATCCAAGAGAAACCATTCCAACTCGAAAGCCAGGGGACGCCATGACCGTTGTCGAGCTACGCGATGAATTGAACAAGCTGATCCAAAAGGGCCTAGGCGAACACCAGGTGCAGGTGCTCAACAGTCCCGACGATGGATTGAGCGGCGAGTGGGAGGAGTCCGATTACGTGACCGCCCACGACGACGGAACGGTGATGATCTCCTGACATGCGCGTAACTTGTCCAAACTGCTGCGAGACCTATCCGATCGACGCCGGCTTCGCCGACGACGACGGCAAGCGCCTGGCTGCACTCTTCGCAGAGTTCGAGCCGGTGCTCGGCCGTGCCGTGATCAGCTACCTGCGCCTCTTTAAGCCGGCGAAGTCGTCGCTGCGCACGCAGCGCGCGATCCGCGTCGTGCAGGACCTCCTCGACCTGGTGCGCATCGGCACCGTATGCCGCGATGAGCGAGGCTGCTTGCGCCGGCCGGCGCCGTCGACGGTGTGGGCTTCCGGCATCGAGCAGATGTTGGCCGCGCCCGGCAAGCTGACCTTGCCGCTGCAGAATCACCACTATCTCCGGTCCGTCGTGTTCGGCCTGGCTGACCAGGTGGATGCCGCGGCCGAGCGTAGTCGTGAAACCGCGGCGAGATCGGGTGTCCGATCGACGCCGGCACCACGTGAGACGCCGTTGCAGTCGCAATTGAAATGGCTCGACAGCCAGCACGAACTCGGACTGCTGACCGACGAGCAGCTCGCGGACGAACAACGCAAGGCGCGAATCACCTTCGGAGCGTCCACGGCGTGAGCGACCAGGACCTCATCGGCTTTGACGGTGTCTCGATCGACTCGATCGAGAACGCCGACGTGTGCGCCGACGAGAAACAGTGGGCGCCGCTGCTGGTCGACATGCTACGCGTCGTCGAGTCGCAGAAGCGTCGAGAGGGTATGCAGGCGGACGCTGCCGCAGCGGACGCGCGGACGACAGTGCTGGCGCTCGCGGAGTACTTCGGCGGCCGCCAGATCTACCTGCCGAAGGGCGAGAAGCTCCGCGCGGCGCTCATGCACGCCGAGATCTACAAGCGTTTCAACGGCCGCAACACGCGCGACCTGGCGGCGGAATACCGGATTAGCGAGATCCACTGCTACGCCGTGATCAAGCGCCAGCGCGAACTTCACCGAAAAAAGTTGCAGGGTCGCCTGTTCCCCGATTAGGGTGCGCCGTCCGCGCACTGCGCACACTCCAGGATGAGACGATGAAGAACGCAACTTTGGTGTTGGCAATGGCTCTGGCGATGACGGGATTCGCGAATGCGCAGGACACCGCGACGGCAGCGAAAGGGCCTTATTCGGATGTGAAGTTGTATCTGGCATACGCGAATTCGGCTGCGTTTGACGTTCGCCTCACGAAACAAGCGGCCGCCTCGCGCGCGGCTGTGGGGCGTGCCCCCGAAGGTGACCCGGATGCCAAGCTGCGCGCGATGAATGAGCGAGACGCGACGGCGTTTAAGGCCGCGATGAAACAAGCCGCCGACAAGCCCGCGCTGGCCGAAGCACTTAAAGCCGTTCGCGCAGCCGAACTCACTGTGTTCGACAAGGGTACTGGCGCCGGTGAAGCCGAAGTGGCCAGCGCGATCGGCAAGGTCGAAGTGGAACTCGAACTGGTCGAGTAGACTTCCGCGCAAAGGCAACACACCGAGGGCGCTACGGCGCCCTTTTTCATGCCTGAATTAAGGCGCCTTAATCCCACCGAAAAGCACGCCGGCAAGAGACTGCGGTCCAGCCGGCGACGATCCCCCGCCGGCCCCTTCGGCGTCGGGCGTTTGCAACAGCAGCGCCCGGCGTCTTTTAGCAAGAGGGCCGAACCGTGTTGCAGAACTGGAAAAGCGCGATCAGTCGCGGCGTTGCGCAGCTTGACCGTCTGTGGAGCATGACGTTGTGGGCGCTCCTCAGCATCGTCGTCCTCATCGTCGTCGTCACGTTCCTCAATCCCGCGAAGTTCGGCGGGTATCTGTGGGTTGTCAGCAAGCTGAGCCTCGCGGCCGTGCTTGGGTACGGGTTTGACCGCGCCGCGGCGCGCAACGACAGCCCAGAAGTCCTCGAAGGTCTGGAGAGAGCGATGGCGCAAACGCGCCGCGCGACGCTTATGGCCGCCGCGATCATCGCTGCAGGGCTGATGCCGTGAGCCTTCTCGGCCTCCTGCTGCTACTGCTCGGCGTGTGGATTCTCACCGCGCCCGCCAGCGCTGCCTCGCTTCGGCTGGAACCGATATCGGAGATCTCGCGCGTGCGCCTGGCGGTCGGACTGATCTTCGTGTTCGTGGGAGGCGGCCTGGTCGCGCAGGAGTACGCAGGCGCATCGACCATCCTGCGGCGCGAGACGGTCAGGATTCCCGACGCGGCCGCGCTCTACCGGCGCGACATCGAGCAGGTTTCCGCGGACGTGTTCGGCGATGACGCGTCGCCTGCGCGGCTCGCTAGCCAACTGCACCAGGAGAGCAACTTCGATCCGAACGCACACGCCGTCGACGGCGGCGAGGGTCTCGGCCAGTTCATGCCCGACACCACGGAATGGATCGCAAAGCAGTTTCCCAAACAGCTCGGCCAATTCGATCCGTGGGACCCGCGGCAGGCGGTGCTCGCGACGGCCGTTTACGACGCCTTCTTGAACCCGAAGATCGCGGGTAAAACGCCGTGCGATCGATGGGCGTTCTCGCTTTCCTCGTACAACGGCGGAATTGGCTGGCTTGAGCGCGACCAGAAGCGCGCCGCGGCCAACGGCGCAGATCCATCACGTTGGTTCGACCAGGTCGAACGGTTCACCGCTCGATCGGCGGCCGCGCGCTCGATCAATCGCAATTACGTGCGCCGAATTCTGCTCGTGTTGGAGCCGGCTTACATCGAGGCCGGTTGGTCCGGCCAGGTGGTGTGCTCGTGATCCACCTCGTGTGGGGCATCGTCGCGGCGCTCCTGTTCGCCCTTGGCGGCTCGGTCGGCTGGTACGAAGGCGCCGAGCACAAGCAGGCCGCGCTCACGCAGCAGACAGTCGGCGCGGCGACGTGCGTGGACGCGTCCGGTGCGCAACAGGAAGTGATCAAGCGCTACGAGGCGGAAGCGCGAGCCGAGCGTGACGAGCGCAAGCGCCAGGCCGACGCGATCGACGTGGTGCTGAAAGATCGCGACGCCGAGATCGCGAAGCTTCGCGAGACGGCGAGTAACCATCGAAACCGAATCCTGGAGGCCGCGAATGCGGATGACGACTGCAAGCCGCTGGCTGCTGTTCCTGTGTGCGCTGCCATCGCTGACGGGCTGTGGCCCGTTGTTCCCGACGCGGCCGGCAGTGGTCACTCGCCCTGAAGCGGTCGAGATCAACGTCCCGACCTACGTCGCCGTGCCCAACCAGCTCACTACGCCACTGCGTAAGCCGGAACCGCCTCCTCGGCGGTGTGTGCTCAAAGGGAGGCCGGCTGTTTGCGCGTCCGACGCGATCGCGTTGATTCCGATCTACGACGCGCTCCTGGATCTCGCGAACCAGGACCGCGCGAAGGCATCAATGCTCGGAGGCGCGCTTGGCAAGTAACAGCAGCTGGATGAGTGCGCTCGCGGACAAGTGGGAAACCGAGGCTCGGAGCCATGAACGTTCTGCGCGCAGTCGCGAGTACACCGAAAAGGAGCGCATCCAGCTGGAGATGCACGCGCGCGTAAAGGAAGGCTGTGCTGGCGAGCTGCGCCGCGAGGCCGCGAAGGTGCGCCGTGGCTGACGACGTCGACATGGCACAGGCAAGCGAGCAGCGAGATCGCGACGCGGCGCTGGCCGCGGCGCGCTCACGCATCGCCGCATCGTACGCGCCGCGAGATCCGGCCGTTGAGTCGATCTGTATCGACTGCAACGGCGCGATCGAGGCGGCGCGCCTGCAAGCGCTCGCAAGGCGCACCAGCCGTTGCGCTGCATGCGCAACGAACCACGAGCAGAGAACGAGGTGGAAGTGAACCAGGACGCAATCATTGGACTGATGTTCGCCATGACGTGCGTCAACTTCCTCGGTCTGCTGTGGATCGGGGTCCGCACCGAACGACGGACGGGAAACGATCAGGCGACATCCACGCGTCTGTCGCTGATCGAGCAGAACTTCACGAACGCGCCGACGCATCGCGATCTGCGCGACCTCAATGCGCAGATCAACCAACTGTCGTCGCAGCTGGCCGGCGTCTCCGAGCGACTGAACCAGAACACCCACATGACGCAAACGATCCAACGCCACCTCTTGGAGGGCGAGAAATGAAGCCTTTTGCCGAACGCCTGCGCGAAGACCGTCGTCTCGTGCTCTTGCGTCTGCTGTCCGAACAGGGCGGCTATCGCGCCAACAGCTCGATCTTGCATGCCGGCCTGCAACACCTCGGCGTCCAGGCGTCGCGCGACGACGTATCGACCGACCTCGCGTGGCTGCGCGACCAGTCGCTGCTGTCGCTCGACCAGGCGACCGAAAGCGTGCAGGTCGCAACGCTCACCGCTCGCGGACAAGACGTCGTGCACGGCCTCGCGGCCGTGCCCGGCGTCAGCCGCCCGAGTCCGCGGTGACGTGTGGCCCAGGACGAACAGTTCTACGTCACGCGCGACGGTCGCGAACTGAGCGCGGCCGACGCGCATCTGCTCAAGCAGATCGACGAAAAGGCCGAAGAGGTTCGCGCGTTGCTCGACCAGGTCGCGGGCTGGCACACGACATCCTGGTACGAGATCAACAACGCGCGCACCAGCCTGCGCCAAGGGTTCATGTGGTTGCGCAGCGTCGCCGCGCGATCGAGGGCGTTCTAGGAGCACGAAGTGCCGCGTAAGTCCACGATCAGCAGGCTTTCCCCCGAGCAGCGCGCTTACATCGAGCAGCTGCTGCGCGAAGATCGCCTCACCATCGACGAAATGATGGCCGATATCCGGGCGAAGTTCGCGACGGAGGAATCGCCGAGTCGCAGCTCGCTCGGTCGCTACCGTCAGAACTTCGAGACGATGGCCGGACGCCTGCGCGATATCCAGGCGGCGAGCCGCGTGCTCGTGAGCGAGCTTGGCGAGGACGTCAACGATCGCGGCGGGCAGCGCCTGCTCGAGGCGGTCACCACGCTGGCCACGCATGCCGCGCTCGAAGCGCAGGACAGAGAGGACGGCGTCAGCATCAAGGAGATCGGCGAGCTCGCGCGTGGCGCCCGTGCGGTGCTCCAGGCGCGCACGGCATCGCTGCGTGAGCGCCAGGCCATCGAGAACGCGGCCGAAGCTCGGATTCTTCAGAAGCAATCCGCAGCGCTCGAAGCCGCGCGCGCCAGCGGCGATGCCACCGAGGACGCCGTGCAGTTCTTCCGCAAACGCATCCTGGGCGTCAACGAATGAAGGCCGACAACGATCCGCTGCTGAAAGGTCTGCCAGATACGGCGAGCGCCGACGCGCCCGCCGTCCTGTTGCCGTACCAACAGCGGTGGGTCGCTGACTCCTCGCCGCTCAAGGTGTCGGAGAAGAGTCGACGTACCGGCCTCACTTGGGCCGAGGCGGCGGACGACGTAACAGTCGCCGCGCGGACGAAAGCCAAGCAAGGGATGAACGTCCATTACATCGGCTACAACATGGACATGGCGATCGAGTACATCGAAGCCTGCGCCA